>DAOTZN010000111.1:0-42749 GCA_034434095.1 Anaerolineales bacterium
AACCCACCCTGCGAGTACGATGTCGCGAGGCCACCCGCTCAGGTTGTGGAAATCTTTTGGTCTGAAGGGGTAGCGGAGGACAATGCCCTCCGCTACCCCTTTCACGAACTGAGGCAGGACTTCAGTCCGAGGAACCTGCTTTGCGTGAACCCTTCAATGTCGAAGAACCAATACGCCCAATCGGGCAGTTATTCGCGGGTGCAAAAAAATACGCTCGTGGCTCACCGGCCTGAGACTGGGGTTTGATCAAAGATTGGTCAACGAATGGGCCTCTCTTCACATCTCTAATAGCCTACATCATTTCTACGAGATTGCAAGGCACATGAACAACGCAAAGGGGTACAATAATTTTAGAGAAGTCTTCCCAAAACATTTTGTCTCCATCTGTTATCTCACTCCTGAGGAGGAAGTATGCGCCCTCGAATTATCGCCATTCTGCTATTTGTATTCATAGGACTAACGGCCTGTAATTTACCCTCGGCCAACAATCCGGCCACCCAACCCCCCGCCGCGAACATCGAGACCATTGCAGCACAAACAATCGCAGCCCAACAAACCATCCTGGCAGGCACCTCCCAACCCACGATCACGCCTGCACCGGTCACGATGTTGCCCCTGGCCACCACGCCCCCTGCACCGACCGACACCGCCGCCCCCGGTGCGCCAACCAGCACGCCAATCCCCATTTCTACCAACACCCCGGCGACACCCTGCAATCGAGCGGATTTCATCACCGATGTAACCGTACCGGATGACTCACAATTCCGTCCCGGCGATACCTTTGTAAAAACCTGGCGCTTGAAGAACACCGGTACCTGTACCTGGAACACCAACTACGCGCTGGTCTTTTCCGAAGGCGATAAAATGGGAGACACGGTAGAAGTCCCCCTCAACACCACTGTTGCCCCCAACCAAACGGTAGATCTATCCGTCAGCCTGACGGCCCCCAACGATTTGGGTTCTTATCAGGGCGATTGGTTGCTACGCGACGATAAAGGCGTTACCTTCGGCATCGGTGAGCAAGCCAACAAGGCTTTTTGGGTACGCATCAAGGTCACACTGCCCGGCGGCATCACCTTCGACTTTCTGTCCCAGGCCTCCAATGCCACCTGGGAATACGATACCAGCACCGAAACGGGCAGCCTGACCTACAACGGCGCCGAGAGCGACCCACACGGCGCAGTCGGTATCAAATCTGGGCTCACCTTGGAAGATGGACGCGCGACCGGCACCGTACTGCTCACTATCCCCCCACAAAACAACGATGGCGTCGTCAGCGGCACCTACCCGGCTTACCAGGTTTATCGCGGCGACCGGCTCAAAGGCCTGCTAGCCTTTCAAGCCGAAAGCGATGGGTCGTGCGGCCCAGGCAAAGCGGTCTTCATCATCCGCTACAAAGACACCAGCGACAGCACCGTCCACACGCTGGGGCAATGGGAGCACACCTGCGATGGAAAACCGGTCAGAGTGGACCTCAGCCTGGACGACCTGGCCGGCAAAGAAGTACGCTTCATGCTGCTCCTGGATGCCGACGGCTCTCCAAATGGCGACCGGGGTGTGTGGTCTTCGTTCCGCGTAGAACGCTGATGAGTCTGGAAGCACGCATCAAAGCGCAGGCCCGTCAACTAGGGTTTGATCTGGTGGGCATTACCACCTGTGATCCACCGCCTCACTTTGACGCCTATGCGCAATGGGTTGCGGCGGGTCGGCACGGCACCATGCACTACCTGGCCAGCGAACGCGCCCTCGCTCGCCGTGCCAACCCGCGCCTCATCTTGCCAGAATGCCAAAGCCTCCTGGTATTGGGAATGCGCTACACCCCCCAAACCACCGAAGAGCCTGCCCCCACGCAAGGGAGGGTGGCTTCTTATGCCTGGGGAGATGACTATCATGAACTCATTCCACCGCGCCTGCAAGCCCTGGTAGCCTTTATCGAAGCCGAAACCGGGGCTCCCGTCCCCAACCGCTGGTACACCGACACCGGCCCCGTCCTGGAGCGCGACCTGGCACAACGCGCCGGCCTGGGCTGGATTGGTAAAAACACCTGTCTGATTGCACCACGCGTGGGTTCTTACTTCTTCCTGGCCGAAATTTTGCTCGGTCTGGCCTTGCAGCCCGACACCCCCTTCACGAGCGACCATTGCGGCAGTTGCACCCGTTGTATCGAGGCCTGTCCCACCCAGTGCATCTTGCCAGACCGCACCCTGGACGCCCAACGCTGCATCTCCTATTTGACCATCGAGAACAAAGGGGAAATTCCGGAGAATTTACGCCCCCATCTGGATAACTGGATTTTTGGGTGTGACGTGTGCCAAATGGTTTGTCCCTGGAACCTGAGGTTTGCCGCGCCCCCCAAGGAAGCGGCTTTCGCCCCCCGCGAGGGGCTGCCTCACCCCGATTTAATCGCATCCTTAGCGCTAACCCCACAGGAATTCAACCGCAAATTCAAGGGCAGCCCCATCAAGCGCGCTAAACGACGCGGCTACCTGCGGAACGCGGCCGTCGCCCTGGGGAACAGATACACCCCAAAAGTCCGGCCAGCCCTGGAAACTGCGCTAAAGGACCCGGAACCGTTGGTACGTCAACATGCCCAATGGGCATGCGAGCAGGCAACGCGACGCGCCAAAGGCGAATCTCAAAACAACCCCGACAACCAATGAATCCCTTTCAAGCCTCTCCCTTGTATCGAACCTTCCTTTTCCTTGCGCTCGTCCTGCTGGCTTGCGCCTGTCAACCAGCACAAGCCAGCCTCCCATCAAACACCACCGTGCAGCCCGCTGAAGGGGTCCTTGTGCTGGGACAAGCCACAGCCACGCTGCGCCCCAGCCCAACTATAGCCATTTCTCCCATCGCCAACCTGCCCCCCGCGACACAACAGCCAACAACCGCGCCAGACACCCCAACACCCAGCCCTAGTCTCACATCCGCAGAAACCGTCCTACTCTTCAGCGGGCAAATCGTGCCGGCACGCTGCGTACAGGCCGGAGTAGACGCCCACGGCAACGCCGACTACATCTACGCCGAAGTCTTGTCCCTGCTGCAAGATGCCGATGCCACCATTGGCACGCTCAACGCATCCATCAGCGACTACTCACCGATGACCGGTTGCATCGAGACTTTCGTACTGGTAGGTAGCAGCAACAATGCCGAGGCTATGGCTACAGCCGGGTTCGATGTCATGAGCGTAGCAACCAATCACATCAAAAATTGCAACTCGCTCACCTGTGGCCATCGCGCCTTTCTGGATACGCTTGCCAACCTGCGGGCAGTCGGCATCCAACCGGTCGGGGCCGGAGAAAATCTGCAACAGGCACTTCAACCCGTCGTCTTAGAAATCCATGGCATACGGTTTGTCATCGTCTCGTTAGGAGAAATCGAACCCAGTGCCTTTGCCGATGAAAACACCCCCGGCATTGCCCCTCTAAACGAAGAAAATTTACGTCAGGCTATCGCTGCCGCGCGTCAGATGGGCGACGTGGTCATTGTGATGCCACACTGGGGACCGGAATATTCCCCCAATCCCAACTGGAATCAACGTACCTACGCCCAAATTGCCGTAGATGCAGGCGCCGATTTAGTGGTGGGCAACCATACCCACGTCGTACAAGCCATGCAATACTTGCACGGTGTTCCGGTATTCTACGGGTTGGGGAATATGGTCTTTGACCAAACCTGGGACCACCAGAACCAACAGTCCGTGTTGTTGCGCGTGCGCTTTGTGGGAACACAGTTTGCCGGTTACGAATTGATCCCCCTATACACCGATGGTGATGGCACCATTCACTTGTCCGGGGAGGCCGAAAGTGCCGAAATATTAGGGCGCATCGAAGCCGCCAGCACTGCGCTGCCCCCCATGCCATGAGCGGGTAGGCTTCCACAGTCTACCGTTTATCGCTGCGCCCTGCGCTCTTCCTCGTCAGCCCCCGCGACAATCGGCACACAAGCCAAAGAATTGCAGCCAGTGCGTCCGCACAACATAGCCGCTTTCATCGGCCACATGATGGCTAAGCGTCTGCATGGCATCTGAATCACCGGAAAAATACTCCACCCGTCCGCACTTTTGGCAAATCAAGGGATGCTTATGGCCTTCCTGATTGGCAATAAAGGCCTGACAACTATTCACATCGTGAATGCGCTGAATGAGGTGCAGTGCTTCTAACTTTTCGAGGGTACGATACACCGTTACCAGCCCGATCTGGGGATACTGCTGACGGGCACAGTCAAAAATTGTCTGGGGCGTCATCAAATACTGGCTACGGGCGACAACTTCTACTACCACACGACGCGGAGCGGTTAAACGATAACCGGCCTCTTTCAAGCGCACCAGCCATTGATGCTCCTTGTTGGGATATTGATCCAAAGCGGCCATGTCGCTACCCTACTTTGTAGCCAATCTGGCGTAAAAAGCCCTTGCGCCAGGCAATACCTTCTTCATCTTCCAACCCTAGCGGCGAGCCACCATCAACTACGCCGAGGATACCGCGCCCTTGTTCGGTTTGTGCGACAATGACTTCCGTAGGGTTAGCCGTCGCACAGTAAACACGCGTTACTTCTGGCACCATCTTCACGCTATTGAGCACGTTGATGGGGAAAAATCCATCACCCAGGAAGATGATAAAACTGTGTCCGGCGCCAATGGCTTCGGCATTGCGCTGTGCCAGGGCAATCATCTTCTCATCGGTGCCGCTCCAGCGGATAAGCCGCCGACCGGATGCTTCACAAAACGCCAGCCCGAATTTAATTCCCGGTACCGCATTCACCAGCGCCTCGTGCAGGTCTTCCACAGTTTTGATGAAATGCGCTTGTCCCAGGATGAAGTTAATCGGCTCCGGTTTTTCGATGTGTACCACGTCTAAGTGCATCATACCACCTCACTACATCAGGGTTTATCAATCAAAATAACGCCCTCTTTGGCCCCCATGGCAATACATTCCACCGGCTTTATGCGAAAGCGTTCGCCTTCGCTGGCCCAGCCGGTAGCCGCCTTGAGTACGCCCACAGCCAGGTGGCACACCGGTTCATCTGCCGTGCGGCCCCAGCACATCGGGCAACGCTCGATAATCCACTTCCAGTGGGTTTCGTCCTCTTCCACACGCACTTTCTGGTCGCTGACGGCATTGAAAAACTTGGCAAAAAACTCCAGGCCAACTTTAATGCGCTGTTGTAGCGAACCAATACGCATGGCCATTTGCGCCGCCTGCGCCACTTTGCCAAATTGTGATAAGCCATCGGCAAAGGATTGCTCACCGGCCCGGGTGGCAAAAACCTGCGCCCCACGGCTGCCATACATTTCCCAAAAAGCACGTTGAATTTGGGAAACATACTCAAAGGAAAATCCCTTTTCCATATTATCGGGTGGGTAATTACCAATCAGATGAGGCAGCCCGGCCAGGTTCAACAAGGCTGCCACGCCTTTTTCGCCCAGGATTTCCTCAGCCGAGGTCAAAACCACGCGCCCCCAACGGTTCGGGTAGAAATATTCTTCACTCATGCGTTAGCAACCTCCAATCTCAGGTGATGTTTCATGAGCACAAAGTGGAATGCTTGCGTCTCAACACCGCACAGCAAACTCACGTTTACCGCATATCTGGATTATACCAAGGTGCGCCCACGAATGTACCAAATTATAAAGAAAATTACAGTGATTACCAACACAATGGCTGCCCCTGACGGCAGGCCGGCATAGTAGGAGAAGTACAACCCGATAACCCCGCTCACAGCCGCCAACAGCGCGGCTATAACCATCATAAAGGGCAAGCGCCTGGTGAGCAGTTGCGCCGCGGCCGCAGGGGTAACCAACATCGCCAGCATCAACGCCACGCCCACGGTTTGCAAGGCTACTACGATGGCAACCGCTATCAATACCAGCAACAAATTGTTCATCAGGCGCACCGGTAAGCGCAAAGTCACCGCCAGGACAGGGTCAAAAGAAAGCACCAAAAATTCTTTATAGAAAGCCACGACAATCAGCAACACCAGTCCCCCAAACAACGCACTCAACCACAAATCCGGCGCCTGAACGCCCAACACATCGCCAAACAAAAAGTGTGTCAGGTCTACGCTATAGGTGCGTGTCGTGGAGATAATGGCAATGCCTAGGGCAAACATGCCGGCGAAGATAATGCCAATGGAGGTGTCTTCTCGCATTTTCACGCGGCGCGTTAGGGCCCCAATCCCCAACGCGGCCAGAATTGCAGTCCCCAGCGCCCACCAAAAGAGCGCACCGCTGCCGGCACCCAACACATACCCAACAGCCACGCCGGGCAAAATGCTATGGGCTAACGCATCGCCAAAGAAAGCCATGCCGCGCAGCACAACATAGGCCCCCACAACAGCACACACCACGCCAACAATCAACACCGCCAACAGGCCGCGCTGCATAAAAGCATATTGCAAGGGTTCCAACAGCCAGGCTACATGTGACAGGCTCCTCCGGCTCATCATCGCAACAAGTATCGCCAACAGCAAGGCGCTGACTTTCGTCCAGGTTGAGTATGTGCGCATGCCCACCATAAGCACGCAACAAGTTATCGGCGGTGAAAACTTCTTTCGCCGTTCCCAGATGCAAAATGCGCTGATTGAGCAGCATAACCCGGTCAAAGCGTTCGGAAGCGATTTTCAAATCATGCAGCGCCATGAGCACGGTGACATGCTGCTGGCGCAGTACATCCAACACCTTAAACAATTCTTCTTGCGCAGGTACATCCAGGCCGGTCAGCGGTTCATCCATCAGCATCAATTGTGCCTCTTGCGCCAACGCCCGCGCAATGAACATGCGCTGCTGCTGCCCACCTGAAAGTTGCCCTATCTGACGTTTTGCCAGTGACCCCAATTTCACCACATCCAGCGCAGCATACACTCTCTCCCAATCCGCGCTGCTCGGACGGCGCAAAAGCCCAATTTGACCAATACGCCCCATCATCACCACATCCGCCACGCTGACCGGAAACTTCCAATCCACATGGGAACGCTGCGGCACATAGGCAATGCACACATGCCCCTCGGGTTCCGCACCGTACACTCGAATGCTCCCTGACGTAGGTTCCAACACCCCGGCAATCAATTGGAAAAGCGTACTCTTACCGGCGCCATTCGGGCCGATAACCGCCATACGTTCCCCGGCAAAGGCCTCAAAGGTAATGTCATCCAGCGCTACACCGTTCTTGTAGTGCAATCTAACGTCTTCCAGTCGCAAAATGGGTGCGTTGGGCTGATGGGGGGCGTGTGTTCGGCGCAATAAATGCGTAGTGCGCTGCAATTCTTTCAGAAGAGGAGAATTTGTCATGGCATCAAACCATTCACAATGGCATTCACGTTATAACGCATCCAATCCAGGTAAGTAGGGGCCGGGCCATCGGCAGCACTCAACGAATCGGTGTACAAAAAGACCAGTTGTTTACCGGTATCGGCAGCCACCCGTTCAGCCAACGCCGGGTTGACCGTGTTGCCTACGAAAATCACTGGCACATCGTATTGCTGGATGGCATCTTCCAGGGCTGCAAGTTCTTGCGCCGAGGATTGCGCTAAGGTGCTGTAACCGGGGATGAGCGCCAATTGCTGCTCAAAGCCGTAACGGGCAGCAAAATGCCCCCACACCGCATGATCGCTCACCAGAATACGCTCTTGTGCGGGAATTTTATCCACCTGAGCAGATACCCATGCGTCCAACGCCTGCAACTCCTGGGTGTACGCCTCGGCACGCTGACGGTACGCATCCGCATGAGATGGATCGCGCTGCGCCAGGGTTTCGGCGATAACATCCACCCAGTGGATCACGTTATTGGGATCGGTCCACACATGGGGGTCGAATCGTCCTTCAGAGGACGCGCGCCCCTCCTGATGGGGTTCGTCTCCCGGACTTTCGGGTGGGAGGAAATCCCCAGAGAGGGGAGCCAACCCTTGAGAGAGATCCACCACCAGGGCATCCGAACGGGCATTATCCAATGCCGGCTGAAAAGAGAGTTCTAAACCCAGACCATTCAAAAACAGGATATCCGCGGAGGCGATCTGCTTCACATCCTGAGGCGTCACAGTGTAGGCATGGGGATCGGTATCCGGGGGCAGGAGCGTCTCCAGATGAACGTCCTCGCCACCGACACGCTGAACAGCATCGGCAATCAGGTTGGTGGTCGCCAATATCCTCAGGCGCCCATCGCTCGCCGGGGTAGCCGAAGGAGAAACACAGGCATTGAAAGATAGACTTCCGACCAAAATAAGGAACAAGAGAAAGTAACGTGTGCGCATGGGGAAAAAGGTCTCCTTATCTTATAATGAATCACTTGCGCCCTGAAAACATCATACGGGACACCATTAATGAAAATAATTTTCAATTGCGGTAAGATTATGTCACAACAAGTACGGTATAATTAGAGGTGCTTTCAGCCTCCTGTCTAAGAAATTGCACAGGAGGCTCTCCACGTTCGCATGAGGAAAGATATCCGTTTTATGGAAATAGGTACTGTACAACACGTCGATATTGATGAACAAATGCGCTCGGCGTACCTGGATTACGCCATGAGCGTTATTGTGGCGCGCGCCCTGCCCGATGCTCGGGACGGGTTGAAACCCGTCCACCGTCGCATTTTGTATGCGATGTACGATATGGGGCTGCGGGCTACCGGCTCGTACAAGAAATCTGCCCGTATCGTCGGTGAGGTGCTAGGAAAATACCACCCCCACGGCGATAGCGCCGTGTACGATGCGATGGCCCGCATGGCACAAGATTTTTCCATGCGCTACCCATTGGTAGATGGGCAAGGCAACTTCGGCTCGATTGATGGCGATGCCCCGGCAGCCATGCGTTATACCGAAGCCCGTATGGGGCGCATTGCCGAAGAAATGTTGGCCGACATCCAACAAAACACGGTAGATTTTAGTGATAACTTCGATGGCTCACTACAAGAACCCGTGGTGTTGCCGGCACGCCTGCCCAATTTACTGCTGAACGGCTCATCGGGCATTGCCGTTGGCATGGCAACCAACATCCCCCCGCACAACCTGCGGGAGGTGGTTGCCGCCCTGAATTATGTGATTGAACACTACGACCGGCAAGATGAAATCACCGTAGAAGCGCTGATGAAATTCATTCCCGGCCCAGACTTTCCCACCGGCGGCGTCATTGTCGGCTCGGAAGGTATTCAGCAGGCCTACGGAAGCGGGAAAGGGCGCATCGTCTTGCGCGGTAAAGCCCACATTGAGGAGATGGGCAACAGCCGTCACCGCATTGTGATTACCGAAATTCCCTATCAAATCAACAAAAGCGGGCTACTCGAACGCATTGCCGACCTGGCGCGCTCGGGAAAAATTGATGCTATCTCAGACTTACGGGATGAATCCGATCGCCGAGGGATGAGCATCATTGTAGAATTGAAGCGCGGCGCTTACCCACAAAAGGTACTCAACCAGTTGTACAAGTACACGCCACTCCAGTCCACCATTGGTGTACAAATGCTGGCCCTGGTGAATGGCGAACCACGCCTCCTATCGCTCAAACGTGCACTGCTAATTTATATCCAACATCGTGTTGAAGTCATCACCCGTCGCACACGCTTCCAATTGGATAAAGCCCTGGCACGCGCCCACATCCTGGAGGGGTTGCTGATTGCTCTTGCCAACCTGGATGCCGTCATCGAAACCATTCGCCAATCCCCGGATGCTGATGTCGCCAAAGAACGCCTGATGAAGCGCTTCAACCTGAGCGACAAACAGGCGCAAGCGATTTTGGATATGCAATTACGCCGCCTGGCGGCCCTGGAACGGCAGAAAATCGAGGAAGAACAGCGCCAATTGGTCGCCGAAATCGAGCACTTGCGCAGTCTGCTGGCCGACCCGCACAAAATCCTGGAAGTCATCCACACCGATTTAGATGAAGTGGCCGGGAAATACGGCGATGAACGCCGCACTTTCATCGCTGTAGACATCAACGAAGATTTCAGCGAAGAAGACCTGGTGCCCAATGAGCGTGTATTGATCAGCATCACCCAACGCGGCTACATCAAGCGACAACTCACCAAGACCTTCCGGGCACAGGGACGCGGCGGACGCGGGGTGCAAGGGCATGCGACTCGCGATGAAGATGAAGTCGTGATGATGTTTTCAGCCCGCGCGCATGATACCGTGCTATTTTTCACCGACAAGGGCAAAGTGTATTCCGAAAAGGCTTACCAGATTCCAGATGCCGGGCGCACAGCGCGCGGCATTGCCATTATCAACATTCTGAATCTGGCCCCCGAAGAAGCCGTTACCGCTGCTATCGCCGTCCCCGATTTCAACGCGGCCAACTATTGCATCATGGCCACCCGAAAAGGCAAAGTCAAACGAGTGGCACTCTCCGAGTTTGCTTCTGTGCGCCCATCCGGGCTGATTGCTATCAGCCTAAACGACGACGATGAATTAGGTTGGGCACATCTGACAAGCGGGGAGGATGATATTTTGCTGATTACCGAAAAAGGGCGCGCCTTGCGTTTCAGCGAGTCCAAGGTACGGCCGATGGGACGAACTGCCGGTGGGGTGACCGGCATTCAACTGGCGCCCAACGACGCCGTCACAAGCATGGAAATTGTAGAACCAGGTGGAGATTTGCTGATCGTAACCCGACTCGGCTTTGGCAAACGCACGCCGTTGAACGAATACCCCCAGAAAGGACGCGCCACCAAAGGCGTGCTGACCATTGACCCCAAAGCCCTGCCCATTGTAGGCGACATTGTAGGCGCTCGCGTAGTGCAGCAGAAGGACGACCTGACACTCATTTCAACCAATGGCATCGTGCTGCGCACCAAAGTAGCCCAGATTCGGCGATACCGACGCGCTACGCGCGGCGTTACCATCATGAACATCCAAGAGGACGATAGCGTGGCATCTGTAGCCCGCATTTGGGAAATTAAAGAGGAAGAGTAAGTCTTCTTTGCCCCCAAAAGAACCACACTAGCCGCATCCCACGTTATGGGGTGCGGCTTATTTCATTATTAAGTCGTATCATCCCAATAACTTGGGGGCTCTTAGCGTTTTTTACCACAAAGTCTTTAACCTTTTCTTCGTGCTTCGTGGTGAGATTTTTATTGCCCCTATGGTCGGCCTCCCCCTATTTTTTCGAGAAGATACATTGAGTCTGCTGCAAAACCTTAACGCGAAGTCGCCAAGACGCTAAGAAAATCAAGCGAAATTCAAAAATCTTGGCGGCTTAGCGTTGAAAAATACCTTTTTGCAGCAAAAGCCGCGGGCATGGGAGCCCGCGCTGCGGCACATTAGCGGAGGCGACTCCCAGGCCGCCGAATGCTTTAGGAAATCTGCTGCAAAACCTTAACGCAAAGTCGCCAAGGCACAAAGAAAATCAACAGCGCACGTTTTCAATACATGCTTGGCGGCACTACGCGCCCGGTAGCAATCAGCACAAACATCCCCAAGGCACACACTTCCACAAACAACAACACCGTTAGCAGGAGGCGCTGAGGAGCACTCATGCCCAGGAATTGGCCGCCCCCACCCCGGCGTTTCCCCGAGTGAGGAGCCCTGGCCATCGGCTCGGCATAATCAAAGTCCAGCCTGCTTTCGGGTGCGCTGACTTCAGCAGCATTGTCTTCTTCATCATCGAAAAAGACGGCATCGTTACGAAAATCATCCAGGTTCATGCGATACCTCCTACGGTCATTTTATCATCAATTAGAAAGATCAAATTAAGCGCAGGTGTATAATCTCGCCTAATGAAAACATTTGCAAGCGTCCATCCGGCAGGCGCAAGCGCAAAGCGCCATCATCAGCCAGACCAACCAGCGTACCGGTCACATTGGGCGATTGCGCCAGCATCAAAGTGATCCTCTCGCCACGATACGCCAGCAACCCATCCCAGGTTTGCATAAAAACCGGGGAGCCTAACCGAAAACGCCAGGCAACCAAGGTCTTCAAAATCTCGTATAATAATTTCGATCGAGCCACTCCTTTGCCCAGAACACGCTCGATATCCGTTGCCGGGAAACGCACATCTCGGGGCAGCGCTGCTGGCCGGACGTTAACGCCCATCCCAACCACGGCATATTGCCAGGCATCCCCTTGCCAGGCTGTCTCTACCAAGACACCGGCGACCTTGCAGCCCGAAAGCAGTACATCGTTTGGCCATTTAATTTGTGCGGGCAAGCCATAAGCCTCCCGCAGAGTCAGGGCAATGCTGATAGCACCTAACCCCGCCAGCCGCGATGGCGCGTAGGCATCATTCGGCCCAGCACGCAACACTACGCTGATGGCCAATGCCGCTCCCGGTGGCGTATGCCAGCGCCGGCCATCCCGCCCACGGCCGGCCGTTTGCTCATCAGCAACGACAACCGCCAAATCAGGCGCTCCCTGAGCGGCCCACTGCATGGCTTCGGTATTGGTTGAAGTGGTTACCGGCAAATAGCGAATAGCAGGCAACCCCAAAGGCTGCAAGGCATTGCGTATGCTCTTTTCATCCACAATTTGGATTGTACCGCAAATTACAAAGGGGCAAATAGCAACAAGGTACCAGAACCGCAACACTTCTTTTAGGAAGACGAGGAGATATGTCTATCATTACCGCATCTCACATTTCAAAGCGCTTTGGCAAAGTACAGGCCGTTAACGATGTCTCTTTCACGGTAGATGCAGGAGAAATTTTTGGTCTGCTAGGCCCAAACGGCGCCGGGAAAACAACCATCATTCGCATCATCCTGGATATCTTCCGTCCCGATAGCGGCACGGTCAGTATCTTGGGCGGCAAAATGAGCGAGGAAAAGAAACGCCGTATCGGGTACATGCCCGAGGAACGCGGCCTTTATCAGGATGCTCCGTTGGAACGCGTGTTGCGCTACCTGCTGGCTCTCAAAGGTTTACGCGGCAAACTGGCCACCGAGCGGTTGAATACCTACCTGCAACGCTTTGATTTATACGAACACCGCAAGAAAAAAGTTAAAGAACTCAGCAAAGGGATGCAACAAAAAGCGCAAATCATCGCCACCATTGCCCATCACCCTGAGTTGTTGATTGTTGATGAACCGTTCAGCGGGTTAGATCCCGTCAACACCCAAATGGTCAAAGACCTGATTGATGAATTGCGCGCCCAAGGGACGGCCGTCATCATGTCCACGCACATGATGCACCAGGCAGAAGCCCTGTGTAACCGCATTCTGCTCATCAACCAGGGGCAAGTCATGCTTTACGGCACATTGAGCGAGATTCGTGCCCCCTACATGGGAAACGCGGTGTTGGTGGATACTCCCCAGGAATTGCCTCCCCTCCCCGAGGTTTCAGCAACCCACCAGCAAAACGGGATCTGGCACCTGACCCTAGGGGGGGAGCAAACCCCGCAGAGGGTGCTGCAAACCCTGGTGGCGCGCGGCATCACCATCCGCCGCTTTGAAGTGGCTGCCCCCTCCCTGGATGAAATTTTCATCAACGTGGTCACCCATGAACATGGAGTACAAGAAGCATGAGCACGATTTGGGAAACAATAGTTTACGAATACAAACGCAATGTGCTGCGTAAAGGCTTTCTGATCGCGTTGTTCAGCGTCCCGATTTGGTTACTGGTGAGCATGCTGGTTGTGTGGGTCATGGCTTCGATAGAAAACGATACAACCCCCATCGGCTACGTAGACCACAGCGGCATACTGGCACACGCCATCTCGGCGCCCCCCCCATCAGATTCGCTTTACGACCCCGTTCCACTGCTATCATTTACCGATGAAGCGGCCGCCCGTCAGGCACTGGATGACAAGGAAATCGCGGGATACTACGTGCTGCCGGCCGACTACCTGCAAGGCGGAGCGGTGCGGGTGGTGTATCGCGAGCGCATTCGAGATGCAGCAGAAACTCAGTTTGAGGATTTTTTGCGCGTCAACCTGGTGGCCGACCTGCCACCCGAGGTTGCCCGGCGAGCCTTGGAAGGCACGACCTGGAAGGTCATCACTTTGAACGAAGAAACCACTACCGAATTGGCCAACACACTGGTGCGTACGTTGGTACCCTTCATTGGCGGCATGATGCTCTATTTGGGGCTGTTCATCGTCAGCGGCTACCTGATGCGCGCCGTGGTTGAAGAAAAAGAGAACCGTACGATTGAAGTGCTAATCACCTCCATGCGCCCAGAATCCCTCATGGTCGGCAAAGTAGTCGGCATCCTGGGGGTTGGCATGACTCAGGTCATCACCTGGTTGGGGATGGCGTTGCTTGCTTTTTTGTTCATGCAAGCCCAATTACCAGATATCCCTGCTCTGGATGTAGATTGGGCACTCATGGGGAAAATTCTGCTCGTGCTGGCTCCCTCCTTTTTGATGGTGTGCGGCCTGATGGCATCTATTGGGGCAACGCTGACCGCCACCAGCGAGGGGCAGCAACTTACCAGTCTCGTCATGATGCCGCTCATGCTCCCGCTCATGTTGCTCGGTGTTTTCATCAATGCGGTGGACAGCCCGCTGGTGGTGGGTTTCAGCCTGTTTCCGCTGACCGCGCCCTTGAGTATGATTATGCGCTTGAGTTTTGGAGAAGTACCCGCCTGGCAATTTGGGTTATCCATCGGCCTGCTGACGCTTTCGGCTCTCGGCAGCCTGTGGCTGGCCGGGCGTGTGCTGCGTTTAGGTATGTTGCAATATGGGCGGCGCATTCGTTTGGGTGAAATCTGGCAGGATATGTTGGGAGAAGCCTCATGAACAAAGTAATGTTGGTTTTCAAGCACGAAATCATTGCTACCATCAGTCGTGTTTCGTTTTGGGTAGGCGCATTGGGCATACCCATTTTGGGGTTCGTCATCCTGGGGGTAGCCGGCATCCTCAACAGCCGTGGTGCGCCACCTATGGCAGAAAATCTGCAAGAACTGGTCTCCCAAGAAGTCGATACGCGCCCCATAGGGGTGGTCGATCCCCAAGGATTCATTGACGTCTCCGCGGACCTGCCGTTTGCCATCCAATACTATCCGGATGAAGAAAGTGCCCTACGCGATTTGCAAGCCGGAAAAATACGCGCCTATGCCAGCATACCGGCAGATTATTTCGCCACCGGCAGGGCGACCTACATACAAGAAAAACTCCAGATTAGCGAAAATGATCCGAAGGATACGTTTGAATGGCTCCTGGCCATTAGCATACTGAAGGACCCGAAACTGGCGCGCCTGGTGCGCCAACCTCTGGCCTTCCAACGCCTGGAAAATATCAGCGAAACCCCACAAGCGGATATTGAAGGCAGCCCTGCCAGTTATTTCGTACCTTATTTGTTGGGAATGGTATTTTATGTAGTAACGCTTGGCACGGCCACAACTATGCTCAACAGTATGACGCGTGAAAAAGAAAACCGCGTTCTGGAATTGCTATTGTGTTCGCTGTCGCCAATTGACATTTTGAGTGGTAAAATCCTGGCATTGGGGCTGCTTGGCTTGCTGCAGGCCGTGGCCTGGTTTGGCGGGGCGTTTCTTCTGGCGGGCATGGGTGCCAATGTGTTGCCTGCTATGCTGGGGCAAATGCATTTGCCGACCACATTGCTGTGGTGGTCGCTGGGGCTCTTTGTGCTAGGATACTTCTTCAACGCCAGCCTCATGGGCGCAGCCGGTGCCTTGGCCGATAGCACCCGTGAGGCTTCTCAGGTCAGCATGTTGGTTATACTACCGGCTATCATTCCAATCATGTTCAACGCCGTCATCATTGATGCGCCTCACAGTACACTATCGATTGCGCTTTCACTCATTCCGCCCACCGCGCCGATGACGCTGGTAATGCGCATGGCGTCCACTACGGTTCCCTGGTGGCAGCCGGTGAGCGCGGTGTTTTTGCTGGTGCTCAGCGACTATCTGCTTATCCGGGCAGCAGCGAACGTCTTCCGAGCAAATTACTTGCTGCACGGCGGCAAGGTCAGCATCCCTTCGTTTATTCGCACGCTGGTTGCCAGCCGACCGCCAGCATAAGACTGGGGGGTACCTTCTTGGTATCGGATGACCCATCAAACCACGAAAGCGCCGGTCATAATTGTGCCTCGTGGTGAGCGATGCAAATAGAGAACACGACTCACAAATATCTTTTACTGGCCTGACCACGCACATAGGTTTTCGCCAGACACCTGTCTTTTACAACATTACAATTCATTTTTTTGGAGGGCTTATCTTATGAAACGTGCCGTAAGCATCAGCATTGGTTCATCCAAGCGCGATAAGGCTGTTGAAATCACCCTGCTGGGTGAGCAGGTGCGCATTGAGCGCATTGGTACCGATGGCGATATGAAGAAAGCTGCCGAACTATTTCGCGAACTGGACGGTCAGGTAGATGCCTTTGGGATCGGCGGTGCAGATCTGGGCATCATGGTGGACACCACTTTTTACCCCCTGCGCCCGGTGTGGAAAATGATCAAAGACGTCAAAAACACCCCGGTAGTGGATGGCGCAGGCTTGAAAAACACGCTGGAATATCGCGTTGCCGAGACGCTAGAAGCCGAAATTGGCGATTACCTCAACCAGGTTGGACGGCGGGCATTTGTCACCACGGGCTCAGACCGCTGGGGGATG
Organism: Anaerolineales bacterium; assembly: GCA_034434095.1. Classification (GTDB taxonomy): domain Bacteria; phylum Chloroflexota; class Anaerolineae; order Anaerolineales; family DRKV01; genus DRKV01. The sequence continues at coordinate 16,492 of DAOTZN010000111.1, forward strand.
GCATCTTCTTTCGTCAAAGCCGGGTACGAGTGCGTTTTCGGTGATCTGATGTTCGGATTGGGCATTGGCATTCCTTTCCGCAACCTGGAAACGGTGCGCAAATTTGCCGCCGTGGTCGCTCCCATTGTAGGCTACCTGCCCTTCGAGTGGATCTACCCCACCGGTGAGAAACAAGAACAACGCATCCCCAAGTGGGGCAAATATTATCAGTGGGCTTCGGTCATCGCCGGCGACTGCCACTACGTGCGCCGTCACATGCCCGACCATCTAAACGGTAAGGTCATCGTCACAAATACCACCACCGAGCACGATGTGGAACTGTTCACAAAAGCAGGCGTGAAATACCTGTTGACGGCCACACCGGTACTGGAAGGACGTTCCTTCGGCACCAACATGATGGAAGCCGCGTTAATTGCCGTTTCGGGCAAGAAACGTCCATTAACGCGTGAGGAACTCAACGAAATGCTGGACGAATTGAATATTCGCCCTCAAATTCGGGAGTTGAACTGATATGGATGCAATTGTCCTGGCAGGTGGTGTTCCAAATCGGGAAAGTCCTCTTTACGAGGCGACTCAAGGGCAGCCCAAGGCATTGTTGGATGTCGCCGGGCAACCGATGGTACAGTGGGTGCTGGACGCGCTGAACGGGGCAGATAGCGTCGATCACATTATCGTTGTGGGTCTACCAGAAGACGCGCCCATTCACAGCGAAAAACCGCTGCACTTCCTGCCCCCCCAAGGACATATGGTAGAGAATATCATGGCCGGGGCGGATTTTATTTTGCAGCGCAACCCACAAGCCGACCTGGCGTTTGTGGTTTCCGCCGATATTCCGGCCATTACAGCGCCAATGGTGGACTGGCTGGCCGCGCAGGTGGAGCCGGGGACGGTGGACGCCTGTTACACCGTCGTGCAGCGTGAGGTGATGGAAAAACGTTATCCCACTTCCCGGCGCACATACACCCATCTGAAAGACATGACTGTGTGCGGTGGCGACATCAACATCTTCCGACCAGCCCTGGCACACACAAACACCGACTTCTGGGATCGAGTTATTGAGGCCCGCAAAAACGTCTTTAAGCAGGCTTCATTGGTCGGCTATGATACCTTGTTGTTGCTGCTCTTGCGCCAGTTGACCTTGAAAGCCGCCATCGACAAAGTGTGTAAACGTCTAAAAATTCGCGGCCAGGCCATTATCAGCCCCTATGCTGAAATGGGAATGGATGTAGACAAACCCTTCCAATTGGAAATCATTCGCGCCGATCTGGAAGCCCGTCGAGTATGAACTTGCAAACGTTACTGGCACGCGATGCCGAGATTTCAGCCCGCATGCGCATTGCTGAACAGCCGGGAAAACTGCGCACGCTGGCAGCGTTGCTGGCGCATTCCGGGGATTCGTGGTTTTGGGGGCTGGGGCTTGCGTTGCTGGCACTTCTGCGCCCTGGCTTCTGGCGCACGTGGGCACTTACGTTGCTGGCCGTCATCGTGGTGGCGGCCATGCTGGTGCTGATAATCAAATTCCGCGTGCGCCGCAACCGCCCGGAAGGCGAATGGGGGCAAATTTACCGCAGTACGGATCCCCATTCTTTTCCCTCCGGGCATGCCGTGCGCGCCTTCATGCTGGCAACACTCACCCTGGGCATTGGCCCATTTTGGCTGGGGGTACTGCTGGCCATCTGGGCACCATTGGTGGCGCTGGCGCGCGTTGCCATGGGCGTACACTACCTATCCGACGTCCTCGTCGGGGGAGTGCTTGGGCTACTCATCGGTCTGGCTGCGCTCGCAATATTGCAGTAAGGGTTTGCCCATAAATACGATTTTTTGGTTCTTCAACGTTGAAGAGTTAACGCAAAGACGCGGCGGCACAAAGAAAATCACGTTTTGTTACCACACCTTGTCAACTTTGCGTTAAGGTTTTAGGGTTCCCCCAACGTGCCGACCTGGGGGGAGGCGTCCCCAGTTTGGGCGAAGTTCGAGATCGTCGGACTGAAGTCCTGCCTCAGTTCGTGAAAGTCGGGTAGAACCGACTGGGGAGGCAACCCAATAGGGACATTAAATTGACCGACTTCATTGCACAAAGATATTTTTTAACGCCAAGATTTTTATATTTCGCTTGTTTCCCTTTGCGCCTTTGCAACTTTGCGTTAAGGTTTTAGGGTTCCCCCAACGTCCCGACCTGGAGGTCGGCGTCCCCAGTTTGGGCGAAGCAATCTCCTCAGGCCTGGTGAGCAAGTGAGGAAACTTATTCTTTGACGGAACCTAAGTGTGGACGATGGCTACCTGCTACCCTCTAATGGCTGACTACTTCTTCACCCTGCGCAAAAAAGCCGGGCTGTTCAAACTGTGTTCCAACAGGGAAGCCAAATAATGCTCCATGAGCGTTTCCATTTCACGCCAAACTTCTGGGGTAGGGTTTGCGCGGCGGGCGTCTTCGTACTTACTCCGTTGAAAATGCCGTAAAAATCGCAAGGCATCTATCGAGACCGGGTATAGTATGCCACTATCAGGGGGATGGGAACGCGGACAAACCACGCCACCATGTTGCACAGAGAAGAACTGGTCTTCGGGTTCAATTTTCTGGCCACACAAAACGCACTCAAACAACTGCGGACGAAATCCCAATCTATCCAACAAACGCAATTCATAATAACGCAACACCAGCGCGGGCACTTCGCCACGCGACAGGCGCTCTAAGGCACGCTGGGTAAGACGGTATAACGAAGCATTCTCCCCATCTTCATAAGTGAAACGGTCGAGCAACTCTACGAGGTAGGAGGCCTGCCCCAAACGTTCCAGGTCGGTGCGCAACGGCAGGTAGGCATCTAACGTTTCAGCCTGCGTCAAAATATAAAACGTGCGACCGCGCGCCAACAAAATATGTGTACGCATAAAGGGTTCCAGGTGTCCGGCTTTACGTGAGGTAATCTTGCGCACACCTTTCGCCAGGGCCTGCACCTTGCCCAGATGCAGCGTATACAGCCGTAGCAGGCGGTCTGTTTCCCCGTAATCTTTATGCGCCAGGACAATCGCCTCGGTGCGGATGCTACGCGGTAGTTTATTCATGTCTCCAGGCGACGTAACAACACCTTTGAAATGCGTAAACCGTCCATTTCTTTGACTTCCAGGTGGACGCCGTCGACATCGACGCTATCTCCAATTTTGGGGATGCGCTCCAACCGTCCAAGCAGATACCCTGCAATCGTGTTATAGTTTGGGTCTTCAAGGCTCAAACCGAGTTCATCGTTAACGTCCTCAATTAGGGTCAAACCGTCAATCAGCATTTGGCCATCAGAGAGCGCTTGAATCTCGGGGGCCTCCTCATCAAATGGGTCGCCGATCTCTCCGAGAATCTCTTCCACCAGGTCTTCCAACGTCACCAACCCAGCCGTACCACCATATTCATCTAAAACAATGGCGATATGCTGGCGGCGGTTACGAAATTCGCGTAGCAAATGGCTAACCGGAATGGAGCGTGGCACAAACAAGGCTTCGCGCGCCAGGTCACGGGCTGTACAATGCTGCTGCTCAGGATTCTGCATGGCAACAATCACATCACGGACGTGAAGAATACCGATAATTTGGTCCAGGTTCTCCTCGTAAACGGGGAATTTAGTATAGGGGCTTTGTAGCATTACCTGGACAGTATCCTGCAACAAGGCATTTGCATCTACGGCAATTACTTCAGTGCGTGGAATCATCACTTGCTCACTGAGTAAGCCTCCAAAATCAAACAAGGCATGCAGCATTTCCCCCTCATCACGCGCCATCATGCCGCTCTCGGCGCTGGCCTCTACCAACATTTTAAGTTCTTCTACCGAGTGCACCAATTCGTGCCCGGAGGCAGGTTGAATGCCCACCAACCGCAACAACATGTTCCCGGTGCCATTCAATGCCCAGATCGCCGGTTTGAAAATGATTTCTGTCCACAGGGTGGGAAGCGCCACCACCAGTGAGGCGGCTTCCGGGTTTTGCAGAGCAATGGATTTTGGTGCTAACTCACCGGCTACCACGTGCAAGAAAGTGATAACCGCAAAAGAAATACCGGCTGCAATGCTATGCGAAACCTCACTTTGAATGTTTAGCGGGAAAAGGCGAACCACCGGTTCCAGAAAATGTGAAAGCGCCGGTTCTCCTATCCAGCCTAACCCCAGACTGGCAAGCGTGATGCCAAGTTGCGTAGCCGCAATTACTGCATCGGGATTTTCAAGGGCTTTTTGAACAGAACGTGCCCTCAGATTGCCTTGTGCTACCAGTTCGGCAATACGCGTCCGCCGCACACTAACTAACGCGAACTCTGCGGTCACAAAAAAGCCATTCATTACAACCAGAAAAAGCACTAAAATCAGTTTGAAGATATCTACCCAGAAAGTTTCCATAATTTTTTCACTTGACAAACACAGCCGCACCGTATCCTACCACCCGGTTGAAATCTCCGGTTACATCACCGGAGGTTGCATACCGCAGGATGTGCGCACGAGTAGCGCCTAATGCGAGACAGGCCCACATCACAGTGGCCAGTGCACCGCGCCCACAGGCAAATCCTTTGCCTTCCTCCTCGGCTTGCAAGACCGCTAACGGATCAAAATCCGCCACCCGGCGCAACATCTCTTCATCCAATCGCCGGGCATTACCCTGGGTGTAGAAGTGCGATAAATCCGTGCTGGCAACCAGCAAAGCCGAAGTATCCCTGAGCACATCGGCTAAAGCAGTTCCCAACGCCTGTAACACGCCGGGGTCATGCACTCGCACCATCACCGGCAACAATTCAAAAGGCATGCCCAATACATGCTGCAAGAAAGGCAATTCAATTTCCAAAGAATGCTCAGGATCGCGCCCAACAGGCATCAACCCTTGGCCGACATGCGCCTGCAACTTCTCATCCAGCGCCACTATTCGCTGACGATCAATTGGAATCTCACCCAACGGTGTCAGGTAGGCGCGATGAGAACTGGTTAACAGCGGATAAGGATATGGGTAATGCATCGGCGAAACCACCGCTACCACCGAGGGGCTTGCTCCTTGCACCGCTGCAAAAGCATAGGCGGCTACCGGCCCAGAATATAGATACCCGGCATGGGGCACCATAATGCCCACTATCTCACCATCAAACTTCGGTAAAGTGACTTGCTCCAAATACTTGTTGAGATCGTGACGCAAGGTATCCGCCCGTCCCGGATACCACTGCCCTGCAATTGGAGACGGACGCACGCTAGATTGAAACTGCATGATCAACCTCCTGTTTCAAAACCTGCAAAGCACACCTCCCCGTCTTTAGAAGCCACGGGTATCTGTCAAGCCCTTCAGATGGCTTTCAGGGGAGTTCCGGCGTGCATCAGGAAAACGATTGCTTTCATTCTAGCACAACTTCACATGTGATGGCACATTGAGCGTAGATACAAATTCAGAACCTGCCCCCACTCAGCCACGTTTCTCGGCAATGACATCTCGCAAAATATCATCTAGGTTATGTTTCGGTTGCCATCCTAACAGAGCACGAATGCGGGAAGTATCCGGCACCCGCCGGCGCATATCATCAAAGCCGGCCGCATAGGCCTGCTCATAAGGAATCAACGTAATGCGCTTATCATCCGGCGGAGGCAGCACCTGCTCCCCATGCACAGCCGCCAACACGCGCCGCGCCAAATCCAGAATGGTGATTTCCTCGCCATTGCCAACATTGAAGACCTTTCCCACCGCTTCGGGGTGTGCTGCCAGGCCGATAATGGCATTCACTGCATCATGAACGTGCATGAAACAGCGCGATTGTTGCCCATCGCCGTACACCGTCAGGGGCTCTCCTTTGAGCGCCTGCTGAACAAAGCGCGGAATAACCATGCCATAACGCCCTACCTGGCGTGGTCCAACCGTATTGAACAAGCGGAAAATCACCACCGGTAGGTTATATTCACTATGGTATGCCAACCCCAAAAATTCATCTACCATTTTCGAGGCCGCGTACCCCCAACGGCTGCGGGAGGTCGGGCCCAAAACGACGTCATCCTCTTCTCGAAAAGGCACTGCCACACCCTTGCCGTACACTTCGGAGGTAGAGGCAATCAACACGCGGGCACGGTAACGCAAAGCCGTTCGCAGCACCACCTCGGTGCCCATGACGTTATCCTGAATGGTATGCACCGGCTTCTCCACAATCAACTTAACCCCTACCGCGGCCGCCAGATGATAAATCACCCCACAATCACTGGCCAGGCGGTCCAAAACGGCCTCATTCGCGATGGTGTCAATTGCGAACCGAAAACGAGGGTGCTCTACCAGGTGTGCGATATTCTCAAAACGCCCGGTAGAAAGGTCGTCAATCACGGTCACTTCATGTCCCTGGGCGAGCAAAGTTTCGGCCAGGTGGCTGCCAATAAAGCCCGCACCGCCGGTAATCAATACTCGGCGGCGGAAATTAGCACGGTGGGCCTGCAACTGCGTGGTATCAGAAGATACGGTCATGCTTCTCCTCCTACTAAGACAGATTCAAGGGAACAGATAGGCATCGTCTTCTTGCCAATGCCAGGTGAGAATTTCGGGGGTGGATTCCCCCATCAAACGACGGACCGCGGCCCCAAAGTGCGCCGCGTCCCCGGTGGTGACGTAACGAACTCCCCCCGCGGGTGCTCCCGTTTCCCTAAGGTGATGCTGACCCAGAAGGCGCGCCGTCTGGCGGGCAATGGCAGGTGCGGGGTCAATCACCCGCACCTGCGGACCGGCAATCTCCTCAATAAGAGGACGCACAAAGGGGTAATGGGTGCATCCCAAAACAATGGTATCAATATTCTGCGCCAACATTGGAAACAAGGCGCGTTCTAAAATGGCTCTTGTCTCAGGAGCATCTAGCGCACCGGCCTCAATCTGCTCTACCAACCCGGCACAGGTATCTTGCAAAATCGTCACACCCTTAGCAAAGCGTTCTACCACCGAGGCATACAACTTCCCCTGAAAGGTAGCCGGTGTCGCCAGGACGCCTACCACACCGCTGTGCGTGTGCTCAGCAGCCGGTTTGACGGCCGGCTCCATCCCCACAAAAGGTGTATCGGGGAAGGTGGCGCGCAAGTAATGCAACGCCGCCGCCGAAGCCGTATTGCAGGCCACCACGATTAAATCAACGCCTTGCGCCAGCAAAGCGCGGGTAATTTGTTCAGAAAAATGGCGCACTTCTAACAAAGGGCGCGGCCCATAGGGCACGTGCGCCTGGTCGGCCAGGTAAATGAAATTTTCGCCTGGCAATACCTTACGTAACACGCGCAGAATGCTCAGTCCCCCTACACCTGAATCGAAAACGCCAATCATAAGCGATGTAATCTGTTCAAGCAACCACCGGGTGCTTTTTGGACGCCGCCCGAATAAAGGTCTTGAATAGGGCTCGCATGGAGGCATGGTCTTGCAACCATTCGGGATGCCATTGCACGGCCAGCCCAAAAGAAGCCTGCGGTAATTCTACCGCTTCCACCACCCCATCAGGGGAATATGCCACGGCCTGCAAAGCCGGCGCCAATTGATGGATAGCCTGATGGTGCAGACTATTTACCCACACCTGCTTCTCTCCTAGAATTTCCGCCAACCGAGAATCGGGCGTTATATCCACTACATGCGCCAGGTAGGGACGCGGCCAAAGTGGGTAGAAATCGTGTTTGTAGGCACCGGCTTTTTGCGCTTGCACATCGGTATACAACGTACCTCCCAACGCCACATTGACTAATTGTAACCCGCGGCAAATTCCCAAAAAGGGCATGTCCCGCTGCAGTACCTTTTCAAAAAGCGCCAGTTCCATGTCATCTCGGCCTTCATCCACCGTATTCACCCAATTATCCATGCCCGTGTGGTAGCGAGAAGGGTGAATGTCACCCCCGCCGGTGAAAACCACGCCATCCAAGACATCCAACAAAGGCTGAATATCTTCCACATCGGCATTAAGCGGTAGTAACACAGGCAAGCCACCGGCCTGACGAATGGCATTTAAATAGGCTTCGGCTACGCCTTGCATCTCCAGGCCATAACGGTATTGGATTCGTGAGAGTGTAACGCCTATGAGCAATGCAGACATAAATTGCTTCCTAATAAACGTCCCCTATTGACAATGTTATGTTACGTGGGGTGCTTGAAAACCCAAAAAGCAAAAGGGCGCAGCAAGAGGCTGCACCCTGGTTTCATCAATCAACAACGGTTGGTTAAAATTTTTGTTTGAGGCGCGCCTTTTTACCAACCAAATCACGCAAGTGGTAAAGTCTGGCACGACGCACAACGGAATGGCGTTCCACTTTCACGTACTCGATACGCGGCGAATACACCAGAAAGGTGCGTTCTACCCCAATACCGTTTTTAGCAATCCGGCGCACCGTGAAGTTTTTGTTCACACCACCGCCGTTAATACGAATAACAGTACCCCGAAATACCTGAACACGCTCGTTTGAGCCTTCTTTAATGCGCAACCCAACATCAACGATGTCACCAGGACGCAGATCTTCAGGGACATTAGACTTAAGTTCAGATTGGATTTCTTTCAATAACTGTTGACTCATGACAGTACCCTTTTTTAGAAAAAATTTTCAAGCAATTTCCTCCTGCCAACAACGCGCAGGGGCAACTACATAATTGACACAGAACACACAAAACCTGCCTTTGGGCAGAATGGCGCGTAATTTTACCATGTCGTCCCAAATATGCAAAGGTTTTTTTAAACGTTTTGCAAAGAAAAGCCCCGGCTCCTCAAAAGTGCGGCTTGCCAACCCTCTGGCAGGCATGATAAACTAAGGCTTCGTCCATAAATAACTTCCCGGTTTGTTGGTTCTTCAGCGTTGAAGAGTTAACGCAAAGACGCGACGTCGCAAAGAAATTCGCGTTTTAGCACCAAAACCGGAGGAGATTTTCTGAGCGGGGCTAACCTGCTGCGCGCAGCCACCTGCTCAGTTCATGGAAGCCCATTGGGCTGGCACCCCAATGGGTAGCGGAAGGCAATGCCCTCCGCTACCCATTTCACGAACTGATGCAGGACTTCAGTCCGACTCATCGCAGTGGCAAAGGTACCCTACCCCTTGCCATTTCCCTACCCCAGGTGCCACACCACCTGGTTTTTTTTGTTGCTTTTGCACACCATTTCGGCTCTTTGATCCGTAGCGTGGAGAATGGTGTAAACCCACCCATGAACAAGTTTCTGAGCCATCCTTACTTCATCACATAAAGTTTTACTCATGAATCGTATCCGCACACTTTACACAGAATACCCGCGCCAATTCTGGCTGGTCGTCGGCACAGCCTTTATCGACCACTTTGGTGGCGCTTTATTGTTTCCCTTTTTTGCCCTCTACATCACCCGCCACTTTGGCGTCGGAATGACCGAAGTCGGCATTCTGTTTGCACTCAATGGCGGCGCTACTTTCATCGGTAGCATGCTGGGGGGTGCGCTGGCCGACCACCTGGGGCGTAAGAGCGTCATTCTTGTCGGCTTAGTAGTCAGCGCACTAGCCAGTTTGGGCATGGGCTTCGCCAATCGCCTGGAAGTATTCTACTTGTTGAGCATCCTGGCTGGGCTATTTGCCGAGGCGGCCGGCCCAGCACACCAAGCCATGATAACCGACCTTCTGCCAGAAGAAAAACGCGCCGATGGTTTTGGTATCATGCGCATTGCTACGAACGTGACCATGGCTATTGGCCCCGCACTCGGCGGGTTGTTAGCCGCTTATTCTTACCTCAGTTTATTCCTGGCAGATACCATCACCAGCCTGATTACCGCTTTCATCTTCTACCATCTGGTGGAGGAAACCCATCACCAGCACCAAGAAACCGGCACAGAGCAGCCTCAGAATTTCCGCCAGAGTTTAAAAGGCTACGTTAACGTGCTGCGCGACGGTGCATTTATGGCTTTTGTATTCATCTCCATCATAAGCGTAACAGTGTACATTCAAATGTACAGCACACTCTCTGTCTACTTGCGTGATGTGCACGGCGTCCCTGAACAGGGATTTGGTATCATCATGAGTATGAACGCGGCCATGGTAGTTTTCCTGCAATTTGTCATCACACGCAAGGTCAGCAAATGGCCTGCCATGCTGGTCATGGCGCTTGGCTCATTGCTATACGCAATCGGTTTTGGGATGTATGGGCTGGTCAATGCCTTCTGGCTCTTCATGCTGGCAATGGCGATCATCACACTTGGAGAGATGGTCACCATCCCCGTCGCCCAAGCCGTTGTATCAAAATTTGCGCCAGAAGACAAACGCGGCCGATACATGGCAATTTTTGGGATTTCATGGATGCTACCAAGTAGCGCCGGCCCATTGCTGGCCGGTATGATTATGGATAACGCTGACCCCCGTTGGGTATGGTACGCAGCCGGAATTTTAGGTATTCTTGCTGCCTTGGGATATATCGCGTTACATACAACCCTAACTGCAAGTCGTTATCAAGAGCAAATGCTACCGACCAAAGCAGGCAATTGATCACCCTGTTTTCTCAACAGAAAGGATAATCAGTCTATGAACGCTACACCACTTACCATTATCTTTGATTTTGGCGGAGTGCTGCTGCGCACCGAAGATCGCGCGCCGCGCACCCAATTAGCCGAATTTTTGGGCTTAACCTACGAAGCACTTGATGAAATCGTCTTCGGCAGCCAAAGCGCCCGTCTGGCAAGTGTGGGAAAACTTTCGGCTGAACAACACTGGCTGGCAGTAGCCAGCCAGTTAAATTGGCCACCCGAAGAAATTCCAGCATTGCAACGCGCCTTTTGGGGTGGTGACCAATTGGATGAAGACCTGATCACCTTACTACGCTCTCTGCGCACCTCCAATGGGCGTTACCGCACGGCACTGCTGAGCAATGCCTGGGACGACCTGCGCGCTGGCCTGGAACGGTATTGGCACATCGCCGATGCCTTCGACCACATCTTCATCTCTGCCGAACTGGGGCTGGCCAAGCCCGATCCAGAGATCTACACTCGGGTACAGACACACCTGGAAGCCCCTCCTGAGAGCATCATTTTCGTGGACGATTTTCAACAAAACATAGAAGCCGCCCGCGCGGCCGGTTGGCATGGCATCCACTTTCAGAACAGCGGGCAGGCACAAGCCGAACTCAGACTGTTATTGAAAAAAATGGAAAGTTGAAAATTGGACTCTAGCGTTTTTTACTTGACCGCAGATTGACATAGGCTTTTGTCGAAGAATGATTTAAAAATCTGCGTCCATCTGTGGATTGTGGACTGTTATTTCGGCTCCCCTTTGGTTTTGCCAGACCGCGGTTCTTGAGATCAATGGCCCCCTGCAGACAGAATCTGCTGCGTCCACAATAACCCCAAAATGGTTTTGGCATCCCGAAAAGCGCCTTCCGAAATAAGTGCCAGGGCTTTTTCAAAAGGTATACGCACCACTTCGATGAATTCATCATCATCGGCTGGCAACCGTGCCGGGAAGAGGTCACGCGCCAAAAACAGGTGCATATACTCCGTAGAATAACCCGGCGCCAAAAAACACGATCCAATAGGCGTGATCCGGCGGGCATTCATGCCAATCTCCTCTTGCAACTCACGGTGTGCGTTTTCTTCCGGGCTTTCGCCTTTTTCCAATGTACCCGCCGGAATCTCTAACAACAATTGACCAGCCGCCTGTCGATACTGACGCACAAACCAGACATTACCCTCTGCATCCAAGGGCACAATCGCTACGCCGCCATTATGCTGCAAGATATCGAGTTGGGTGCTGCCTCCATCGGGCAGTTGGACAGTGTCCTGCCGCAAGGTAAAAACTCGGCCACGGTAGAGAATTTCACTTTGTAGGGGAATAAACTTCATGCCATCTTCCTTTCGGGAAACAACGCAACCCTCTGGCTGCTTCTCCAGAGGGTTGCCAATTGGTCAAAGAAAAAGTAGATTAGGGGACATTGAGTTGTTGTCCAACGGTCAGAGAGTATGGTGCCTCGAGGTTATTTGCGGCCACAATGGCGGCCGGGTCTACATCCCCAAAAGCGCAGGCAATGGTGTAAATTGTATCGCCGCTTTTCACCGTATAACTGGCCGGGTGCGGTAATAAAGCACGCTTTCCGGGGAAAGGTTTGGCCCCCTTAGGAATGGCCAACGTCTGTCCGGGGAAAGATTGTGCACTTTTTGAAAGGTTATTGGCAGCCAATAACTCATCCGGATTAATATTAAAACGACGAGCGATGCAATAAGGGAATTCGCCCTTTTGCAATACATATTGACCGGGTATACCAGGTGTAGGCGAAGGCTGCGGCAGAGGAGTTGGCTCTTGCGTAGGGATCGCTGTCGGTACCACCTGTGGCATGGGTGTATTGGTGGGGGCAACAGGCTGAACGTTCCCTTGTTCACCACTTTGCTGTGCCACTGCCGTCTGGGTCATAAATTCGTTGCTCAAAGCGTTGGGGTTGGGCATAGCCGATGTACCCTGAGGGGATGTTGAGCCACCAGGGCCTTGAGATGCCGAACGATTACAGGCGGCTAATCCAAGAGCCAAGAGCACAACCATGGCAAAAACAAAAAAGCGCTTGAGTTTCATATTTTCTCACTCCTTCTATATCGGGATGAAACTACCCGCCACCTACCCAAAGAACTTAGTGATGGCATCTTATTTATCAAACATACTAGCATAAGGGCAAGCCAACGTCAAGCAACTTGGCAAAATCTTCCATAACAAACTCATGGCAACTGGTAAGGAGACCTTATCTGTGGTAAAACTGATATATAACACTGTCGCTTCGCAGCCAAAACAAAATCTTGTACCGTAATTCTACAGTAAGTTTCATTGGAGATAAACCATCTCTAGAAAGGAAGCCCTATGTTAATCAGCAAAACTTTGGAACAAGCCATCAACGATCAAATAGGCCGTGAATTTGGCGCCAGTTTGCAATATGTTAGCATTGCCTCATATTTCGATCGAGAAGACTTGCCACAACTCGCTGCTTTTTTCTATCGACAAGCAGAAGAAGAACACATGCACGCGATGAAATTCGTGCATTACGTCACCGAAACAGGCGGGCAGGTACGCATTCCGAACATCGAAGCGCCTAAAGACAACTTTGAAAACGCTGAAGAGGCGGTGCAACTTTCTCTAACCTGGGAAGAAGAAGTCACCCGTCAGATTAATAACCTGATGGGAATTGCAGTACAGGAAGGCGATTTCATTTCTCAGGATTTCCTGCGCTGGTTTGTAACCGAGCAATTAGAAGAAATCTCCACCATGAACACACTATTGCGTACCGTGCAGCGAGCCGCAAATAATTTACTCCTGGTAGAAGATTTTCTTGCCCGTAACCCCTTACCGGCTAATGAACCCACGGCAGGAACAGCCTAAAAGCACAATTTCACAAGCGCTGTGCGGGGCAGATTTTCCAATCTATCCTACACAACCTGTTGTGTTCCTGCGCCCCGAGCGCGGCGTGGAGAAAGCAATCCCCCCGCGAAAACTCATGTAAATTTGCAGGCAAATAAAAAAGCGCCAGGGTGCAACCCTAACTAAAAATAACCCCTTGTGATGAGGGGTTATTTTTAGTTCGTACAAAAGTTAATCTGTCTCTTGAACCGCTTCAACAGATTCAATATCTGGGAAAAATTGGCGAATGGTACCTTCTACCCAACCATGCAAGGTGGTAGGTAGTAGGTCACAGGTCGCGCATGCACCACCTAAGTGCACTTTCACCGTTTTACCATCATAATCCACCAGTTCTACTGAGCCCCCATGAAATTGCTCGATATATGCGCTCAAGTTGCTAATTAATACTTGCAAACGCAATTTGTCTTCTACTACCGTGCCCATCTGAACCTCCTACATACTCACTACTCTGCCGTAATGGGGTGCTGTAGATGCTCTTGCAGTAAAGAAAGCACCTGCTCTCTCGGACTATGCAAGCGTGCAGCAATAGATACCGAGAGTAATTCTACCAAACGTTCGCCACAACGCGGGTTCTTTTGATAGAAATGACGTAATTCTTGGTTATGCAAGCGCAAAACTTCCGTTTTGCCAACCGTGATCGCACTTGAAGAATAGTACGGACGCATCAATGCCGCCGACCAACCAAAAACGCCGCCTGGCTGAATACGTGCCACAATCAAAGGATCACCGTCATCCGGCTTATGGCGAATGATGACTTCTCCCTGCGAAAGAAAATACAAATAACGCGCCGGAAAACCTTGGGTAAAAATGATTGTCTGATCGGGGTAAACCATTACCTTAAACAGGGGGGCGATCACCACACGCTCATCCGGGGTTAGTTTGTCAAATAACCAGTGACTGTTTAAATCATCCGTCCGAAAAAGTTTTTTATCCATAATTCGATAAGTCTGCACAACACCTGGCATGTGCTCCTCCACTATTCGCATACCGCACAATAAGTAATAGTTTAGGAAAGACATTTCAAATTTTCTAGTGGCAAATATCCCCAACTCGATGACGTTTATCATTTTTACAATCACCCCCTACTTGTAATAGCGTAAATCTCTTACGGCATGGCCCATTTGGTGCCCCAAATATATGGACACCTTGCGTGTGGGACTGGCTTTCCAGCCTGTCACCTTTGGATGCGGAACACCTGCAACATACCAAATCCCCCATCTATGGAGCGGGGAGTCGGACCGAAGTCCTGCCTCACATGTACCTGACTGTCATGGACAGACAGTCCAGGGCGGCACTGGCGCAGGCAGTTCCTGAAAGGGGTAGCGGAGGGCAATGCCCCCCGCTTCTCAGAAAAAAGAAAGTAAATTTTAGACAGACCCTTTGCTCGGGTCAGGTACTTCGCTTGTCACAAACCTTGATTTCTTTGCGTCCTGCCGACTTCGCGTTCAGATTTTGCGTTTTTACAATAGACTCACACACAAAAAAGCGAGGGCGTTTCACAAATTGCATTGTGAAACACCCTCGTCGCATTCAATGTGTTCACACTTGCGCATCAGCAGACGCAATTTCGTCTACCTGCATTTGCTTTTCTTTCTGATGACGAAAGACCAATTGGTCATTTTCCTCATCCACAAGGATAAGATCCCCTTCCTTAAATTCACCGGCCAATAACTTGATAGAGAGTGGGCTTTCCACATATTTTTGCAGGGCCCGACGCAATGGACGGGCGCCAAAGGCCGGTTCGTAACCAATATCGGCCAACCAATTGGCAGCCGCATCACTAAGTGTTACCTGCAAACCGCGTTCCTCTAGTCGTTGACTGACCTCCTTCATCTGCAACGACACAATAGCACGCATATCTTCTCGCGATAGCGGGGAAAAGGTAATGATCTCGTCCACGCGATTGAGAAATTCGGGGCGGAAAGTGCTCTTGAGCGCCTTCTCAATTTTGGCATGTGCTTGCTTAACTTCATCGCTATCATCTGGGCGCAAGAAGCCCAAACTGCCGGCGTTACGCACATACTCGGTACCCAAGTTGCTGGTCATAATCAACACGGTATTTCGGAAGTCAACCGTGCGCCCCTGACCATCGGTCAGACGGCCATCATCTAGAATCTGCAATAAAGCGTTCCAGACTTCAGGGTGTGCTTTTTCAATTTCGTCGAACAACACTACGCGATAGGGACGCCGACGTACCGCCTCCGTCAGTTGACCACCTTCTTCATAGCCGACATAACCTGGAGGCGCCCCAAACAGACGCGAGACGGTATGCTGTTCACGGTATTCGCTCATGTCTATGCGCACCAACGCGTCTTCATCGTCGAAGAGGAAATCAGCCAGCACTTTGGCAAGTTCGGTCTTGCCAACCCCAGAAGGCCCAATAAAAATAAAAGAACCAATTGGCCGGCGAGGATCTTTGAGGCCAGAGCGTGCTCGACGGATGGCATCAGAGATAGCCTGAATAGCCGCATCTTGCCCGATTACGCGTTCTTTCAAACGCTCCTCCATGTGCAACAACTTTTCGGCTTCCGTTTCGAGCATTTGGTGTAAGGGGATCCCCGTCCATTGCGACACTACTTCAGCAATGTCATTAGCATCCACCACCTCATCTAACTGATGTTCCGATTCCCATTGGTCACGTTTCAAACGGAAAGATTCTTCCAGGCGCAAGCGTTCGGCTTTCTTCTGCGCCGCGCGTTCGTAGTCTCGCTCTATGCCGGCCTGTTCCTCCTCCGCCGCCAAGCGGTCAATTTCAGATTTGATGGTCTTTAACTCCGGTGGCAAAGAGTACAAAGCCACGCGTAGTTTGGATGCGGCTTCGTCGATCAAATCAATGGCTTTATCAGGCAAATGGCGATCGGTAACGTACCTGTCGGAAAGTCGCGCCGCAGCAACCAAAGCATCGTCTGAGAAGTGCACTTTGTGGTGGGCTTCGTAACGGTCTCGTAGGCCACGCAACATTTCAATCGTGTCTTCAACCGAAGGTTCCTCCACGTAGACGGGGGCAAAACGGCGCTCCAAAGCGGCATCTTTTTCGATGTACTTGTGATATTCATCCAACGTGGTTGCGCCTACACACTGCAATTCACCACGCGCCAGTGCCGGTTTGAGCATATTGGAAGCATCCATCGTGCCCTGAGCAGCGCCTGCACCCACTACGGTATGCAATTCATCAATGAACAAAATCACGTCGCCTTCGGCACGCTTGACTTCATCCATGGCGGCTTTCAACCGTTCTTCAAACTCACCACGGAAACGGGAACCGGCAATCATTGCACCCAAGTCAAGCGAGACAATGCGCTTGCCACTCAAAATTTCAGGCACATCGTTGTTGACGATTTTTTGTGCTAAGCCCTCGACGATGGCTGTCTTGCCTACGCCAGCCTCTCCGATTAGAACCGGGTTATTTTTGGTGCGGCGACACAAAATCTGGATGACGCGCAAAATTTCGGCGTCACGGCCAATCACCGGATCCAATTTGCCTTCATGGGCGGCCTTGGTCAAATCAATAGAGTATTTTTCCAACGTACGATAACGCGTCTCCGCCTGTCGATCGGTCACTTTTTGCCCACCGCGGATGTGTTGAATCGCTTCGTAAACACGCTCACGCGTCACGCCTGCACCTTCCAACAGCCGGGCGGCCGGGGTGCTGCGTTCACTCAGAATCGCCAGAAAGATGTGTTCGGTAGAGATGTACTCATCCTTCAAGCGATTGGCTTCTTCATTTGCCAAATCAATGATACGCTTGACGCGTGGTGTGATGAAAATCTGTCCGGCGCCTCCACCGAAAATATTGGCCTTCGGACTGGTGCGCAGAATATAATCTAAGCGCTCACTAAGGGCCTGCGCGCTCACATTAAGCATCTCCAAAATTTGCGGAATAACACCTTCCGGTTGTTCAATGAGCGCCAATAAAATGTGTTCTGTATCTATTTGATTATGTCCATAGCGCTGAATAATCTCAGCAGCACGTTGGGCTGCCTCTTGCGCTCTTTCTGTAAAACGGTCAAATCGCATCATGCGCTTATTACCTCACAAGTAGAAAAGGAAAAGGTGCATAAATTATACCCGCCTGTTCGTTGTACTCCTGTTAAACATACATAAGAAGAGAGGACTACGGTAGGTGCGTAGGCGTAGGTGTACGCGTTGGGCTTGGAGTGGGGGTAGGTGTAAAGGGGAAAATATACGCTTCTGGAACCCAACCAACTCGTCCATCATCATCCATAACCTCAACCCACACCATGCCATTCAGCACTACACGTCCATACAACACGGTGATATGCTGATAGGGACGCAGCGTCCCTATTATCGGGCCGCCAGGTGTTTGGCGGATATAAAGGCCGGGGAAAATCACATTGAAAGTACGCGCATCCACCGGCGTGGGTGTATGGGTCGGAGTAAGCGTCTGGGTAGGCGTACTGGAGGGTGTAGATGTACTCGTCAGCGTAGGCGTAGACGTTGGCGTGAGAGTGGCCGTAGACGTGGCCGTCGGGCTGGGTCCCAGGGTATTGGTCGGGCTGGGGGTAAGGGTATAGGTCGGCGTGGGCGGAATTTCCGGATTCAAACGCTCCACCAAAATTTGGTTAAAAGCCATTCCAATCTTGATATCCTTCGCCAGTCCATGCAGGTCATTTAAAATGTTTTGTTGCAGGGTTTTCGTCTCCGCATAACGCAGTTCATGGTCCGCGCGTACGGTGATATTTAACTGTAGCAGATCGCTCCGACGCGCGTAGTCTACCGAGACCAGTTCCACCCCCGGAATGTCGGGAATCGCTGTCGCTACAGCCTGGCGAATCATGTAGTCTTCTGTACCTTGTTGAAAAGCCCGATAGGAAAGAAAGGTGAGCGGAATTAACAAGAATGAGGTCAGAAAAGCGGAGATACGCAAGTTGCGATGCATCTTGCTTTCATCCACATAATTGGTACGAAAACCCAACAAGACGAAAACCAGCATGGAGGCAAAAGCAATCGCCACAAGGTTGGTGAGAAAGAGCAGCATGGCACCGCCGGCAATACGCCATTCTCCCAACGCCAAACCAATGCCAATCGTACATAACGGCGGCATCAACGCCGTGGCAATCGCCACACCCGGCAAAGCAGCAGAAAGTTGCGGCTGCGCCAATGCAAAAGCAGCCGCCAACCCGCCGGATAATGCAATCATCAGGTCAATTGGTCCGGGGTATGCGCGCGCCAGAACTTCAGATGGCAAAGCATCACCCAGCACAAGCACTGGCAAACGCGTATTGAGCAGCGTGAACATTACAGCCAGTAAAATCGCCAGTGCCGCACCGCGTAGCAGAGCCCGCACCGAATCTGCCAACAACACTTCATCGCCGACGACAGATGCTAACCCCAAGCCAATGACCGGCGACATGAGCGGTGCAACCAACATCGCGCCGATAATCACCGCGCTAGAATTCGTCAATAAGCCCAGCGTAGCAATCACGCTAGAGAGAATAACCAACACGAAATAATCGAAATCCGGCCGGGCGGCCTCGCGAAGTTGTACTTGTACCTCACCGCGCCGTTTTTGTTCCAGTGGAGGCAACAATTTGTACCACCAGTGCAATAACAAGACACGCAACGATGGAGAAGAAGATTTCATAATTTGGTAAGGGGCTGATTCAAAAAATCTGATAGTATCTTTTCAGCAACGCAGGGCAGGTGACAGTCTCCTTATGCCCCACGATACTGGGAAGATACATCTGGTAAATGTAAACGAGTTATGCTCACCCAAAGGCACGGAGGAAAGGCTAAATCGAGCCTTTGTAATCCAAAACGCTAAGAGGCCCTAAGTTACTGAGATGGTACTTATTTTCGGCCAGAAGCACCTTCAAGAACAGTATACTGCACTTTAATGAAATTTTGTCAAAGTTTAGCAAGACTGCCTTATGCGGCGCTTCACGTTTTCCGCTTCACCCGCGCCCAATTAAGAACGGTCGATGAGTCGGAACAAGGTATAATCTTTACGGAACCCTTCTCAATCAACAGCCGTCCATTTTCCGTTCAGGAGGAAACTGATGATTAAAGATAGACTGACCCTGTTCTTGACGGCAATTCTGTTGCTTTCAATGGCTTGCTCGCTACCGGCTTTGAGCAACAGCCAGGAGGTGTCTCCAGCAACCCCAACGCTCCCGCCACCCCCTACAGCAACCCCGCGACCAGACCTGCCGCCAGCGTTGATTGAGACATCCCCCCCATTGGGCAGCGAAATTTCCCCCTCCCAAGGCATCACTTTTTACTTCAACCAACCGATGCAGCGCGCCTCCGTGGAGGCCGCGTTACGCGTCGAGAGCAATGTCTCCGGACGTTTCGAGTGGCAAGATGACGCCGCCGTTACGTTTTACCCGCAAACGCCCTTTACCATGGAAAGCGACCTGCGCTTTATGCTGGCTAGCGGTGCACAGGCGCAAAACGGCAAAGAATTGGCGCGCCCCGTCCCAATACGTTTTCGCGTGGCCGGCCCACTGCGCGCCACACAACTGCTGCCAGCACCGGGAAGCGCCGATATCTCACCTTCCAGTGCCATCGTATCCGCCTTCAACCGTCCTGTCGTACCGCTGGGTGCCGACCAGGAAAGTTTGCCGCCCGCCTTTAGTCTGGATCCGCCCGTCCAAGGGCACGGCGAATGGCTCAACACCAGCACCTACATTTTTTATCCGCAGCCAGCCATGCTTGGCGGGGTAACTTACACCGCCGTGCTCAATCCGGCACTGCAAAGTGCGGCCGGTACGCCGTTGGAGGAGGCCACTTCGTGGTCATTCAGCACCGCCAAACCGCAGATTGTCAGTGTGCAGCCCGATACCTCCGCATTGCTGCCACTGGATGCCGAGATTACCGTAACATTCAACCAGCCGATGGACCCCGCCAGCGTGGAAGCGGCTATTTCCCTGGAAGGTGCCGCCGCACTCAATTTTTCATGGGATGAAACCTTCACCACCCTGACGCTTTCTCCCTCCACGCTCCTGGCTTACGGCACATCGTACACCTTGCGCATTGACGCCCAGGCCAGCAACGCCGGTGGCACCCCCCTGGAGAAAACCTACGCCGCCACCTGGATGACCTACCCGCACTTGCAGGTGATTGGGCTGCTCGACACCTCCATTGGCGCCTACCAAAGTATACGCATCGCCATGGCCGGCCAACTGCCCACCGACTTACGAAATGAAGCCCTTGCCCACTATCTGACCATTAGCCCGGCAGTGGACAACGCAACTTATTCATGGTATCAAAATAGCAATGACCAGGCCGTAATCAACATTTGGGGGTATTTTTCTCCCCTGACCGAGTACACGGTCTCTATCTCCCCCGATTTGCCGGATGCCTGGGGGGAGCGGTTGGGCAGCGCGGCTACTTTCACCATCCAAACCGAAGCCCTACCCTCTTCACTCTTCCTGCTTTCACCACAGGCCTGGAACAACGTCTTCCTCTCCACACCGGACGATGGGGGATTGGCGGTACAGGCCGCATCACTAAACGCAGTGCAAATGCGGGTCGCCCCCGTTTCGCTGGAAGATTTTCTCTCGTTGACTACTTCCGATGATTATTCCAGTCTGCAAAAATACCACCCGTTTGGGCTTTCTACGCGTGAAGTCACCCTGGATGCCCCGCCCACCAACATCGTACAGCGTACCCTGCCGTTGCCCGACAGCCAACCCGGGTTGTACTACGTGCGCTTGAATGCGAAAACAACTTCAGACCACCCCCAGATTCGGAAGGACCCTTTCTTGTTGATCCTCACCAAGGTCAATCTGACCTTCAAGCGCGGCGCCCATGACGCCCTGGTGTGGGCAACGCAGATGGAAGATGGACAGCCGGTGGCCGGTGCTCCGGTGGCAATCTACGATTCTGGGGGGGTGCTGCTCACCCAGGGGCAGACGGACGCCCAGGGGATGTTCTACGCCCAAAATCTCCCTCCCGATTCTGCTCCCACCAGTTTTTCTCCGGCCGTGGCCGTGCTGGCAAAACCTGGTGACCCGCGTTTCTCGCTGGTGCAAAGCAACATGAACCAGGGGCTGCCCAACGGCTTTCCCTTGCTTGCAGGCAACAACCCGATGATATACGCCTATTCGGATCGCCCAATCTACCGCCCAGGGCAAACGGTGCACTTCAATATCGTGGTACGCCAGGAATTCGATGGGCGTTATGAACTGCCGGCTGAAAAAACGGTACAGGCAACCGTAATGGATGCAAACTACAATGCCTTGCAGGTGTTCGACCTACAACTCAATGCCTACGGCACAACCGGCGGCGAGTACACCTTACCGGACGACGCCCCACCCGGCGAGTACAACCTGGAGATCAAACTTAGCGGGCGAGAAGATGCCGGTAATCACCTGCCTTTCCTCGTGGCAAATTACCGCAAGCCCGAATTTGAATTGCAGGTACAGCCTGCCGAAAACGACCTTCTGGCCGGGCAAACGCTCTCGGCACAGGTCAGTGCACGCTATTACTTCGATGCTCCGGCCGGAAACCTGCCGGTACACTGGGCAGTGTACCAACACCCAGATTTTTTTCAACTTCCAGGCTACAGCGTTGGCCCCGAGGAAATACACTGGTTCGACTTCTACCCGGATTTCGGGTTTGACTATGGAAACTTAATCGCCGAGGGGGATGGGTATACCGATGCGCAGGGCAACCTGGCGCTCGCAATCCCCCTACCACAGGAGGAAGTCACCCGGCGCTACACGCTGGAGGTGACCGGCACGGATGAGAGCGGCTTCCCGATTAGCGCACGCGCCGAGGTGCACGCCCATCCGGCCACGTTTTACATCGGGGTACGAGCAGAACAATGGGTCGCGCCCTCGGGGAACGAGAGAACCTTTGAGGTGCGCACCGTTGATTGGGAGCGCAACCCCTCAGGGGGTCGCGTCTTGTCTGTTTCCTTTGGACGAGTCACCTGGAAACAGCATCCTCCCAACAATCCAGAGGGCATATCCAGTTATGAAAAAATCGTCACCCCCCTGGCAGAGACGCAGATAAGCACCGATGCGGGGGGAACGGCCCGCGTGGCCTTTACGCCCGATCGCAGCGGCATCTACCAAATCACGCTGCGCGGCGAGGGCGCGTTGACCGAGATGCTTTTCTGGGTGGGCGGTGCAGATGAGGGCACCTGGCCCGCATTGCCAAACCAAAAACTAAACCTCGAGCCCGACAAGGAGAAGTACGAACCCGGGGAAACCGCACAAATTTTTGTGCCTAACCCGTTCGGCGTGGATACGCAGGTGCTTGTGACGCTGGAACGCAGCAGCATTCACTACTACGCACTGCACACGCTGCCCTCCGGTGGCGGGACAATCTCACTACCTCTGGGACAGGCCGAAGCCCCCAACGTGTACGCCACCGTCACCCTGGTGGGGCAGCGCGCCGATGGGCTGCCTGATTTCCGCTATGGCATGGTCAATCTGCCGGTTGCGAGACAGCACCTGCAACTGCAAGTTTCGCTGCCCGACCTGCCCACACAAACCGGCATTCGGAGTGATGTCACGGTGCGTTTGCGCGTTACCGACGATGGCGGAAATCCGGTACAGGGCGTATTCTCGCTGGCCGTAGTGGATAAGGCCGTGCTGGCGTTGGCCGATCCGAACAGTGTCCCCATTGAAGAGGCGTTTTACGGCCAACAGCCGTTGAGAATCAGCACCGGCATCGGGTTGGCGGCTTACACGCGCCGTGGCATAGAAGAGCCCGGTGGGTTGGGTGGCGGCGGAGGCGAGATGTTATCTGCCGTCATTCGTCAAAAATTCCCAGATACGGCTTTTTGGCAGGCTGAAATCGTCACCGATGCAAACGGGGAGGCACAAGTCTCCTTTGAAACGCCCGACAACCTGACAACCTGGGTGCTGGATGTGCGCGGCATCACCCAGGACGGCCGCGTAGGCAGTGCCCAAGCCGAGTTGGTGGTTACCAAACCGTTGCTGATTCGCCCGGTGACACCGCGCTTTGTCACACTGGGCGACCACTTCCCGCTGGCAGCCATCGTACACAATAACACCGGGGAACCCTTGCAAGTTGACGTGCAACTACAGGCGCCCGCCTTTAGGCTGGATGACCCCGCCCAGGCCGCCCGGACGATTTCGCTGCAGCCCGGAGAGCATCAGCGCGTGGACTGGTGGGGCACGGTTGACGAGGCCGATACCCTGGAGGTGGTCTTCTCGGCCAAGGGAGGCCGCTGGCGCGACGCCACCAAACCGACGTGGGGCGATCTCCCCATCGTGCGCTACAACACCCCTCAAACCTACAGCACGGCAGGGGTGCTGACAGAGCCTGGCGACTTGCTGGAGGTAGTCAGCCTGCCGCGCAGCGCCGTCCCTACAGGCGGCAATTTGCAAATCGAGTTGGCGCCCTCGTTGGCGGCGAACATGGTCAGTGGGCTGGATGCACTGGAGCATTATCCCTACGAATGTACGGAACAAACCCTATCGCGCTTCTTGCCCAATCTGGCGGCCTACCTTGCCATGCAAGATTTAGGGTTGAAGGCACCCGATTTCGAGGCCCGCTTGGAGCGTACTCTCCCGAACGGCCTACAACGTTTGGGAGAAACACAAAACGAAGATGGCGGCTGGGGTTGGTGGCCTGAGGATGAATCGAACACCTACATCACCGCCTACGTGCTTTTCGGCGTGCTTCAGGCACGCGAGGCCGATTTTGAGGTGCCGGTCAGTATTGAGAAGGCGGTTGATTATCTTCTCGCAACCCTGGCCCCGATTTCAGAAGCCACACAGGATGCGGTATTAGACCGCCAGGCGCTGGTGTTGTTTGCGCTGCATCAGGCCGGCAGAGACGCTGAGAAATATCGGGACACCTTGTTTGAATACCGCAGCCGCCTCAGCCCCGCCTCACAAGCCTTCCTGGCGTTGAGTTACCCCCCAGGGAGCAGCGGGGCAGATGTCCTGCTCTCGGATTTGCAGGGGGCCGCTATCCGCTCGGCCAGCGGCGCACACTGGGAAGGCGATGCACGTTACCGTATCAACCTGGTTTCAGATGTGGAATCTACCGCCGCGGTGGTTTATGCGTTGGCGCTGCGGCAACCGGCCTCCACGTTGATTCCAGATGCAGTGCGCTATCTGATGGCGGCGCGCGGCGCCGAGGGCTGGGCTTCCACCTATGAAACCGCCTGGAGCCTGCTGGCGATGAGCGCGGTCATGCAAGGCACCGGCGAACTGGCCGGGAATTTCGATTTTGGCTCCGCGCTGAATGGTTCGCCTCTGGCTTCCGGCAATGCCGCCGGGGAAGCCCAACTCACGCCGGTGCGCAGCAGCGTTCCTATCGCTCAGTTGTACCCCGATAAGCCGAACTCGCTGATATTTTCCCACGGGCCTGGGCAAGGACGCCTGTACTACCGCGCCATGCTGAACGTCCTGCTGCCGGTTTCCAACCTGCCGCCGCTTTCCCAGGGGATGAGCATTGCGCGCGCGTACTACCCTCAAGGACAGGTCAGCCCGGGAAACAGTCTACAGCGCGCGCCGGCCGGGCAACTGGTGGAAGTACACCTCACGCTGTCCTTGCCACAAGATGCCCATTACGTGGCCGTTGAAGATTACCTGCCCGCCGGGGCAGAAATTCTGGATACCCGTCTCAAGACCAGCCAACAAAAGGGCCTCAAGCCCGATGAGACACCTTTTGTGAATGGTTGGATGTGGTGGCTTTTCTCTGCGCCTCAGGTTTATGATGACCGCATCGTCTGGACGGCGGAATATCTCGCCGCGGGAACTTACGAGTTGACCTACTACCTGGTGCTCAACCAACCCGGAGAGTACCGCGTGCTCCCGGCACGCGCCTACGAGTTCTACTTCCCCGAGGTACAAGCACGCAGCGCCGGAGAGATATTTACCATCGAAAACAGGCCATAATCGCCAAGAAAGCAGCGTGCAACGTGCCTATCATCATCAGAAACAATCCCCTCCCATGTGCGAAGGGGATTGTTTCTTTTCACGCCTGGGCAAACCTTGATGCTCCATTCAGGGCAGGGGACAAAATACCAACGGAGACAACTTCTACACCGCCGGTGACACTTTGGAGCATCATCTGGCGCGTGAGAAGCGAGTTTCTTTGTAATCTCTCAAAATCCTTGACAGGCCAGGGGTTTACTGATAAGATAAGCGGCGTTGGAGACCAGTAGTACACGTTGGAAGTAGCGCGGCTCATGGGTTAATCCATGGGCTTTTTTTGTGCCATCGTTCCGATGGTGAAATACCGTGTCTCTCGCAATACTACAAGGCCGGAAATCCGGCGCAATTTTCTAAGGAGACAAAACAAATGTCTGAACGCACAACTGGAACAGTAAAATGGTTTAATGGCACCAAAGGCTACGGCTTCATCGCTCGCGAAGATGGTGAGGATGTATTCGTGCACTACTCGGCTATTCAGGGCTCGGGCTACCGCAACCTGGAAGAAGGCCAGCAGGTCGAATTTTCCGTGGAGCGCGGCCCCAAGGGTCTGCAGGCTACAGACGTAACCGTCGTATCCTACTAAAAACCACGTGCAAACTGAAAGCCCCCGAAAATTTCGGGGGCTTTTTTGTTTGTGGGTGCTATGATTCGCTCGATGAATACGAGCGGTGAATTCTCAACACGGGGAATTTCTGCACAATTCGTAGAGGTCTTTTGCCATCCGGGATGGGGTCAAGGCACCACAGGATACCCGGCTGCCCGCCAGGCATTCAGTCCACCGGCCATACTGGTAGCCTGGAAGCCATTTTCTCGCAAAATTTGCGTGGCAACACCGCTGCGATTTCCAGAACGGCACACCACCACAATTTTCTGGTCTTTAGGCAATTCGCTTAAGCGATTAGGGAGTTCATCCAGGGGAATAAGGGTCGTACCTTCGACATGGTATTCATCCCATTCGGGTTGGGTACGCACGTCCAGCACAAATTCGCCTTCCTGATAAGCCTGATAGGCTTCCTGCACCGAAATT
>DAOTZN010000112.1:0-1955 GCA_034434095.1 Anaerolineales bacterium
GAGTGTTGGTAGGCGGCGATGTCGGCGTTTTGGTGGGGATAAGTGTTGGTGTTTTGGTGGGGATAGGCGTTGGGGTTGCCGTGCATGCACCTGGAGGACAGTAGGGGGTATTGGTGGCCGTTGCGGTAGGCGTTGGGGTGGGGGTAGGCGTCGGTGTTGGGATGACGTAGCCGCTGCAGGAAGGATCCCATCCGGGGTTTTCCCAGGCGATGCCATCAATCATGCTTTCCACGGTGCTGCGCCAGGGGGTAATCCCGTAGTTGCCGTGGTATTCGTCCATGTTTAGCAAGAAGATGCGGTCCACGATGATGCCATCTTCGCGCATCCAGATGTTGAGGGTATGCACTCCAGGAGTAGTGATATTGATGATAGCAAAATCGTTCCAGGGATCGCCCCAGCCGCTTACCCAGCGCCAGGTGTTATTTCTTACCCCGGAGACACCGTAGCCGCTGCTATTGGTAATGCCATTGCCATCCAGCCCGAGGTGGAAAGAATCATTCTGGCTGCTGCTGCCAACAATATCGGCGCGTCCGCGTACCAGCACGTAGTACTGCCCGGTGGTTTGGAAGTTGATGGAGTAGTCCATGCGTGGGCCGGTCAGGTTTAAACCGGTATAGTCGCCGTCGTTGGGTTGGGCCATCATGGCGCCGTCACCGCTATAGCCGGTGAAGAAAGTTGTTCCTATCCAGGAGTCGCCCGTCGCACCGGTGGTAGCGTTCATGAAGTGTTCGGCTTCCAGCATCAGCGCACCAAAGCCGTCTTCGTTGTACGTACAACTGCCGGCGCTAGGCGTAGTCAAGCGCACATTATCAAAGATGGCCTGCGCAAAATTGCCGTCATCATGGGAAGTGACTGCCAATCCAAGGTAGACATCTGTGCTCAAGTCGTTGATTACTTGATGAGAAACATAATTCCAGGTGGTGCCGTCTTGGGAGATGAAGCCATACACATCACGGCCCACCCTGCGCACCTTAAGCCATACCGGTAAGGTATAACTGCCGCTGCTTTGGCTGCCCGTAGAGGCGCCATTAGTACGGCGGTACTGGAACCTTTTACCGTTTCCGTAAGATGTGAGCATGAATCCATTGGCCGCCGATGGGTTGGTAGCCGAGCGAATCATCAGCCCGACTTTAGACCAACTATTGTTGGCCGAATAAGCGATCAGACGAGCCTGGAATTCAAAGATGCCATCGCTGGACATGCGTGCTACATAACGGAAGCCATCACTGCTCCCCCAAATATCCTGGCCTGAGCCGCAGATACGCACCTGGCGTTGCGGGTTGGCATCCGCCATAGCAGCGTCTTCTTCAATGCTGGTGCCGGTATATACTGTGCCGATATCTTGCCCAAACCAGCCGTCGCTAGGTGGCAGCATGGGACCGGGCAGGCTTGTGGTTCCTTCGCAGGCCGGTAGAGGCGTAGGTGTTGGGGTGCGTGTTGGGATAGGTCGAGGCGTGGCCGGCCGATTGAGGGTACAGCCATTGGTGAAGTGGATAGTGACGCCATAGTCGCTATCTAGCAAATCGTTTTGCCAGTTACTCCACTCCCCATCGAAATCCATGCGGATGTAACGCGTTTGCCCGGCCGGAAAATCGTTTCTGTCGGACGGAATGGGATTGACGGAAATGGCCGGAGGCGTGTTAAAGCGGCTGCCGCCATTGCCATCGGTCGAGACCAGGCGGCGTAGATTGTTCCAATCCCACGAGGGGTTGCTGCCGCTGTTATAGTCTGAGCGGCGCAGGTCGTCCCATTGTATAAAGTCTACACTGGGGTTGCGGCCGCGTACCTGGTTGCCAAAATCTTCGACATATTGCCAGTCAATGGAGATATCCTGTACCTGGGCGTCATTCCAGTCGTAGTTGGAGACCGGAATTTCTAACAAGCCGCTGCCATAGTATTGGAAACCTCCCAGAATGTAGTTGTTGCAATCTGGGGTGGGCGTTGCCGTGGGAGGG
>DAOTZN010000113.1:0-7748 GCA_034434095.1 Anaerolineales bacterium
CGATACGTCATGGAGGTGAAAACAATGCCTGCCAAACCAAAATTTGATGGCGTAATTGAAGCAGCACATTACACACCGGATGGGGAATTACAGTGGGTACGCGCCTACGAACGACGCGGCCCGGCTTTTGGGGATCACACCATTCTCTCCAGAGAGGCATTAATTGCCCGCCTGCAAGAGGGGAAACGCTTTGTTACCGGCAAGCGCATTCATCGGCAGGGCACCTCTTTTGAAGTGTACGTCCCCGTTCGGCTGGTGAAAAACGGTGAGCAAGTTTTCATCGCTGCAGGTGAAGGGCAGACACTGAACGTTCCCCGCCTGTAGGCCAAACCGCAAAATGCCCCCCGGCCCCGCGAAATGCGGGGATTTTTTTTGCGTAGGACGACAGTGATGAGTCGGACTGAAGTCCTGCTTCAGTTCGTGGAAGCCACCTGTACCCCGAAGGGACATGCGGGCAGAAAGTAGCAGAGGGCAATGCCCTCCGCTGTGATGAGAGCGGGGCTAATCCTAAGGGTAGCGGAAGGCAATGCCTTCCGCTACCCTCTGCACGCCCTAAGGCGGGGATTGATCCCCTGTCGAATCCTTGTGGGAAATCACTCCTGCTTGTCTCTTGACACGTCTACTTTAGCGCGGTAAGATTATGGCACACTATATGCCATAAGGAACACAATGAGCCAAAAAAAAGCTGTACCCGACCGTAGAATCCTGCGCACAAAGCGGCACTTGCGCAAAGCCTTGATTACGCTGGCGCTCGAAAAGGGCTACCGGAACGTCACCATCCAGGAGGTGACCGCCCAGGCCGACATCGGCTACCGCACCTTCTTCCGTCACTACAGTAGCCTGGATGACCTGCTAAAAGATGTCGCCCAAAACGTGCTGGATGAACTCAGCACACGCCTGGCGCTTTACGAACCCGTCGCTGATTTGCAACTCCTGACCGAGAAAGGTGCGCGCTTGTTTGCCTACATCCGGAAAAACGAAAATATTTTCCGGGTGCTCTTGTTAGATGAAAGCGCTGCCCCCCTGCTCAGACCACTGATAGAAGAAAGCCGCGCCAACATCGCCACCAGTTTGGAAAGCGTAAACGCCCAGGGGTTCCCCATCCCCATCATTGCCAACCATTTGATTGCCTCAACTTTTGCATTGATGCGCTGGTGGATAGAAAATGATTTTCCCTACCCGCCTGAATTCATGGGACAGGTGTTCACCGGCCTGATTGTTCAGCCGGTTATGCTGGTCGCATCAGGCCATCTTGGAGAATCGCAACCATGAGTACGCCGATTATCACATTAGAAAACGTCACCAAGGTTTACCACAGCCCGGCAGGAGATTATCCGGCCCTCAAGAACATCAACCTGGAAGTGCAAAGCGGAGAATTCTTTGGCATTTTAGGAAAATCCGGCGCCGGAAAATCCACCTTGCTCAACATGATTACCGGCGTAGACGATTTGACTTCCGGGCGGGTGCTGGTGCACACGTCCGAGGGGACGGTTTCCGTGCACGACCTGAGCGAAAGCGAACTCTCCCTGTGGCGCGGCCAAAATATCGGAGTGGTGTATCAATCCTTTGAGTTATTGCCGATGCTCTCGTTGATTGAAAACATCATGCTACCCATTGACCTGTGCGGTCAGTACCACTCTCGTTTGAGCCGCGAGCGTGCAATGGAACTGCTCCAACTGGTGGAATTAGAAGAACACGCCCGCAAAATTCCGGCCTTCATCTCCGGTGGACAAAAGCAGCGCGTTGCCATTGCCCGCGCCCTGGCAAACGACCCACCCATCATCGTGGCCGATGAGCCAACAGGCAGCCTGGATTCCGTCACTGCCGACCACATTTTCTCCCTGTTCGAGAAATTAGTGGCCGCCGGCAAAACTATCCTCATGGTCACACACGACCACGGTCTGATGCCACGCTTTTCGCGTTACCAACTGCTCGTTGATGGCGAGTTGGCAACTGCCGAGGAGGTTGCATGAGCACCCAACCCCTCATCCACATGCGGAACGTCGTCAAAACGTTCAGCAACGCAGCGGGTACCTTCACCGCGTTGAAGGGTATCGAATTGAAAATTGCGAGCGGAGAATTCGTTGCCATTGTAGGCAAATCTGGCAGTGGAAAGTCTACGCTGTTGAACATGCTCACCGGCATTGACCACCCCACCGAAGGGCAGGTGCTGATTGGCGGGGTGGACATCTACACCATGACCGAAAGTCAGCGTTCGCTGTGGCGCGGCAAAAACTTGGGGATTGTCTTCCAGTTCTTCCAACTGCTGCCCATGCTCACGCTGCACGAAAACGTCATGCTACCGATGGATTACGTTGGGCAGTATCCCTTTGACGAACGCCCAAAACGGGCCATGGAACTCCTGAAAATGGTGGGGCTGGAAAAACAAGCCCACAAACTCCCCATCGCCGTCTCTACCGGACAGCAGCAAAGCGCCGCCATTGCCCGCGCCCTGGCAAACGACCCGCCCATCATCGTGGCCGACGAACCAACCGGCAACCTGGATTCACGCGCTTCGGAACACATCATTGACTTGTTCCAAGAATTATCAAACCAGGGCAAAACCATCGTCATGGTCACGCACGACCCCTCGCTGACGCGCCGCACCACGCGCACGGTGGCCATCTCTGATGGCGAATTGATTGACGAAGCACTCATCAAAGCCTTGCCATTGCTCAACCATCAGCAACTACGCATGGTGATGGAACGCGTCGAGAAACAACTTTTTGCCCCCGGGCAGCCCATCATCCAAAAGGGGAGCCCGGTAGATACGTTCTTCATCATTGCCGAGGGGCAGGTTGATGTCGTGCTACAAGGCAAGCGTCAACAAGATGTCACCCTGGCACGTTTGGGGCCGGGCGATTTCTTCGGCGAAGTGGAATTGCAACGCGGCGGCAAAGCCATCGCCTCGGTGCGCGCGGCCGAGCAGCCGGTGCAGTTGCTGGCACTGGCGCGCTCCGATTTTCACTGGTTGATGGACATCTCCCCCATGACGGCGGAGGCCATCGGTCGGATTGTGCAACAACGACTGCAAGAAAACCGCCGCCAGGATCGCCGCGCTCGCCCGCGCCTGTTTCGTAAATAGACGATTTCACAAAATCACCGCCGAACTATCCAACCAACCAATTACCGAATCTACTCATGCGCCCTCGCTGGAAAAAAGTCCTCTCCGATTTATGGGATAACAAAGCCCGTACCCTGCTGGTGGTCTTCTCGATTGCCGTTGGGGTGCTGGCCATTGGCGTCATCACCGGCGCCTACGTCATCATAGACACCGATATGAGCATCAGTTACGCGGCGCACAACCCCGCCAACCTGGAATTGCGCACTTCGACCTTTGATAACGACCTCTTGGACGTAGTGCGCAACTATTCTCAGGTGGCAGATGCCGAAGCCCACCGCGTTGATTCACTGGACGTGCGCGCGCATCCCAACGATGCCTGGACAAAACTCGATATCCACGCCCTGCAAAACTGGGAAAAGAACCGCGTCAATATCTTGCGTCTATTGAGCGGGAGTGTCGTCCCAGACCGTGGCGAAATCGTTCTGGAAAAAGACACCCGTGAAACTCTCGGCGTCCAACCCGGTGACGTGCTGGAAGTGCGCCTGCCAGACGACCAAATCACAACGCTGACCGTGGTGGGTGTGGCGCTTGACCCGGCCACCAGCGCAGCCGATTTTCTGGCCTCGCCGCTGGGCTACATTGACTACGACACCCTGCCCGACCTGCATTTGCCGCAGAACTACAACCGTTTGTACATCACCCTAAAGCAGGGACAAGACGATGAAACCCAATTGCGCGCCGCCCTCTCCGACATCAAAGACCGCATTACCAAAAACGACTACATCGTCGGTTTCACGCGGCAATCTAAAACCCACGAACACCCGCTAGCCTCCATTGTCAACGCGGTGCTGGGTATTTTGTTGGCCTTGGGCGTGCTCATCGTGCTACTGTCCAGTTCGCTAATTGCCAACACGCTCAGCGCGCTGCTGCAACAGCACATGCGTCATATCGGGGTCATGAAACTGGTCGGCGGACGCAGCCGCCAGATTTTGGGGATGTATTTGGTGCTGATGCTCACCTTCGGGCTGCTGGCGCTTTTGATTGCCATCCCCTTAGGCGGGCAAGGTGCCTACGGTCTGGCACTTTTCATTGCCGACAACATCGGTTTTTCGCTACAAGGCTACCGGTTGGTGCCGCTCGCCTTTGGGGTGCAGATTCTCATCGGGTTGCTGATCCCTCTGGGGTCCGGTTTGTGGCCGGTCCTCCAGGGGACGCGCGTCACCGTCCTACAGGCCATCAGCGAGAGCCGCGCTGCATCAGGCAGCGAAGACGTCGCCCGCCAGGGGTTGCTAGACCGGTTTCTGCTCTCTGCCACACACCTCCTGGCTCGACGCGGCATCCACATGCCGCGCCCCATCCTGATTTCCATTCGCAACACCTTCCGCAACAAGCGCCGGCTGGTGTTGACCCTGTTCACGCTCACCATGGGCGGCGCAATTTTCATTTCGGTCTTCAATGTGCGCCTCAGTCTGCACCGCTTCGTGCAGCAGGTCGGCAATTACTTCCTGGCCGATGTCTCGGTGACTTTCAAGCAGGCGTACCGTATCAACAAAATACGTTCTTATGCTATGCAAGTGCCCGGTGTAACCGCAGTGGAGGGCTGGGATTTTGCCAACGCCGAAATTCTGTATCCCGACGGTACGCTGGCCGATAACATCAACATCCTGGCCCCGCCGGCCGGGAGCGCCCTGGTCTCCCCCATTATGGTTGCCGGTCGCTGGATGCGCCCAGACGACGTCCACAAAATCGTCATCAGCGAGAGTATTTGGGATTACTACCCCAACTTACAAATAGGCGATAGCATCCCCCTCAAAATCAACGGCCAGGAGGAACACTGGGAGGTGGTTGGGATTTTTAAATTTGTCTCGCTGGAAGGCACGCTGGGGTACACGCCCTACGAATACCTATCGCGCGAGCAAAACCAGGCGAACCGCGCCTACTCCTTCCGTATTGTCACCACCCAACACGACCGCGCCTCCCAGGAGACCATGCGCAAAAAACTAGATACCTACTTCCGGGCGCAGGGCTTCTCGGTCAGTGACACCACCGCCGGCCTATCCAGCATGGACGATGCTTCCGAAAGCCTGGACATCCTGATTTCCTTCCTGTTGATTATGGCCCTGCTGACCGCTTCCGTCGGCTCGATGGGGCTGGCCGGAACGATGGGCATGAACGTCCTGGAGCGCACACGCGAAATCGGCATAATGCGCGCCATTGGCGGCACCAACACGCGCATTATGGGCATCGTCATCGCCGAGGGGCTGTTCATCGGCCTGATTTCTTGGGGATTAGGCGCCTTGCTGGCCGTGCCCTTCTCGTATCTCTTGTCGGGTATCGTCAGCCGAGCCATTTTCAGCACCCCCATTGAAGTCGTCTTCACCCCTAGCGGTTTCGGATTGTGGTTGCTGCTGGTGATTCTCCTATCCACACTGGCAAGCGTTCTCCCGGCGCGCAACGCAGCGCGTCTCACCATCCGAGAAGTGCTGGCTTATGAATAGCGCCTCATTTTCAACAAAACGCATAACCAACTCAACTACCACGATAAAGGTGACCTATGAAACGTTGGATTTTCTCCCTTATGATTTTTACGCTTCTCCTGAGTGCCTGCGGAAACAAAACGACCTCCGAGGTGGCTCCTGTTTCCCCAACGGCTGCGCCTGTGGCGCAGGTCATCGCCGAGGGGCATATCGTCCCGACACGGGATGTTTTCCTGTCCTCTGGGGTCCGCGGCCCGGTGACCGAAATTCTGGTATCCGCAGGAGATACCGTCACCCAAGGGCAAGCACTCGCCCGCCTGGGTGACAGCGAACAGGCCCAAGCGGCACTTACTGCCGCGCTGGCCGAACAGACCGCGGCCCAACAGGCCTACGATACCTTCCTGCGCAATGTTGAGCAAGCCAAAGCCCAGGCCTGGCTGGTCTACCAGCAAGCCCAAACGGCGCAGGCACAGGCACAGGCTGCCTGGGATGCGCTGGACACCGAGGCCTTGCAGGACGACATCGACGCGGCCGAATCCACGATGCGCGCCCGAGAGAAAGACATGCAGGACGCCCAGGACACCTTCGACCGCTACGCCGACCTGGATAAGGCCAATGCACAGCGCAAACAAGCCAAAACCGATCTGGATACAGCCATCGCCAATTACCATGCGGCCATCCAAGCCTGGGAGGCCGCCCAGCAAGCGCTCGACGGGCCGCGCGCCACCCTGGATGCCGCCCTGGCCGCCGAAGCAGAAGCCAAACGCGTGTACGACGACATCCTCGCCAACGGCTACGACAGCGAACAAAAAGCGCTCCTGGAAACTCGCTTGAACGCGGCCAAGGCACAGGTCACGGCGGCTCAAAATACGCTGGCGCAATACACCCTAGTCGCACCTTTTGACGGCACGGTGACCAAAGTCAACCTGACCATCGGGCAACACGTGGAGCCAGGAGTTCCGGCAATCCAACTGGCCGACTTTAGCACCTGGTACATCGAAACCAGCGACCTGACCGAACTCGAAGTGGTGCGGATTAGCACCGGCCAGCAGGCCGAGGTTAGCGTAGACGCCTTGCCCGACGTTAATCTCAAGGCCACCGTTACCGAAATCGCCCCGGTGTTCACCTCCAAGAGCGGCGACATCCTGTATACCGTCAAACTCCGCCTGTCCAATCCCGATCCGGCGCTGCGCTGGGGCATGACGGTGGAGGTCACTTTCCAGCCCTAGAGAGGTTGTGCTTGTAACGCTTCTGCTAACCTAATTTTTGGGCAGTTTACGCCAAAAATTTGTCAGACAAATCTGCAAAACTGCGGTATAATGCTGCGCTTGTATCCCAACGTGCCCGTTTAGCATCAACGGGCACGTTGTATGTTCTTGGAGGTAAAAATGCACCTATGGCTTGAAATGATCGGCTACCTGGGATCGTTGCTGGTAGCCATTTCTTTGATGATGCGCTCCCTGCTTAAATTGCGGCTCATCAACCTGGTTGGCGCGTTGACTTTTGTGGTTTACGGGCTGTTAATCCATGCCTACCCGGTGGCCTTTATGAATGCGCTCATCGTTGGCATTGACCTACACTACTTGTTCCAAATGTGGCGGCAACAGGATTACTTCTCCATTCTCGAAGTAAGCGCCGATTCAGCCTACCTGCAGCGCTTTCTTGCGTTTCACCAGGCCGAAATTCAACGCTTCGTCCCCCACTTTCATCTCCCCCCGCGCGAGGACTTGATTGTGTTTTTCGTGTTGCGCAACATGGTACCGGCCGGGGTTTTTATCGCCGCCCCTCAAAACAATGCACCGGATAGCGCAGATATTTTGTTAGATTTCGTCATTCCCGGTTACCGCGACCTGCAAATTGGCCGATTTGTATACGAGAAAAACGCTGCCTATTTCCAGGAGCGCGGCATTCAAAAGTTATTCTCCGCGCCGGGCAGCGCCGATCATCCCAAATACCTGCGCAAAATGGGGTTTACCCATGGTTATAACGGCCTGTACCAGCGCCACTTGCTGCTTGCAGAGTAACCCGTCCTTGCGCTGTGCAAAATCGTAATACAAAAAAACGCCCCAGAATTTGGGGCGTTTTTTGTGTGGCGAGGGTGGGACTTGAACCCACAACCTGCGGCTTATGAGTCCGATGCTCTGCCGATTGAGCTACCTCGCCAAGCGCCCGCTATCTTACTATGAGTAGTTTTTTTTGTCAATGAA
>DAOTZN010000114.1:0-3301 GCA_034434095.1 Anaerolineales bacterium
CCTTGCCCTCACTCACCCCTACCTTGCCCTCGCCCCCCACGCATAGCCGCTACGGGGTGACGCAGTGCGGCAAATTTATGTTACAATCAGCAACATGGCAGACATCAAAGTTGTGGCGACGAACCGTAAGGCACGGTTCCAATACTTTTTGTTAGAGACCTTTGAGGCCGGGATTGTTTTGCAAGGCTCGGAGATTAAGTCCATTCGCGCCGGGCAAATCAGCCTGAACGAGGCCTATGTGCGCATTGAAGAGGGCGAGGTTTGGCTGGTTGAGGCGCACATTGCCCCGTACGGTCAGGCCTCGTTTTTCAACCATGACCCTAAGCGACGGCGTAAATTGCTTCTGAACCGCAGGGAAATCAATCACCTGGAACGCAAGGTGCAAGAGAAAGGTTTCACCCTGGTCCCGTTGCGGGTATATCTCAAAGAAGGACGGGCTAAAATTGAAATTGCACTGGCCAGAGGGAAGAAAACCTATGACAAACGAGCAACGATTGCCGCACGAGATGCGCAGAGAGAAATGGAACGCCGTTTTCGGCATTGATGTAGGCTGGCCGCCGGCCTCCATTGCAGGCATTAACCGCTTGCCAGAAGACATCAAGCAGCGCATTTACGCGCACTTCATCCCCCGCGAATTGTTGACGCGCTTTGAAATCCCCCCCGATTTTCGCGATGCGCAGGGGCGTTCATTGCTTTCGCTGGTCTGTCCGCCCGGCAGTAGCGTGATGGAACTCTCGCTCTTCCACGCTTTCGGTGCTCCCGACCCGATACTTTACGGGCAGATTACGGATACCTTAACCGGACGGCTGCATGTCATGCTGTATGTGGTCAACGACCCGGACGCACCCCGCTTTGATGTAGATCGCATGCCGGATGGCTCGCCGACGCGTTTTGGGATATTGCAGCGCAACATCCCGGCCGAAATCGCCGCCATGCAGGCCGGCCTGGCACCCGGGCAAATCCGCCGGGGGTTACGGCTTTTGTCCAACATTATCGAGACCTTCGATAACTTCGTCACCTTGCTGGGGCACGACCGCTTTTACGCCGAGCCGTTGTATTATCACAATGCCGTTCTACTCGAAAAGCACGGTTTTGCCTATCAGGTGGGGCGCAAACTGATGGAAGAAATCGAAGACGGCTTTGCCCCCGATGGGGTGCTGACGGCCCGACTGGATGGCAGCACGCCGTTTCGCATGCCGCATGCCGTTGAGCATATCCGCTTGCGTTCGTGGGCGATTCACGATGGGCTGCTGGGGGAAATGTTTAACAACGTCACCATGTACCGCGTGGTCGGTAAGGATGCCAATGTGCGTACTACCGGCGATATTGGCTGGTAAAATTGAGCGCATGATTACGTTAACCGGCAATACCTTGACGATTGAAGAAGTAGTGGCCGTGGCCAGGCACGGTGAAGCAGTACAATTGAGTTCCGATGCCCGTCAGCGTATTGAAAGCGCCCATCATTGGGTGCAGCACATCGTGCATGCCGGAAAGCCCGTGTATGGCATCAACACGGGCTTTGGTATTTTTGCCGACCGGCGCATTTCTGGGGCGGATTCTGCCCGCCTGAGCCGGAACTTGATTCTCAGTCACGCGGTGGCCACGGGAGCGCCGCTGCCGCATGAGGTGGTGCGCGCCGCGATGTTAATTCGAGCCAATACGCTGGCGCGCGGTCATTCTGGGGTACGCCCGGCGGTGATTGACACCCTGTTGGCGATGCTTAACCAGGGGGTGACGCCGTGGGTGCCTGCTCAAGGTTCTTTGGGCTCCTCCGGCGATTTAGCGCCCCTCTCGCACATGGCCTTGGTGATGACGACCGATGAGCACGACCTGGAGGAGGAATCTGGGCAGGCCTGGTACGAGGGGCAATGGATGAGTGGCAAAGCCGCCATGCAGGCGGCCGGCATCCCACGGGTGGTGCTCGGCCCCAAGGAGGGGTTGGCGATTAACAACGGGGCCACCTTTTCAGCGGCCCTGGCGGCGCTGACGGTTTGGGAGGCGTACAACCTGGTGGAAGTGGCCGAGATTACCCTGGCGATGAGCCTGGAGGCCTTGCTGGGAGTTTCCACCGCCTTTGATGAGCGCCTGCACCTGGCGCGCAATCACCCTGGACAGGTGCAAGTGGCCGCCCGTGTGCGCGCCCTGACGGCGGGCAGCACGCTCGTGGATGCGGCCGGACGGGTGCAGGATGCGTATTCGTTGCGTTGTGCCCCGCAGGTACAGGGCGCCGTACGCGAGACACTGGCCTTTGTGACCCAGGTGGTGCAACGAGAGTTAAATGCGGCTACCGATAACCCCTTGCTTTTTCCGCCCGGGGTGGCGCTTTCCGGTGGGAATTTTCACGGGGAGCCGATTGGGATGGTGATGGATTTCCTGGGGATTGCACTTTCGGAACTGGCGGCCATCTCTGAGCGGCGGGTTTTCCGCCTGACGGATGGCAAGTTGAACGCCGGTTTGCCCCCCATGCTGGTGGATTCGCCCGAAGCCGCCGGGTTGAATTCCGGCATGATGATGCCGCAATACACCGCGGCCTCGTTGGTGTTGGAGAACCAGACGCTGGCGGCGCCCGATTCGGTACGCTCGCTGCCAACCTCCGCGGAGCAGGAGGATCACAACGCCAACGCCATGACGGCGGCGCGACATGCCTATCAGATTGCGCAGAATACCGCCCACTGCCTGGCGACGGAGGCCTATTGTGCGGCCCGGGCGCTGGATTTGCGGCTGCGGGACAACCCCGAAGCCAGGTTAGGCCGTGGGGTCTCGGCTGCCCACCACGAGGTCCGTAAGTTGGTTCCCTATCGGGCGGGGGATGCCTGGTGGGGACCGGAAATCGAGAAGGTACGCGCATTTATCCGGTGCGGTACCTTTGTCCGCCATGTGAATATGGCGCTAGAAAATTCCTGAATGTCCGATTTTTGTCCGCCGGGTGTTTCTTTTTGATGGTTTTGGGAATACAATGGTACTCCAGTACTAAAACTTAATCTACCGGATGCTTCGGGATGGCCTTTCGTGGGGAGGGGAATGCCCGGAGCACAAGACTCTCTAGCCTGTGGGAGAAAAAAGGCTGGAGAGTTTTTTATTTTGTGGCTGCTCAACCTGGGGGTGAAGATGTTTTGGAAAGGCGCCCAGGTTAAAGACCTAGAGACGCTGCATAGGCAACGTCTCTAGGGTGAATTGCAGGTTCAACCGCGCGGCAGAACTATGTGCCTTCCTGCCAGGAGTTGAGGTAGCGCACCTGTTCTTCGGTCAAGGTGTCAATGGATACGTTCATGGCGGCCAATTTTAGGCGGGCGATGTCGTG
>DAOTZN010000115.1:0-2870 GCA_034434095.1 Anaerolineales bacterium
CTCAAAGCCATTAGTATGGCTTCCGGGTTGGGATTGGGGATGATACGCAAAGGGCGCATGGATTTTACCCCAACGCGTATCAAAGGCATAAATCAACTCAAGGCAATTCTCAATAAAGCCAGGCAGTTAGGAGATGCGTCATGAAATACGGTTATTACCCCGGATGCTCGCTAGAGAAAAACGCCCTGGCTTACCATCAGTCTGCCATGGCGTTAGCAAAACCCTTCGGACTGGAATTCGTCAATGTGGACGACTGGAACTGCTGTGGTGCGACGGAATACTTCGCAGTAGATGCCCTGGCCGCCTATGCGTTAATCGGACGCAACCTGGCACTGGCTGCCCAGCAAAATCTCAATGGGAACGGCAATCAACTGGTCGCCCCATGTAGCGCTTGCTTTCTCAACCTGAAGAAAACCGACCACTACATGCAAACCTCACCCAAGTTGAACGAGCAAGTTAACACGGCCCTGGCAGCCGGTGGCCTACACTACAAAGCCGGCAGCGTGACCGTTCGTCACCTGCTGGATATCTTCGCCAATGATGTCGGCCTTGATGTCATTGCCCAAAAGGTCACCCGTCCCTTGTACAACCTGCGAGTAGCGCCCTACTACGGATGTTTGATTGTCCGTCCGGCAAAAACCGGCTCGTTCGACAACCCAGAATACCCCACAACGCTGGATGAACTGATGAAAAAACTGGGCGCCACCGTTGTAGATTACCCATTGAAAACCCATTGTTGTGGTGGGCACATGACTCAGATTAGCGAAGAAGTCGCTCTGGAATTGCTCTACCGATTGCTCAAGAACGCCGCCGACTACGATGCCGATGTGATCGCCACATTATGTCCTATGTGCCAACTCAACCTGGATGCCTACCAGGAGGCGGTCAACAAGCATTTTGGTACCGATTTCCACATCCCAATCCTGTATTTCACTCAGTTAATCGGTTTGGCCCTAGACCTGCCCGCCGAGGAACTCGGTTTTGGAAAAGAGTTTGTGGATGCCGGCCCGGCGCTGGCAAAAATCGGCGTAGAGCCTCCCAAGGAGCCGAGGAAACAGCGTCCCCCCAAAGAGGCGCTGCCTATGCCCACCAGGAAGGAGGGAGTAAGCCATGAGTGAAGAGAAAGTTGGCGTCTATATCTGCCACTGCGGGACAAATATCGCCGGGACAGTGGATGTCGAGGCGGTTGCTCGCTGGGTCGAAGAACACCCGAATGTCGTGATTGCCCGCGATTACAAATTCATGTGTTCCAGCCTGGGGCAGGCTTTGATAGAAGATGACATCAAGGAAAAAGGGTTGACGCGCGTGGTTGTGGCGGCATGTTCCCCTCACATGCACGAAGCAACGTTCCAGGGAGCCTGTCAGCGAGCGGGATTGAACCCATTCCTCTTCGAAATGGCGAACATCCGCGAGCACAATTCGTGGGCCACCAACGACAAAGCCGCCGCCACCCAAAAAGCCAAGGCACTCATTAACGCCGCCGTGGAACGCGTTCTCCACCATCAACCGCTGGAGCGCATTCCGGTGGAAATCAATCCCAACACCCTGGTCGTCGGCGGAGGCATCGCCGGTATCACCGCGGCACTGGAACTGGCCAATGGTGGTAACCATGTTTACCTGGTGGAGCGCGAACCCAGCATCGGCGGGCACATGGCCCAGTTGGACAAAACTTTCCCCACCCTGGACTGTTCGGCCTGCATCCTGACGCCCAAGATGGTCGAGGTCGGCCAGCACCCCAACATCACCCTGCTAAGTTACAGCGAGGTTGAGGAGGTAGAGGGTTATATTGGCAATTTCACTATCACAGTCCGCAAAAAAGCCCGCTATATCAACGAAGAACTTTGCACCGGCTGCGGCATTTGTGAAGAAAAATGTCCCATGAAGGTGGTGGATGATGTCTTCGAGGCCGGGCTGGGCTACCGCAAAGTAGTCTACCGCCCCTTTCCACAGGCGGTGCCCAAATACCCGGTGATAGACAAGGAAAATTGCACCTACTTCCTTCGGGGTAAGTGCAAAGCCTGTCAGATTTTCTGCCCCACCAAGGCGATTGACTTTGAACAAGAAGATGAAATCCTCCAATTGCAGGTAGGCAACATCATCGTTGCCACCGGTTACGACTTGTTTGATGCCCGTCGCATTCCCCAATATGGCTACGGAAGGCTGGCAAACGTCTTCAGCAGTCTGGAATTCGAGCGCATGGTCAACGCGGCCGGGCCAACAGCCGGCAAAATCGTCCTGAGAGATGGCGTAACCAAACCCAAGCGCATTGCCATCATCCACTGCGTTGGCTCGCGCGACAAGAATTACAACGAATACTGCTCGAAGGTGTGTTGCATGTATTCGTTGAAATTTGCTCATCTGGTTCACGAACGTGTGCCCGAGGCAGAGGTGTATAACTTCTACATCGACATGCGCACCCCCGGCAAGGGCTATGAGGAGTTCTACCACCGTCTGCTGGAGGAAGGAACCCACTTCATCCGCGGTCGCGTGGCAGAAGTCACCGATGCCGCCCGGCTGCCCGGCGAAGAGGGCAAACTCATCGTTCAAGTCGAAGACACCCTCATCGGTAAACAGCGCCGCATTCCGGTAGACATGGTCATCCTCAGCGCGGGAATTGAGGCCCGGCGAGACGCCAAGGAAATCTCTCAACGCTTCAAGATGGGCTGCGATTTCAACGGTTTCTTTGTAGAACGCCATCCCAAACTCGACCCGGTTGCCACCATGACAGAAGGCATCTTCATTGCCGGGGCATGCCAGGGTCCCAAAGACATTCCCGATACCGTCGCTCAGGGGGCCGCAGCGGCCGCCCGCATCGCTGCCCTAATCAACCAGGGCACGGTGATTGTGGACCCGGTGCGCGCTCACATTGA
>DAOTZN010000116.1:0-2253 GCA_034434095.1 Anaerolineales bacterium
GCTTGCCCGCGCCTGTGCGGCGCTACCCGTCGAATTGACTGTGGTAGAGGACCGAAGCGAACGCCAGCGCCACCAGGACAAGCCCGCTCCAGGCCATGGCCGGAACCTGGCGTTTGGGTTCCTGCCCGCGTTCTTCGGCCTCACGCCGCTCCTGGTTTTGCTTTGCCTGGAGATTGGCCCCGACCGCTATCGTGGCCGGCATGGCTGCACAGAACATACACATGGTTGACTCCTCTTTGTCAGTTTTTGCTGCATTCCGAACACAGGCCGAACAATTGCAGCCAATGTTCAGTGACCGTGAACCCGTGTTCCCCGGCCACACGCTCGAAAAAGGCTTCCAGGTTATCGCCTTCGAAGTACACTGCCCGGCCGCATTTCTGGCAGATGATCAGGTGTTGGTGGCCCTCGGCGTGCGGCAGGTAGGCGTTGCAGCCGCCCGGCTGGTGCACGCGCTGGATGAGATGCAGTTCTTCCAGTTTTTCCAGCGTGCGGTAGACCGACACCAATCCCAAGCCCGGGCAGGCGGCCCTGGCCTGCTCGTACACCTCCAGCGGGTTGAGCGCGGATCGGGTCTGCGCCACCGTCTCAACCACCGCCTTGCGGGCGTTGGTCAGCCGGTAGCCGTTGGATTGCAGTTGGGTGAGCCAGGAGGATACGGTCATGTCACTTATTGAAAATAATTTTCAATTATATGGAATAAGACAAACTTGTCAAGTCTTTTTTGACGTTTGCAAAGTTCTACCCCAATACAACATTATCTATCAAGCGCGTTGTACCGACGAAGACGGCCAGCGAGAGCAAGGCCTTGCCGCTGATCAATTCCAACTCCTGCAGGGTCTCGGCGTCGGCGCAGGAAACGTACTGCACCTGGGCGCGCGGCTCTGCCGCCAACACGTCTTTTACAACCTGGCGCAGTTTTTCTGCCTGTCGTTCCCCGTTTTCGTAGGCTGATTGGGCGGCGTTCAGCGCGCGGAACAGCACGGTTGCGGCCTGGCGCTCTTCCGGGCTAAGATAGGTATTGCGGCTCGACATAGCCAGCCCGTCTGCTTCGCGCACCGTCGGGCAAACAACGATCTCGATGGGAAAGTTCAGGTCCAGCGTCATGCGGCGGATGACGGCTGCCTGCTGGGCGTCCTTTTGCCCAAAATAGGCCCTGGCCGGTTGGACGCCGTTGAACAATTTGGCGACCACGGTCGTCACACCGCGAAAATGACCTGGACGCTGCGCCCCTTCCAGCGGATCGGCCAACGCTTCTACCTGGACCCAGGTCTGGTAGCCGTTTGGATACATGATTTCGGCTGTGGGCGTCCACACCAGGTCCACGCCCAGCGGTTCCAGCAGGCGCAGGTCGCGTTCCAGGTTGCGCGGGTAACAGGACAGGTCTTCGGCCGGCCCGAACTGGGTTGGGTTGACAAAAATGCTGACGGCCACGCTGGCGCATTCCTGCGCGGCGCGGCGGACAAGAGACAGGTGTCCCTCGTGCAGGGCGCCCATGGTCGGCACCAACCCGACTGGCTCGTCCAGGATGGCGCGGGCAGAGCGTAATTCTTCCAGCGAAGAAACGATCATCATATTGGAGTTCATATATCCAAATTCCTGGTTGACATTTAGAAAATCTGTGCTACACTGAGTTTACTATATTTTTCCTGCCAAAGGAAAGGAGCATGTCATGGCTTTCGCATATAAAAACTCGAAAGGTCAAACCTACTATCTTCATGCCAAATCTGTCCAACGGGCGGGCGGGAAGGAAAGCAAGTTGTTCTTCTTTGCCCGTGAGATCAAAGGCGGCGCGCTGGCGCACGGCTCGGTGGTGGCGCGCGAATACGGCATCCCGGCGGTGGTGGGCGTGCGGGAGGCGACGCAGAAAATCCGCACCGGCCAACGCCTGCGCGTGGACGGCAACCGCGGCGTGGTGGAGATTTTGTAGAACAATTAGGGCCGGACGGCTGAAGCCTGCAGGCCCTGGATAAATTCATCGAACACAGGAGTAAACATGGGTTCAACTGTAACTATCATCATTACCTCGGCGCTGATTTTCTACACCATTGGCGTGTGGAGCGAACGTCTGGCCGGACGTCTGAAGCCCTGGCATTTGGCCTTCTTTATCCTGGGCCTGATTTGCGATACCTGGGGCACTGGCATGATGTTCGAGTATGCCGGTGGGTTGACGCTCGATGTGCACGGCAACAGTGGCTTGACGGCTATCATCCTGATGTTCATCCATGCGGCCTGGGCGGCCATTGTGCTGTGGCG
>DAOTZN010000117.1:0-1997 GCA_034434095.1 Anaerolineales bacterium
GAGTTCGCACAAGGCACAGTGAAAGGCAGGCTTAATCTTCAACTTGGCGGGGAAATGCGGCCACACATCGAATTGGAAGATACTCCTTGGTGGGGGCAGGACCCCAATTGGCCGAATTCTTTCAAAGATGAATTGCCCAAAATCGGCGATTTCCTAATTCGAACGTATGTCTCTGCTGCTCATCCTGAGACAATCCGTGCATTTTGGCAAGAAAGAGTCGATGAAATCTGCACAGTCTGCGGCTTGCGCCCGCAAGGTCCAGGCGAAAAAGCCAAAGACCGTAAGGTGTGCAATATTTGCGAACAGCGCCGTGCCGACCGCTCTAAAGCATGGGCAACCTCCCAATCCGATACGACCATTTGGAACGATGAAATTGCCGATGTTAACGGGCGGATGGCGCTTATTACAGGCCAATTCGATTTGAGTCACTGGCTGGACGGACGT
Source organism: Anaerolineales bacterium (assembly GCA_034434095.1). Taxonomy (GTDB): domain Bacteria; phylum Chloroflexota; class Anaerolineae; order Anaerolineales; family DRKV01; genus DRKV01. The sequence continues at coordinate 445 of DAOTZN010000117.1, forward strand.
TTGCTTGAAACGCTCTTTGTCATTGCGCCGCACGACCCGCAAAACACTACAGGAAAACCTATCACCACCAAAACCCCATCCTTCAGCCGCTTGCGGCGCATTTGGGAAACCACGCGCACTTTCTGGAATGAAGTCCAAGCCGAGATTTTGAAAGATTTGAGCGATGACCGCCGCCGTCTGAAAATTTACCTCGATAAACGACCTGATTTAGGACCCTTTCACGCTTATGACCTCGTAGTAGGTTCGGCTGAGCTCAGCCTCGTATGGGTGCCAGCGGAGAACAATCTTGAAGGTTATCTGATCAGCATAGATAACCTTTGTTACCTCGCACGTCAATTGGGCGCTGAATCTGCCATTCACAACGACCCTGCCGCCGCAGCCATTTTTGTAGAAGATTTCCTGCGCGCCCAGTTTCTGACGCGAACCCCTCAGCAGCCTATCCTGTACAACTCGGACACACGAGCAGGACAAAAGAAGAATCTCCTGCAAGGCATTTTCATCCGTGAGATAGGCTACCAGTCCAATAAATATGCCACTGCCATTCCCATTCTTGCTGAGCCTCGCTCCTTTATAATGCTCGTACCGGCAGATAAATCGCTCAAAATCTTGAACCACATCAAAGAGAAGTATGAAAAACAAATGGGCAAAGTGCGTGACCGCTTACCTCTGCATTTAGGATGTGTTTACGCTCCTCGTCGTATGCCTCTGCACGCCGTCTTGGACGCCGGGCAAGCGATGTTCAACTTGCAAACAACCTTTGAGCAGTGGCAGGTCAAATCATGCAATCCGCTCCAAACCACAAACGGCATTGCGGAGTTGGAACTGGAGTTAGAACGCGGAGGATACTGCATCTACTGGAAGGTTCCTTTGAACATGAAGGATGGAAATACCGATGATCGCTGGTATCCCTACGTCTTTTTAGAAACAGGCGGTAATGACCAGAATGCGGATTCCCACAATCGCCGCGCGTTCAAAGCCTCCAGGCCGGATGGCAGCGGTGGGGTGGTAGAGTGTTGGGTTGTCCATGCCGCGGATTTGCGTCCCGGTGAGACGATTTACCTGATGCCCTCCACTTTCGACTTCCTCTACCTCGACGCCGCCTCGCGCCGCTTCGCCCTGACCTACGACACGCAGAGCCGCCGCCTCGACCGCCCCTCCCGCCCCTTCTACCTCGAAGACCTCGACCGCCTGGAAACGACCTGGCAAACCTTCGATAAACTCAGCAAAACTCAAATGAAGCAGGTCTTGCAGACCATCGAGACGACCCGCGAGCGCTGGTTTGGGCGCGAGGGGGAGCGGCAATCCATCGCCGATGCAACCTTCCGCCAATTCGTCGAAGACACCCTCGCCAACGCCCAATGGGACTGGAAAGCCATCTCAGAAAAAGACCTGCTCATCACCGCTGCCGTGCGCGGCGAACTGACCGACCTGGCAGAACTGCACTTTGAAATTCTGAAAGAAAAAAAGGAGTGAACTCATGAATACCGACCGCTATGCCCATCAGCGCTATTTATTGATGACCCTCGACCCCGTTCACCCTGGCGCAGGCGGCT
>DAOTZN010000118.1:0-21412 GCA_034434095.1 Anaerolineales bacterium
TCGGATTGGAACCAGTGGTGGTAAAACTTTTCCACCGACCAATCCCACCGCGCTTCACGAAAGCCGCCCGCCAGGCCGCCAACGGCTTGTCCGGCCTCGTAAATGGTCACTTCATGGCCGGCGCGAACCAGGTCCCAGGCTGCACTCATGCCGGTAACACCGGCGCCGATAATTGCAATGGTTCGTTTCTCAGGAAGTGGCATGTTTGTCACGTTGTTGTAGTTGAGGGAATCAGGCTTCCACTTGTTGCCATTCGCTGCCCAGCCCCTCACGCAGCAGGTAAAACGCACCCAGCGCAGTGATTGGCACCCATAAGGCCACGTGTAGCACCAGGGTATAGGCTGCCGCCACCGGCCCGGCCACCCCCGCGGCTTTGAGCACTGCGATGCCAGGCGCATCAAACGTGCCAACGTAGCCGGGTGCGGAGGGCAGGGTGGTTGCCAGGTTAACAATCCCGTTCATCAGCATCAGGGTGAAAAAATCGACCCGGAAGGAGAAGGCATACATCACAAACCAGTATTTGCCGGTCTCCAGCAGCCAGATAAGCACCGAGGTAAAGAACACCATGAGCGCGTGCCAGGGTGAACGCAGCGAGGCCAGCCCATCTAGAAATTTGTTCGTCATGGCAATGATGCGGCTACGCCAGGCAACGGGGGTAAAGTGGGATATCAGCCATAACCCAATGCGCATGGCCGGACGAGGGTACATCGCCGCCCACAAAAAAACGGCCAGCGCCAGGATGAAAATGCCTGCTCCCCAGGCAGCCAGTGTTTGAATATTGCCTACAAAGCCGGATTGTCCCTGAAAGGTCGCCAATTTAGGCAAGTTGAGAAACACGAAAGCCAGCATCACCACGCCATCAAAGATGCGCTCTACAATGATGGTTGCCAGCGAGGCCGAAATGGGTACGGTCTCCCGACGTTTGAGCACTACGGCACGCAGCACTTCGCCGGCACGTGCCGGGTAAATGTTGTTGCCCATGTAGCCAATTGCCACAATGGGGAACATGGTCTTGGTGGGCACGTGCTTCACCGGTGCAATTAGATAGTGCCAGCGCCAGGCGCGCGCCCACACGCCGATGAAGTACACCGTCACCCCAGGCAGGAGCCACCAGTAATGCGCCTGTTGCAGGTCATGCCATACATCTTTCAAATGCAGGCCGCGCAGCGCCAGGTAAAGAAACACGGCGCTGATGATTAAACCGAGCCAAAATTGCCATCTTTTCATAGGGGTGATTTTATCATGTACGGCGCTTTCAAGGCAGGTTGGATGCCTTTCCAAACGCGTACATCCGTCAGAATGTGGCATAATACACTTTATGCGACGTAAAAACTGGCCTAATCTCGTTGGCACAATTTTTCTGCTGGCGCTGGCATTACTGGCTTTGGCCTGGTGGCGTACGCCCAAGCCCTTACCGCCAAGCGAGCAAACCGACATCTTGCCCCAGGCGGATATCGTCATCACATTTTCTGCGCCTATGCAACCCCAAAGTGTGATGGCGCGCCTGATTCTCGTGCCCCCTCAACCTTTTGAACCAATCTGGGAGAATGCTCGTACCCTGCACCTGCGCCCACAAACGGCCTGGCCGGCCGGGACGCGCTTGCAAGTCGGCGTTGGCGAGGGGAGCAGGGCGGCAACCTGGCCGCATTTGCCCTCCCTCAAAACCGTCACCTGGGAGGTTACCATCAGTGCCCCATCGTTGCTTTACTTGTGGCCGAGCAGGGACGCGCCGGCAAATATCTACCGCCTGCAACTGGACAGCGGCGAAGTCCAGCAATTGACCGCTGACGCTACCGGCCTCACCGGCTACCATGCTTCGCCCGATGGGCAACACATTTACTACGCCAACGTGCAAGGAGATTTGTACGTGTTGGATAGAGCCAGTGGCGAAAGCCGCTTGCTGCTCGATTGTGGACAGGATATCTGCGCCAACCCGCAGGTCAATTCATCAGAGACCCAACTGGCCTTTGAGCGCACGCCTACGGATGTGCCCCCTCAACAGGCTTACCCGCAAGTGTGGTTATTGCCCCTGGATGGCGGCGACCCTTCCCCCCTGGAGAAGCGTCACAGCCGCCAGCCGCAATGGAGCCCAACCGGCTGGCTGAGCATCTACCTGCCCAACGAAGGGGTCTTCCAGGCCTATCCCCCTCAGGGTGGCGCGCCACGCCAATGGGAGAATCAGACCGGCGAAAAAGGGGCCTGGCATCCCGATGGCAGCGCCTTCATCACCCCACAACTCTTTTCTCTGCCCAACGCGTATCTGGCGGACAACAACACACTCCTGGATACACTCGTCAGCCATTTGTGGGCTTACCCAATCACAGGCGCGCCCCCCCAGGATTGGAGCGAAGAACAACCCGTGGAAGACGTTTATCCCGCTATTTCCCCCGATGGGCGTTATCTGGCGTTTGCGCGCAAGTATCTGGATACCAAGCGCTGGAGCCTGGGACGGCAACTGTGGCTGCGAGACCTGCAATCCGGCCAGACGACCATGCTTACCAACACGCCGAGTTATTCGTACACCGCCTTTGCCTGGAGCCCAGATGGCGCTCAACTGGCTTATCTGCGCACGAACCAGGATGACTTTAGCCTGCCGCCCGAAATCTGGATGATGAATATTGCCGCGAGCGACAAGCCCCTGCGTTTAGTCATTGATGGTGCCGCGCCCCAGTGGATTCCCTGAAAACAGGGCGCAGCGCCCAGGCCGTTGGCCGTCCCGTTTCGTGTGAAATAGGGTAAAATGCAGTCTATCATACCGAAAATGGGAACAAAAGGCCCTGTACAGCAGTTTATGTGCGGTGATGATCTGGTTGGCATCGCTCGCTTTTGCGGCAGACTAAAGTTCCGTCTCAGTGCAAGCGGATGATGTTGTGGACAATCACCGCATGGATGTGAGATTGCAATCGGGCATGATTCTCCGGTATGTTTAGCGCATTGTTTATATCCTCTCAATATCCTGGGGCCTGGTAGCGTTCTTTTAGACACAAAGCCTTGCACCTTTCCTGCGTGCCTTTGGGCTTTCGTGTGCGCCTTATGGTCTCCACTACTTTTGAGAAGAACCCATTTTTTTAAGGAAAATTCAACATGAGCAAAAAACAGTCTTCTGACCCTGAAAATGTCATTTCTTCGTATCGCAAAAGCCGACAAAACGTCCTGCCCTTCATTATCGGCGGGTTGGCGGTGGTGTTGGTGGTTGCCGGTGCCATCCTGTTGATTGCCGGTATGCAAAACGGGGGAATGCCTGCCATAGGCTTCCTTGCGACCGATACCCCTACCCCCACAAATACCGCCACCCCAACAAACACCGCCACGCCTACAAATACCGCCCTGCCCACGGATACTCCGGCGCCCCCCACAGATACCCCAACCCCTGAGCCAACCGCCACGCCCGACGCACCCTTTACGTACATCGTGCAAGAAGGGGATAATTGCTACGATATTGCCTTGCACTTTAACGTGGACTTGTTATACTTCCTGATGCTAAACGGCCTGGACAACAACTGCGTCATCACCGTAGGCGAGGAATTGATTGTGCCGCCCCCCGGACAAAGCACGCCAACACCGACCGAGGTGCCTGCCGGCTTGCCACGCGGCACGAAGATTGAATATGTTGTCCAACCGCTGGATTCCCTGATCAGCATTGCTTCGAAATTCAACTCCACCGTCGAAGCCATCATGGAAGAGAATCCGGATATTAATGATCCTGCCGCGATTTACGTGGGACAAAAAATCATCGTGCCGGTCAACATCGCCACCCCAACGCCCACCGCTACCCCCGGCCGTTCGGCTACCCTGACACAGGCGGCGCAAGAAACCCTGACGGCGCAACCCACATCAACACCCACGCCCTGATTTTGCTCTCTGAACCTCACAGGCCGCCTTGAAAACAAGGCGGCCTGTTTTTTTGTTACCGGAGTCTGGCAAAAGCAACGGAGAGCCGAAATGATATGCCAATTATCCACATGTCCACAGCCCGACCTGAAGGCCGCCGGACGAATTTACAGAAAATTTGTTGCGTAATCTTTGTACAGACTCTTTATGCGTGGTCTTTCCATAATTTACGAGCTTTTTCCCGACTTAATAAGGTTATTTCTTGCGAATCAATCTTTACAAGTACCTGATCTGTATCCTGTAGGTCAAAAATGATTAGACCTTGTTTTCTATAAACCTGTTTTACTTTATGCGCTATGCCGCCAATGTATACCCCGTAAATATTGAACATAGTCCAGATAACCTCTAGTTCATCAGTAGAGATTTGATTCCACATTTCAGAATCCCGTTTCAACTCTTGTTCAATTCTAGGGCGGCAATCAGAACCACCTATTTTTACTCGTAGACTTACCTCATCTGTGATTGGTCTATGGCAAATATGACACTGTTTATCGTTCAACGACTTCCATGCAGGACCATCTGCGTGGCGGTAAGTCTTACGTCCTCCAGCATACTTGAGTAGTTCATCCCATGATAGCGAAGATAAGTATTGACGTCTCTCTTCTTCGCTCATCTGATTAATATCAATATCTGTCATCACTATACCTTTGTGAAGGCTACCCAACGGCACGCGGTTCAGCCGCACGTGGGGCGAAGCGGAGCGTGTCGGCTGCAACTCCTCCTGGCCGGCGCGGCTGGCCTTCCTACCGGATGAAACAGATTGCGACTGTTTCTTAGCACACTTTGTTAGCCACCTGCCTGTTGATTAGATAGTTTTTGTTGATGCTGCATATAACCTTCAATAATTTGATTGATTTTCTTTCTAACTCCAAGCGGCCCAAAGATTGCGCGGAAACTTTCTTTTGTTCCGCCAGTGCCTGTTACGGTGACTGTGCCAAAGTTTAACAACCTGCCCAAAACATTTTGATTAACCGCTACGCTCTCAATTTTAGGGAGAAGCATTTCAAGAGTATGCCTACGAATAAATCCCGTTTTGGCAATAACACGACGATTTGTAACCGCGAACTCTGTCGTGAACATTACAATTAATGCTTGTAATCCAAGCCATATTGAGTAAAGAAACAAAAAGATAGAAATGCAAAGCAACATAACTCCAGCCCCATCACCATCAGCAGCCTGTGAAGGTGACGAACCTGCTTTACTTATTGCTACACTGCTTAAAATAAAAAATATAGTCATAACAAACAAAATAGCGGAAGGTAAGAAAACTGCGGGGTGAACATGAGCAGTAAATAGAACTTCCTCGTTTGGCATTAAGTTGTCTTTGATGTAACTCATTTATTCAATTCTCCTGTTATTTGTTTTTTGCCTTTGCTTTCTAAAAAACCGGACAAAGTTTTTATGACTCATTGATTTGGGAAAAGACGGCTAACCGCTTATAGATCACAAATGTCACAACCGGTGTGTAATTATGACATTGTCCACCTACACGGCAGAGAAGTGGCCTGTGTTGCTTAGGGACTGTGGCGAATTTCAATTTGTGGGAGAAAAGTAAATGGTACCATTTTCGATGTATGCCCCCCAAAAAACGCCCGAAAAAGCGGCCTTTGTGGGAGGAAAGGTGTATGTCTGCCCGCTAAATCGTACTTTCATCAAACGCTAGTAAACTATAAACGTTTTTTGACCAAAAGTCAATTCCCATGGCTCAAAAAATTCGCCGGTTAACTGCATCTCGTGCCGCGCCGATGAAGCCCACGCCTAGACCGGGGGCATTGTTGCATGCGTTTCGAAATTGCTCCACCGGTCATTATCCAAAACTATCCGGGAGCCGGGGTGGTACTTACAAGGGGGAAGGTGGGCAGGGCGGCGGTTTGGAGGTAGCGGCGGTAACGGGCGGTTTCCTCCAACAGGTAGCGCACACGTTCGGCTTGCTTACGGGCCATCTCAACCTGACGCACTTTGTTCCCCGGTTGCACCCAGTAGGTTTCTTCATCCCCGCTGCGCAGGGTGATGTACCCTTCGGCGGCCAGCCAGGCCAACCCGGCAAACAGCGTATCCAGGCGTTGCGCGGTGGCCGCGGCCGCAGACCCCAGAGGGAATTTCCCATCATAGTTTTCTATGGCATATTTGACCATCCCGGCCAGACGATTGAGAAAAGCCCGCGGCTCATCCATGCCCGGGTCGCGCCCCACGAAGGCCACCTGCCGGGGTTGCACACGTACCACGGCCTGCTGAAAGACCTCAAACGAGGGCGGCGTACTCCACACCAGGAGCACATTGGCGGGGGATAAATCGTGCCGTCTTACCCCCTCCGCCAGACCCTCGGCCCACACCACCACATCTGGGCGGGCGCGCCACCCATCCAGGGTGCGCTGGTCGGCCTGACGGAGATCCACCACCTCAATGGTAACCGGGGCGACTTCTACCGGTGCACGCGCCTCAACCGGCAGCGCATTCTGCCAGGTGATTTGCAACTGCGGTTCGCCACGATAGGTGCCCAAGCGGGCATGATACAGCAAGTCGAAAGCACCGGTCGGCAAGGGTTGGTCAACGCTGCTCCACCACAGCACGGTATGCTCCTTGCCGCCCGGCGAGCGTAGAATCAGGCGGCGGTGCGTCTGGTCGCGGCCGATGATGCGGGTTTCGACGATTTCTAGCGAACGCGCCAGGAAGAGGGGCTGCGGATTGCCGGCCCCAAAGGGCGCGAGACGCTCGATGTCGGCCTGGACATTAGGGGTGAGGTCATCTAAGGGGAATTCAGCATCCACCCAAAATTCCCGTTCGACCCCCTCAGGGGGGAGGCGGTCCCCGAGGGTGCGCGCCAACCCCTGGCGGAAGGCGCCCAGGTCTTCCGCTTTGAGCGCACAACCGGCGGCCATCGGGTGTCCGCCGTACTTGAGCAGGAGGTCCGCCTGGGCGGCAATCGCTTCGGTGATGTGAATGCCCTCCACAGAGCGCGCCGAGCCGTGCGCGATGCCGTCTTCGCCAATCGAAAAAAGGATGACCGGGCGACCATAATCTTCCACCAGGCGGCTGGCAACAATGCCGACGACACCTCCCGGCCAGCCAGTCTGCCCCAGCACGATGACGGGGGATTGCGCCAGCGAGGGGTCACGCTCAATTTGGGCGCAGGCGGCCTGGTAAACCTGATGGGTGAGGAAGCGGCGACGGTCGTTGAGGGTTTCCAGATGCAGGGCAATGGCGGTGGCGCGTTCTTCGTTTTGGGTGGTGAGCAGTCCAACCGAGGGGCGGGCGTCATCCAGGCGGCCCAGGGCGTTCAAGCGAGGCCCCAGGGTGAAGCCGATGTGGTCTTCCACCAGGTTTTGCAGGTTCAGCCCGGCGGTTTTTGCCAGTACGCGCAACCCCAGGCGTTGGGTATGCCGCAGTGCTTGCAGGCCGCGCTGCAACAAAACGCGAGTTTCGCCGCGCTGTTCGGCCACATCGGCGACGATGCCCAGCGCCACCAGGTCGAGGAAGTCTTCGGGCGGGCGTTTGCAGTTCGGGAAGGCAGCCAGCAGGGCTATCGCCAGTTGGTAGGCCACACCCACGCCGGGCAAGGTGGCGAGAGGGTGTTCGGGCGGCAGGCGTTTGGGGTTGATGGCTGCTTCGGCGGGCGGCAGGCGTTCTCCTAAATCGTGGTGGTCGGTGATGATGAGCGGAATGCCCCAGGCGCGCAACGCTTCGGCAGCCTCATAGGCGGTGATGCCCGTGTCGCAGGTCAGCAGCAGGTCGAAACCCGGTTCGGTGCGCAGGTGTTCCAGGCGCACACGGTGGACGCCATGCGACTCGGTGGCGCGCAACGGGATGTAGAAGTGCACGTCGGCGCCCAGGGTGCGCAGCAGGTCTACCAGCAGTGCGGTGGAGGTTTGCCCATCAACATCAAAATCGCCCCATACCAAAATGCGTTCCCCGTGGCGGATGGCACGCGCCAGGCGTTCAACGGCCTGCGGCAGGTCGGGCAAGTCTTCGGGGGAGACGGTAGGGGCGAATTGGGGATTGAGAAAGGCGCGGGCGGCCTCAGGGGTGCGGATGCCGCGCCGGAAGAGCAGTTCGGCCACCAGCGGGTGCCCACCGACGGTGCGGCGCAAGGCTTCAGGAACCTCAACGGGAGGGGGCAGGTGTAGTTTCATGCTATGGGTGTACGGTGGCAGGTCGGGGGTCCGCAGGTTCAAAACGCAACCGGTTCGATGGCATCGAAGTCAATTTGCCAGGCGGGGGCTTCCTCGTCGGAGGCAAAGTCGCCCTCCTGCTCCCAAAAATCTCCGGCCTGAATGCCTCGTTCGCACAAGGAACGATAGACGCAATACTTGCACAGTGCGGTGTTTTCTACCGGCGGCAGGAGGTCGTTTTCGGGCAAGGAATCCGCTTCTGCCAGCAAGGTGCGGAAGAAGGTTTCATCGGCGTGCAGCGCCTGGGCGGTGTAGGGGAAACGCGCCGGTTGGGTGGGGGCTTCGGCAAACCAGTACACCATCTCGATTTGCTCCGGCTGCCAGGGGACCCCATCGTTGAGAAAAGCCCCGGCACGCGCGGCCAAGAAGGGGTACAGCCGAGATTGAATGCGTTTCGCCAGAGTGGCGCGGTGCGGTGGATGGCGGGAGGTCTTCCAATCTAAAATCAGGAGGCGCTTGCCCGGCCAGACAACCAGCAAGTCGTAACGCGCCAATAGGATGCGATTGGCCAGGGTATCCATCAGCACCATTTCGGGATGCAAGGCGGCAGGGGATTCTCCCAACACGCGCAACAAGGCATCCAGGGTGTTGCGGTTGGCCTGCCACCAGCGCTCCAGGGGAGAGGGCATGTGCATGGCTTCCAAACGCTCGATGGGAATATTGGAAAAACGCTGCTGCATGAGGCGATGGAAGGCCGCGCCTTGTTGCAGGTGGCGCTCGTTTTCCAGTAACGGCTCGGCTTGAGGCGCCGGCCAGGCAATTTCCATCAGATAGCGCAGTTGGAAGCGCCGCCGGCAGTCTACAAAATCCTGGAGTTGGGTTTGGGAGTAGATGAGGTGGGGCATGGGTAGTCAAATAGTCGGATAGTCGGGTAGTCGGGTACGTAGGGGCGAAACATGTTTCGCCCGTAGGAGGTAGCACATAGGGGAAAAAGGCCTTTCGCCTGGTCAGGCATCAGTCGTCCGCTGACGGCTGTCCGCATTTTACGTATGGTTTGCCTGCCACCAATCGGCCAGCGCCTGGAAAGGGACCGCCGGATGGGAAGAACCCCTTCCGGTGTTCCAGGTGATAATCAGGGAGCGGCGGGCGCGTGTGATGCCCACGTACAGCAAACGCAGGCGCTCGCGTACGTACTCCAGGCGCGCGGCCTGAGTTGCCTGTCCAGGTTCGTACCAATCTTCATCCGGCGATAAAGCCACGCGCAGTTGCTCTAACGCTTCGGCCGGCAAGTTGAGACGCCCCTGCACGTACCAGGGCTCGGAGATGTAGGTGTCTTCCGGTTGGCCCGAGGGGAAATCGTAATTGTTAACCGACATCAGATACACGCGATCCCACTCCAGCCCTTTGGCTTTGTGGATAGTGGCTATAACTACCTTGCCTTTGTGCGCTTCGGGGTCAAAGCCGATGTCCTCCTGGCTAAAGCCGATAAAACGGCGTTCGTTTTGGGCAATCACCGAGAGTTCCCTGGTCAATTCTTTCAAGCCCCAGGTGGGGTTGAGGTCACGCGTCTGGCGTAGCAGAGCGGCCAGTTTATGGGTCAATGCGAGTCTGGCGGGCGTATCGAACAAATCCTGTCCGATGGTAAGCAGCAACTGATCAACGGGCAGGTGAATGGCCTGCTGCCAGCGGCGCATCACTTGCCGAAAGGATTCCAGCGCAGCGCGGGCTTCAGGGTCGTCATTGGGTAATGTATCGAGGTAATCTTCCTCGGGGGTGGGCCACACAAAGGTTTCCGGGTGCGGGCAACGCTGCAAAAAAGCGGCTTGCTCACTCACCCGTTCCCAAACAGCCTTATCGTCTCGTTTGCGCCGCCACCAGACTTCATAGGTTTTTGCCAGATGTTTAGACGAGGTAGGCGAAGTAAGTGCATCTAAGACGAGTTTTAAAGCCCCGGCGGTAGCGCGCGTGATGCTGGTGCTTTTGAGCAAGTCGTCCACGAAGGGGATATCACGTTGGGCAAGTATTTTGCTCAACTCTACCGCAGATTTATTGCTGGAAACCAGCGCGGCCACCGTCCAATCGGGGTGTTCCTTCAAACAGCGCTCCAGGGAAGCGGCAACCGCCTTGCGTTCTTCGTCAGGGGTATATTTGCGCAGCACCAGACGGATTTCCTGCGGGTTGTCGGGCGGATTGGGTTGCGGGTCGTCTGGGGGTGTGGGACGAATAAACGGCTCGCTCAGCGCATCGCGCACTGCCGGGATGGGGTGAAAGCGTTGTGTCCAGTCGATGAGATAGTTCGCAAGGTCGATGATGGCGGGCATCGAACGCCCTGAATCGGGCAAGTCTCGTCGAATGACGAAGGGTTCACGTAAGAAGGCGCGCAGGTGTTCGGGAGAAGCGGTGGTGAAGGTTTCGTAGATAGCCTGATTGGGGTCACCTACCCGCACCCAGTTGCCGTTCTCCCCGCTCAACAGGCGTAAGATTTGCTCTTGCAAGCGGCTGCTATCCTGGGCTTCATCTTCCAGGATGTACGGCCAGCGGGCATGCAAGCGTTCCAGGTAATCCGGGTCACTTTGCAGGGCGCGCAATGCCAGACGGATGAGGTCATCGAAATCCACTGCGCCGCGGTAAGCCAGGGCACGCTGATAGTCTTCATACATATCACAGCCCATTTCGGCCAGGGGCAGGGGGACGGGCAGTTCATTCAGACGGGCGCGCAACTCTTCGGGCGTCAACTGGCGGTCCTTGGCAGTGCGGATGAAGACCAGTGCGATGTCGTCGACCAATTTGGGAAATTTGGAATTAACGACCCTGCGGGGGTTGGAAACTTCGGGGTCCAGGTGGATCTCCACGAATTTCGGGTGGGCGCGCAACCACAGGTGGGCAATCTCCCGACGGATTTCATTGGTGGCGCGTTCATCCAAAATGTCAAAGTCATCCGACAGGCCTACCAGGCCGGGGCGTTCGCGTACGATGTCGTGCGCCAGCCCGTGCAAGGTGCGGACGCGATAGCCCATGCGCGGCATGAGCCCACGCTGACCGATGAACTGATTAATGCGCGCCGAAAAATTCTCTACCGCGGCATTCACCAGGGTAACAACCAGCACTTCTTGCTCTTGACCAATATACCCTTCTGAAATCAGGTTGGCGGCCAAGAGCGAGAGAATCCAGGTTTTACCGCTGCCGGGGACGGCGGCAATGCCCATTTTCCCGGCTGTGTAGGTCAAAATTTCTTGTTGGGCGGGGCGAGGACGAATCATTTGTTTTTAGCAATCACTTGACGGTAGAAGTCAGCCAGGCGCTGCATCCAGGCGTCAACGCCATAATGGGCCTGGGCATGTTCACGGGCAGCCCGCCCCCAACGACGGCGCAGGGAAGCATCGCTAAATAACGTGCGTAACCCCTCGGCCAGTTTATCCGGTTCATGCGGCGGCACCAGCAAGCCCGTGCCGGGGGGCAAGATGGACGGGGTGTCCCCCACACTGGTCGCCACGACCGGCAGTCCGGCCATCATCGCCTCCAGAACGGCCAGGGGCAACCCCTCCCAGTGCGAGGCGTTGACGAACACATCTGCCGCGGCCAACAAAAGGGGCACATCGTTGCGCTGCCCTAGCAATTTTACTCGCTCTTGAAGTCCCAGGCGATGGACTTCACTGCGCAGGTCATCCCACAAGACCCCATTGCCCACAATCCATAAGTAAGCGTCGGGGAACTGGGGGACGATCTGTGCAAAGGCGGTCAGCAAGTCGGGATACCCTTTGGGGGCAGCCAGGCGGCCAACGGCAATGGCCACTAATGCCCCTGGTGTACAGTCCAGGCGGGCACGCAGTGCGGCGGTTTGTGTGGCATCAGGACGCGGCATCTCCGGCACGGCGTTGGGAATCACCGTAATCTGACGCTTGCCGAGACGTTCGGCATGGGCCTGTGCCACTTGTTCGCCCACCGCCACCACTGCTTGGGTGCCATAACGTAAAGCCCAGGTCTCCAACAGGCGGCGCGCAGGGTTGTGAAAGCGCGGGTCTTCTCCTACCGAGTGCAGGGTGGCAATCACCGGTGTACCGGTCAACCGTCCGGCGATGGGCGCCAGAATGTTGGCATAGGTCAGGTGCGCCTGAACGACATCGTAGCGGTTCTCGCGCAAATGGGCTACCAGACGGCGCAGGCGCGGCAGGTCTAGTAGGGTGTTAGCCGGCATGTAGCGCACGTCACGACCGGCAATAGCCAGAGCCGTGCTGATGGGCGACCCTAAATCGGTGCGCAGGCTGATTACAGTGCAATCCATGTTGAAGCGCTCCGCCTGAAGGGCAAAAGTTTCTACCAGTTTTTGTGCGCCACCAACGCGCAGCAGGTCAATGATTTGTAAGACACGCATGGCATTTTGAATGTAGGGGCAGAGCCACCCCTGGCAGTGGAAAGGTTATTGGGGCTTGAATGGGTAGGCGATACAGATCAGCGTTGGATAGCACCACGCAGGATGTCCAGAGCGGCTAAGAGCATGTCACGCTGAAAAACCCACAGAATGCCCAGGTAGGCCACGCCACCCGTAAGAACACTCAGGGAGAGTTGCAGTACCGGTATCAGTGTGCTACTCAAAAGCAGGACGCCCTGAACAACCAACGCCATGAAAAGACCGGCGAGTAGTGCCGGTGCGAGGGCCTCAAGGATTTCGCGGAAAGGTGTTTTCAACAGACGGCTGGCAAGTGCCAGTTCCAAAACGCCGGTCAGGAAGGCCACCGCAGCGTGCGTCCACCCCACCGCAGCGATAGTATGGATGCCGGTAACTGCCCACCATAAACCAGGCAACAAGATAGCCAGCCGCCCTAGCGAAATATAGGTCAAAATTTGTGGGCGTCCTTGCGCCTTGTAGACATCCCCCACATTATACGCCAGAGAGAGCATAAGCGCATAGATGGCAATGGCACGCATTGGGGCAATGGCATCTGCCCAACGCTCGGTAAAAAACGTCAACACTACGGGACGGGCAACCAGCGCCATCCCCAGGCCCAGGGGCACGGTAATCAATGAGACATAACGGGCTGTGTTGAGAAACCCTTTGCGTAGGGCATCCAGGTCGGAGCGCAGCGTGGTGTACACGGGGAAAATTACGCGTCCGATAATGTAACAAAACTGCATCACCAGAAGGTCGGGTAGACGGAAGGCCAGCGTATACACCCCCAGGGCGGCAGCGCCCATGTAACGACCAACCAACAAGTAATCGGCATTGGCAATCAACGCCCCCATAGCATTGACAATCATAATGTTGACGCCAAAAGACAACAAGGCACGTGCCATGCGAGGGTTAAAGCGCAGGCGAGGGCGCCAAGGGTAGACCCGCCACAAGGTGAGCGCCCCAGCCAGTTTGCCCAGCACTTGCCCCCAAATCAGGCTCCAGGCTCCCAAGCCGGTGAAGGCTAGTCCAATGGAGGTCAGCCCCTTGGTGAAAGCGGTTATGAAATCCGGCACGAACTTGCGTCCAAAAGAAAGATCTCGACGCAATAAGACATCGTGGGTATTGCCTACCGCCACAATGGGGAAAACAACGCCTATGGCACGCGTTACCGGTATTGCACGCTGGTCATGAAAGAAAAGCCCTGCAAGGGGGGCAATGGCCCAGGTCATGACAAACATGAGTATGCCCATCCCCAGCCCCAGCCAGAAACCGGTATTGGGTGCATCGGGGTCATCGCGGTGGTAAATGATCGCCTGCCCGGTGCCGAGGTCGCTCATTACCTGTAGAAAACTAATCACCACCAGTGCATAGCCTGCGACGCCAAAGTCTTCCTCACTCAGGAGACGCGCCAACACGACCGTACTGACAAAAACCATGAGTTTACCGCTATAGAAGGAAGCGTAACTCCAAAAAGTCCCCCATAGGGTGGCGCGTGTCAAATTACGGGTGATGCTCATGCTTCGTTTGTGCGTTGCTGGAGGGTATATGCCACCTGTGGCAAAGCCAACCCAATCCCCAGGAGAAGCCAGAAGTACCGTGGATAGGCGCCATGGATGAAGGTGGCTGCGCTCAAATACGCCAACATGGCAGCACCAAAAGCCACCGTTAGTGCGGCTTCATCCCGTGCGCCTATTTTTTCAAAAGTTTCTCGCGCTGTTTTTATACCACGATACAGCGACCAAAAAATTGCCGTGAACACCAGGATGCCCGCCAACCCGCTCTCGGCCGCGATTTCCAGGTAAAAACTATGGGGCTCACGGTTTTCTCGCCGGGGGTCTAACCCTAAACGGCTAGAGTAATCCAGGTAATGTTCTGGGTAGTTGCGAATTCCCACCCCCAACAGAGGGTGGTCAAGGAACATCAATCCGGCAACAATCCATTCACTGGTGCGCCCGCGCAATGACACTTCATTGCGCACATTACCCCGGCCGGGTAAAAAATTCGTCAGCGTGCTCAAACGAGCGGTGTATTCAGCCGGCAAGAAAGGCAGCAGCGCCACACCCATAGCCACTACGACGGCAATTTGTGGCAGAGAAGGGCGATAATACAAGGCCAATGCCAGCAAACCAACCACAAGCGCCAGAAATCCACCGCGCGAAAAGGTGAAAATCACAGTCAACGCGCTGACCACAGCCGCCCAAAGGGCCAAAATGCGCCAAAACATACGTTTTTCTGCAAAAAAGCGATTAATTGCCAATGGAACCAGGGTAGCCATGATTTGAGCGTAAAAATTGGGATCCCCAATGGGACCGGCAATACGCGCTTGATTGGTTTCCCCGACGATATTGAGCACCGGGGCTTGCGCAAAGCCCCAATAAAGATTGTCGAAAGTGCCGCTCAAATACTGGTAGACACTCAAAGTCCCCAGGAAAATGCCAACGAAGAGCAGCGACCACACAACCTTACGGAAGTCTTCCGGCTTTTGAAAGAGCATGACCACCAATACGGTAATCATACCGTCTTTGATGAAATCGCTGACTGCACCGACGGCCACTCTGAAGTTGGATGCAAAAAATAGGGAAAGAAGAATGACAATGGCATAGGCAATGACCAACATCAACGGCAAAGGCCAGCCACGCGGCTCTTCATTGTGTAACACCCAACGCATCAATACCAGACCAAGCAGCAGAGCAATAAGTGGTTTGGCTATGGATGGCAGGGAGTGATAATGCACCAGAATATCGGATAAGCGCAGGTAGGTTATGGAAACCAAAGCAATTAGCCCCAGCACAGGGTTTGAGAAAGCGCCTAATACCAGGCTGCCGCCTACCAGCGAGATAGCAACCAAGGCAACACCCAACGTCCCTGATGAAACGGCTACGCCAACGATGCCACCAAATCCCAACGCCAACCCGACAAATACCAGCGTAGTACGGGTTGTCTGTAGGTTTAGTAGTGAGGATTTAAACGCGGACATTCTCTTTAGTCTCAGGGATGCCGTCCATTGTCTCCATCAAGTAGGCAGCGCTATCTTGGCTACGGCGTGCTTCTTCCACAGACGCTTCCAAACGCTGACTCAAACTCTGCAACGTATCGCCGTTGTGGTAGACCACAATGCCGATATGGGGTTCTAATTGCAGCACATCTCCGCCCGGCTCCAACTCAACAGGCTCTGAAAGTGCCTGGTGTACACGCCGCAGGGTACGTGCTGCACCTTGCCCAGGCGTAGATGGCAGCATGATGGCAAAGTGAATGTTGTTCCAGCGTCCGATAATGTCATTGCCACGCAATTCCTTGCGCAAGATGTCTGTCACGTGCCGAAGTATGCGTTGAACGATGGGTTGGGGCAACGTATCAATCAAGTCTTCCATGCCGGCCAATTGTAACAAACCTAGCGAGAACAAACCATCTGGAGAGCGTTCGATTTGTTCCTGAACACGGTGATTGAAGTGCCGTCTGGTAAAGGCTCGGGAGGCACTATCAAAAATGCGGCGACGACGATAAACATCCAAGGGAGCCTGAATCTGTTCCTTCAAAATGGCCAGCGCACTGCCTGTGACGACTCCTAGCGCCATCGCCAGGGAGGCATCCCGCAGAGGGTTAGGGCTGAAGGGTTTGGTGGGGGGAACAGCCGGATCTAAAAAGCGAATGTCATATACCTTGTACACATCTTGAATTTCACCAATTGCGCGTTGCCCAATACTGTTTGCCAGGGTAGCGGCTAATTCCGGATCAGGGCCAATGACGGTTAATTCCAAAATGTTGGCATCTGGCAAAACAACGGCGTTATAAGAATAATCGCGCAGATTCTCTGAACTTAGGCCCAAAAGGGCTACTGTGTCCTGATAAATGCGCCCACTATTGAGAAATTCAGCATAGGTGGAAACTATCGAGCGTTTATCAAGGGTTGCCAGGCTGCTAACCGCGTCTCCTCCACTGATGACATCGGAACTGGGGCTAACTACAAAGCGCGCACTGGTCTGGTACATGGGTACGGCAAGGTAGTCTGCTAACAAAGCAGCATTCGTGGCAATGATGGCGGTCAGTAGGATGAGCCACCAGCCACGGCGTAACATACGAAGGTATAAGCGTAATTCCATAAGTGTATTTCTTCTTTGCTTGAATGGGATCGTGAAATGTAATAGCGCATCACGCCGTTGCAAAATAAATCTGAGCAAAAAGGTCAGAGAGGCGTTTAGCGTTTTCGAGCAGCATAAATTCTTGCAATACAAGTTTACGGCCCGTTTGTCCATATTGTTGGGCTTCTTCTGGGTGTTGGTAAATCCATACCAGCGCATCTGCCAGGGCTTGGGCATTTTCCGGGGGTACCAGCACCCCGCTCTGGTGGGGGCGAATTAATTCTGGGATGCCGGAAATCTGTGTTGCAACGACCGGCAATTCACAGGCCAGGGCTTCCATCAGTGCGACGGGGATGCCTTCCATTTTTCCAGACGGCGTAATGACGCTGGGTTGTACGTAACAATGCGCTTCGTCCAGTAAGGCGGCCACTTCATCCTGGGTGCGAGGCCCAAGTAAAAATATGTGTTCGTCCAAACCTAGGGCATGGATTTGTGCTTGCAGCACGGACTGTAACTCACCGCCGCCAATCACCCTGCAGCGGAAGGGAATGTCCAGTTCGCGTAGCAGTGCACAAGCCTGAATTAGATAACGTTGCCCTTTGTAAGGCTGTAGACTACCGATGTTCACAATTTCGAAGCGCTCACCTGTTTGCCAGGTGCGTGCTCTGGCCTGATAGCGTTCTGGTTCAATGCCACAGTGCACAACGTGTGTTTTTGTGTATATTGATTCGCCCAAAAGGTCTCGGAGGTAGCGCCGATTGAATTCAGAAATCGCGATGATAGCCCTTGCACCCTTTAACTTTGTACCCAACATGGCGTGGCAGACAAAAATATCGTGGGCGTGTACCGTCACGCTGTAGGGCAAGCCGGTCAATTGATGGATAATCCAGGCAGCCAACGCGGGATGGGTGGCGTAATGTGCATGGATAAAATCCACGCCTTCAGCCTGCAAGGCGGCTCCCATAGCCACAATTTTAGGCCATAAAACAATCGCACGTAACAAAAATTTGGGGCTGGTGCGGTTTTCCCACAGCACCCGCCCCAATGTGTAGAGATATCGTAGCGGTTGGCGCCCCAAGACTCGCAGGTTCTCCCACAAGACCGAAAGCGAAAGAAAAGGAAACTTGCGGAGACGTTTCAACCAGGGACGGGCTTCTGGGTGTACAACTGCCTGATGTTGAAAAATTAACGGGTATAAGCGTACCTGCCACCCCAGATTTTCCAATGCAATCATTTCTCGAAGGATAAAGGTTTCCGGCAGGTGAGGAAACCGAGACATGATGTATGCCACGCGACCGGGCATATCAGTAAGCACCTTTCTGCTGAAAGACGGCCAATACCGTGCGAACCAGAATGTGGATGTCTAACCACAGGCAACGGCGTTCAATATAGGCCACATCCATACGTACCCGATCATCAAACTCGGAACTGCCACGCCCGATAATTTGCCATAAGCCGGTCAAGCCAGGGGCCACATCCAGGCGTTCTGTATGCCAGCCATCGTAGGTTTCCGGCTTAAAGGAAGTTGGACGTGGCCCTACCAGGCTCATATCACCTTTCAATACATTGAACAGTTGAGGTAATTCATCCAGACTGGTCTTGCGTAAAACACGGCCTATGCGGGTAACGCGCGGGTCATTGGTGATTTTGAAATCCGGCCATTCCAACTCATTCAAGTGCATGAGTTGACGCTTCATTTCCTCTGCGTTGGGTACCATTGTGCGAAATTTGTACATTGCAAAGCGCCGCCCACCTCGACCGGTACGGTATTGAATGAAGAAAACCGGTGCTTTAGGGTCGCTTATTTTGATTAGGGCAGCGATAATTATCATCCAGGGCAACCAAAAAGGTGCTGCCACCAATACGATAAAAATGTCTAACACTCGCTTGGCGCGGTAGTACGTTTTCATACTCAGCATGCGCTTATTAGGGTCAAACTGACGCAGCCAAGCCATTTCCGGCGTATCAAGAAGATTGCGCCGGGAGGAAGTAGATTGCGCTCGCTGGGTGGAAGAGGCCTGGACTTTCGTTTTCACGGCTTTTGTTGAGTGGAATTCAGTAGGAGAATGCATATTTATAAATAATGAGAAGAAACGTTAAAGAAATTAAGCCTTAGGAGCATCACTGGCATAGAACAAGGAGGGGTTCTTAACCGGGTTCATCAGGTCACTCTCTGCTTTACGCAATAATTCATCAAAAGAGAGCGCCTCATCAGGGAAGGTCGCTACCCCAAAAGCAACCGGAATTCCCAAACGCTCGGCTACATTGGCACGAATACGATCCGCTAGCACAGCTGAACCCTCCAGAGTAGTTTCCGGGCAGAGAATAACAAAACGTCCCTGCTGGTCACGGCGAATGATTAAATCAGTGCGGCGTGCCTCGTCGCTAATAGCATTCGCCAGGCTGCCCAATACGTAGCGACGAGTAATAGCACGTTGTACCTCTTGCACCGCACGTTGTATATTGAGATCAAGTGCATTAGGAGCTGGCTCCACAGCCATCACAGTTAAGGGACGCTCATGGCGGCGGCTACGAATCATCTCTGTTTTAATCTCTTCCTCGGCTAATTGCATATCTAATACCCGCTGTGACATCGTCCCAAAAGTCACTTTTTCTACCAGGTCCTCCATGACATTCAAATTATGCACCAAATCGTAACTGACCAATACTGAAAGCAACACAACAACCAATTCGGTAATCGTTTGAAAAAGTGCGGTACCCACAAACAAAGGATCATTTTTGTAGAATGCCAGGCGTATCACTACGTACAACCCACCCCAAATGATTAATCCCCAATAGAGGGGGCTCCTCTGCAAATCTAATGAAAGCAGATAGGTTGCTAGTGCCAGTACGACCAGAATATATACAAAAAAATGTACCGGCCGACCATCTCCCTGCCATAACAACAATCGGTCAAGATTAAAGGTCACCAGCAAATAAATTGCAAGAAAAATGAGAGATTTGCGTACACCACGCATCATTACTCCATGGAAAAAAAAATAAGCGCTGATTTGGTAAAGACTGCTTTCAAAAAGTATTGTTGTATTTACTTTGGGAAAGGTTACGTTACAGGATAAACGAGCCAGTTGCCATCATTATAGAAGTGCTTATGAAGCCAATGAATTACATTTGTGATAGGATGCCATGGTCGCCAAGAAATTTGGCGTAACATCCGTTACTACTGAAATCGATTGGCAATTCATCTCTGAGAATAATTGTTCTGGGTCAACAAGCAAAGGGAAAAGACCGGCACGCCGTGCACCCAACACGTCTGCAAAATAATTGTCCCCTACATACACCACTTCATAGGAAGCCACACCCATACGTTCCACAGCAGTTCTGAAAATAAGCGGCGATGGCTTCCATACGCCAATTTCTCCAGCCGCCAAAACCAAATCAAAATAAGGACGCAGCCCCTTTTCTTCAATATAGTCATGGAAGGGGAGCGAGCGATTGGACAACACCCCCAGAAGATAACCGGCTTCCCGCAAGGATACCAGGAGTTCGGGCAATCCTGGGTACAAACGGTCTTCCGGGCGGTACTCATTGGACATGAAAGCCCGCACCTTAGGGGCCAACTGCGTTGCCTGGGCACGGGAACACCCAAAAGCCATCAACTGTCGAGCAGTATAATGCACCCAAAAATCGGTATCTCTTTTGGGAAAATGTCGCAAATCTTGTGCCAGCGTGTGCGAATCCGCCCAATAAAAATGTGCCCATCGCAAGGCGCGCTTCCGGGCTGCGGCGCTATCGCGTGCACCTAAGGAAACCGCTTGTGCCAACATAACATCATTAGGCGCAGGCACGTTATACCGCAGGGTACCATCTAAATCGAACAATACTACGCGCCAGGGAGTACCTGTCCTTGATTGGATACTCAATCCCAAATCTAACCACCTATCTCGCTCATAATACGATTGAGTGGAATCATACCCTTTGCCAGGCCATGTCCCCAGGGCTTGCGCCATACGGTGTCCAAAATTAGGGTGCGCAAATCATCATCCGATGCGCCATTACGTAGAGGCGTGAGCAAATCCACATCAAAATCGCTCAACAAGCACATGCGCAGGCGGCCGTCAGATGTCAAGCGGGCACGGGTACAACTGGCACAAAAGGGTTGACTCACTGAGGAAATAAATCCTATCATACCTTGAGCATTTTGCAAATGATACAAGCGCGCTTCTCCATCTAACTTCCCTTCGCCTTGCAATGGGCCAAGTGCCGCCTCAATCTGTACTCGCATTTCATCGGCTTTCACGACATTACTTTGTTGTAACGCGGTGGGGCCAGCAAAAGGCATAACTTCAATAAAGCGCACATGCCACGGATGTGTCAAGGTGAGTTTCGCCATCGCTACAACATCGGTCTCATTGTAGCCACGTATCACCACAGTGTTGATTTTCATCGGTCTCAATCCGGCTTGCTCCGCAGCAACGATTCCTGCCATGACGTCATCCAATGTCCCCCAACGAGTTAATGCTCGAAAGCGCTCTGGATCAAGGGTATCTAAACTAACATTCACACGATCCAGGCCAGCCTCGGCCAGGGAGGACGCCATGCGCGCAAGCAATACGCCGTTAGTGGTCATACTCAACGACTGTACGCCTGGAATGTCGCGCATAGCCCGCACCAGTTGCGGCAAATTGGCGCGCAAGGTAGGTTCCCCACCGGTCAACCGAAATTTGTAAAATCCCAGGCGGGCAAAAATACGCACCAGTCGCAGGAGTTCGTCATCCTGAAGCAATTCTGCGCGCGGCCGAAAGGTCATCTCCTCCGGCATACAGTACACGCAACGCAAATTACAGCGATCGGTCAAACTGATACGCAGGTATCCGATAAAACGTCCAAAACGATCAACAGCCATATTCGAACTTTAGTTTCCGCTAAAACCTTATAAAAAAGCCTCACCTATCACATGAGGAGGATGTCCAAATCCAACCCAA
>DAOTZN010000119.1:0-16039 GCA_034434095.1 Anaerolineales bacterium
AAACGACCTCTGTGTTAGCCGAGTGCTCAGGTTATAGCACATTTTCATGCTTGGTGGTGAACAGAGTTCATGGCGACTTCTCAAAAAATAAGGGGAAACCCCGGGGAAACCGATCATAGGGCACAATAAAAAATCTCACCACAAAGGCACCAAGGCACGAAGGAAGGGCCAAAGGTGTTGTAGATGGACTATCCGCTGGTTTCGCCAAATTCCAGCAGTGAAGTCAAGATTGAATTTGAAAGGCACTGCCGCTTTCATAGCGCCGTAAACCGCGGTAGAAAACCGTCACACTAAGCGCCAGCAAAATCAACGCGCCAACCAGCATTTGCAGTAAATGTGACCAGGTGAAGGCACGCACAAATTCCGCCGGCACAGCCCCCATCAAGGCGGCCGGTAAGATAGTAAACAGGAGGAGTTTGGCTGTTCCGTCAAAAAGGGTGATGGGGTAGATAGCGAACGAGAACATAGCATTAACCATCACATCAACGAAAGCGCTCACGTAGCCCGACCAGAAAGACAAACTGTGCAAAAGTACCATGAACGACAGGAAAATTACGGCTGAAATGCTGACCCCCGTAATGAAGCGCAGGCCACTTTGCACATTGACTTGTCCGGAAAACAGGAAACTCAGCACACCATAGGTGATATCCCCCAGCCCACTGGTGATGCTACGGCTGGCCAGGGTGTGTATGAGCACCGGACGCGGCAGCGCCAGGTAATAATCCAACTGCCCCTGAGCGATGACATCGCTGAGGGTGCGCGCGTTACCGAAAAGGAAGACCACCAGCCCAAAAGCGGACGCGGTGACGCCAAAGACCAGGAACATCTCGTCCACCCCCCAACCGCGGATTTCATCAAAACGTTGAAAGAAAATCACCCACACGGCGAAGTAGATGCTGTTATTGAGTATCATCCCCCCAATCTGGCCGATAAAAGCCCCGCGGTATTCCATAGCAGCCTGTAAATTGGTACGCCACAAGGCCATCAGGAACTTCAACTCTCGCATTTCAGCCTCCGTTGATTGCCAGACGGCGC
The DNA here is from genome assembly GCA_034434095.1 of Anaerolineales bacterium. GTDB lineage: Bacteria > Chloroflexota > Anaerolineae > Anaerolineales > DRKV01 > DRKV01. The sequence continues at coordinate 1,036 of DAOTZN010000119.1, forward strand.
AACCCAAGACGATAAAACAGCACTAGCAAAGCGCCCAAAATGAACAGCCAGAGTATCTGAATGCTCATTGCCTGTCGGAAGCGTTCCCAGGTGGGTTGTACGAACAAACGTGCCGGCACGTACATCATCGCTGAAAAAGGCAATTTGTAAACAATGTTTTGCAGCCAGGCGGGGTAAAAATCTAGTGGAATCAACATGCCCCCCAGCACAAAGACCATTTTTTGATAAATCCAGGTAAACGGCGCTACTTCCTCGGTAATGAAAGCAGCCAGCCCAATGAGTGCATTGACGCAAAAATGCAACAGCCAGGCACCTGCCAGCGCCAAGAATGCGCCCGGCCAACCCCATACTACTGGCGGTGGCCCCAACATAACCCACACCAGCGCCCCACCAAATAGGGCGTTGATGCCCATTTGCGGCAGGCTTTCCCCTAACCCAACACTTAACTGGTACAGTAGGAAATCGTAAGGCTTGTTGAGCAGGTAGGCAATGGAGCCATCTTTGACGGCCGCGGAAATCACTCTATCCAGGCGCGGGCGTCCCAATTCCAACGTCTCGGCCAACATCAAGTACCACAGGGTATCGTGTAAACTCAGCCCGTTGATGATTTGCTGCCCATTGACAGCGTAAACCGTGCGCCATAATTGCAAAAAAATCCAAAGGAACATCACCACCATCAGACTGCGCCCCACGAAGTTGAGCGGATAAGCCAGGCTGTTAATCAGTTGGGTACGAAAGATGGCGGCATATTTGCGCATCTTTTCAACCTTTTGCCAAATGTTGACGGGCCACAACGGCTTGCCCAAAAGCGACCCCACCGTCGTTGGCGGGCACATGCCGGTGAATCAGCACCTCAAAGTCATCGTTACGCAGCATTTCGGCCGTGCGTCCCAGCAGCACCGTGTTTTGCCATACGCTTCCACTCAATGCCACGCGCCGGATGCCATGCATTGTACGGATGCGCCGGGCAACCTCATAGACTGTCATCGCCATGGTGTTGTGAAAACGCGCTGCAATCACGGCTTTGGGTATGTCACGGCGTAAATCTTCCACCATGCGCCGAATCATCAAGATTGGGTCAAGCAACCCATTGGTAATCAACATAGGGTACATACCAAACTCTTGATTTGCAGCACTGGCTTCTAATTCCAACACGGTTTGATCTTGGCACGTACTTTCGTGTCGTACGTCTAGCAAGGAGGCCATCGCGTCGAATAGCCGTCCGACACTGGACGTTGGGGGAGTGTTGATTTCCTGTTCCAGTTGGCGCTGTAAGGTGAGCAGTGCTTGTGGATGCTGGGTCAGGGCGTGTTTTACCGGTGGCAAATCTTGTGTCCAAGGAATTTCCGCCCGTTCCAGCCAGGCCAGGACCAACCGCCAGGATTGCTGTCCGGGCTGGTCTCCACCGGGGAGCGGGATGTAATCCAGGTGATACAAGCGCTCAAACGACTGGTAGGTGCCCAGCAGAATCTCTCCACCCCAAATCGCGCCATCGCTGCCGTAACCAGAGCCATCAAAAATTGCGCCGATGACCGGCTCACCTGGGGGAATGTGGTTCTCTGCCATGCAGGCAGCCAGGTGAGCATGATGATGCTGCACGTTGATTAGGGGCAAGGATTCTCGCGCGGCGCGTTCTTCGGCATAGCGCCTCAATAGAGCATTGGAATACAGGTCACAAGCCAGCGCCTGCGGATGGATACGGAACAGGTGTTCCATGTGCGCAATGTCTTGCTCGTATGATTGCAGTGTAGCGGAATCGCCGATATTGCCGGTGGGCTGGCTCAGAAAGGCATGTCGTTCACGCGTCAGGCAAAAGGTATTGTTGTGTTCTGAACCCGTGGCTAAAAGATGCTCTCCTTTGTGGGGCAATATCAGCGGTGTTGGGACATAGCCGCGTGCCCGCCGGAGGGGGTAGGTATGCCCCTGGAAAATGCGCACCACCGAATCTTCACAGCGCACATGAATATCCTGACCGTGTAGCAGCAAAGCGTCGGCCAGACTGCTCAAACGCTGGCGGGCTTCCTGGTTGTCTTTTACCGGAGATTTACCACTCAGGTTGCCGCTGGTCATAACCAGCGCGCTGGGCTGGCCGGGCGCCGGCTCTAGCAGCAGGTGTTGCAAGGGCGTGGATGGCAGCATAATGCCCAGCGTATTGTGCTTGAGCGCTACTCCGGGGGCGATTGGACTTTCCGGGCGGCGCTCCAGAATCAAAATGGGGTGTTCCGCGGAAGCCATCCACTCGCGCGCCGCCTGTCCAACAACTGCATGTTTTTCGGCTTCTACCAAATTGTTGACCATGACGGCAAAAGGCTTTTCCTGGCATTGTTTGCGACTGCGCAGCAAGTCAACTGCTTCCTGGTTGGTGGCGTCGCAGGCCAGATGAAAGCCCCCCAGCCCTTTGATTGCGAGGATTTTGCCGCTTGCCAGCAAACGACGCGCTTCCTGAACGGCGTCCTCACCCTCCAGGGCCGGGCTATCGCTTCCCAATTGGGGAATTTCCAACCAGACTTTTGGCCCGCAATCGGGACAGGACGTTAGCGGCGCGTGAAACCGTCGGCTTTCTGGGTTGTGGTATTCGGCTTCACATGTGGAGCACATGGGGAAAGCCTCTGCGATGTGTTTCGCATGCTCAACAGGCTGCATGATGGTATAACGCGGCCCACAGTGAGCACAACTGATGAAAGGGTAACGGTAGCGGCGATTGGCGGGATCAAATAATTCTTGCAGGCAATCCGGGCAAATGCGGATATCTGGAGGAACCACCTGGTAGGTTTCCGGGGTAGGGCTGGAGGCGATAATTTCAAAATGAGCGAAGCCCCGCGGGGGGATTGAGGCGACCTCAAGGATGTCAAGGTGTGCCAAAGGGGGTGCCTGCTCCCTCAGGTTATCCAAGAAACCCTTCAGGGCGTCCTCGCTTCCCTCCACCAGGATATTCATCCCTTGAGGGGTAGGCCGTACCCAACCGCATAACCGATATTGCTCGGCTAAGCGATAGACAAAAGGCCGAAAGCCGACGCCCTGTAGCGTACCTGTGATGTGGATGGTGATGGCTGCCAGAGACGATGACATAGCGCGCTACTTAAAAATCTGTTCCAGTCAAATGCGTTGGTATACGATTTCAGTCTTCCTCGTCAAATTCCCAAGGCTTCCAAAGTTCCAGCATTAGGGGGGTATCCATCCACAGCAAGAAGAACATCAATAACGCCGAGGTGATACACCACACGCAGGTTGTACCGATAACAAATGGCTCCAGGAAGGTCAGGTAAGCGCTAAATAAGTTTCCAAACAGCAACATACCCCACAGCGCAAAGGCCGCCGGCAGGCGTATTGGCCGTGAGCCAAAGGTTTGGACAAGCCAGACGGCCAGGAGAGCGGCGTACCCCAGCAGCCCAAACAGCCCGACAGGTAAGAAACCAAACAAGGTGGCGTAGGGGCTTTGCTGTACGGTGTTGCAGTTGCCCAGCGGGCCGCAAAGGGCCTTCGTATGAGTGGCTTCTACGAAGAACATGTAGGCCGAAACGCCCATGCCGGCAATGGCCAATACCGCCAGCCATTGACCGGCGTAGTGACGTTTAGGCGGCTCTGCCTGGTAGTACATCAGCAGTGCTCTCCCAAGACCGTAGAACAAGGCCAGCAGGACAAGCACCGCGATACTGTTTGCTATCGGGTCTTGCATGAAGCGAATAATGAACAAAGGCATAGCAAAGCATTCCTTTCGCAAATTTACCCGTTTTTATCATATTTTGGAGAATGTGGGTAGCGTGACTCATCACAAGTAAGCGTGCAGTTTGTCAGGTAATGATGTTCTATCGTGTCATTTTCATTAACTTGGTAGCGTTTTTCACCACAAAGGCTCGCAGGCAATCTCCAAAAGGGCAGACAACCGTCTGGGAGCGCCGACCTCCAGGTCGGCAAAGTGGGAACGCCGCCCCCCCCAGGTCGGCACGTTGGAGCGCCTGGGGACGCCGACCTCCGGGTCGGCACGTTGGAGCGCCTGGGAACGCCGCCCCCTCCGGGTCGGCACGTTGGAGCGCCGCCGCCTCCAAACTAAAGTACCGCCGACCTATCTGTGCCACTTGTGCCATGTAATGGTACGCAGTGGTATGGTCGGCCTTGCCAGGCAGAGCCTGACGATACGTCTATTAGAAAGGCGCTTGTGTTTAGCAACACCCGCGAATGATTTGGAAAACCAGGTAGCAGTTACGCCACTTCATACGCTTGACAAGCATCAACCGTCAGCAATCAACCACGCCCGCGCGCGCGCCACCATGTCGGGTATGGCTTTCTCCACTGCCGGTGACAGGGTTTCCCCAAATGCAAAATATGTGCTACGCAAGGAAAGCAGCGTGGCGGGCGGATGTCCCCCATATAGCGCCTGCACGGCTGCTAATAGCGTGGCAGGGTCGAAAAAATGTGAATCGTAACCGCCCAGGCACGAGTCTCCGTTCAGCGTGGTAACTTCCAGTTGACCGGCCGGCTGCCCCACTTTGGCATCCAGAAACAGCACGCGCGCAGCCGCGGCAACCGCCTCCACTAAATCCATGCTGAGTTGCTGAACGCACAGCACTTCGGCACCGGCTGCCTCTGCCTGGGGACGCAATTGCTCGGCGACCTCCCAACCAAGCCTGTCATCACCGCGTAGCGGGTTGCCGATGCCGAGAATCAGCGCTTTTTTAGGGGGCATCCCGGCGCACCTCAGCATGCAATTTGCCGTCCGGCGCGAAAATGTTCACCAGGATTGGCATTTGCCCGATGGCATGGGTCGAGCAGGATAGGCATGGGTCGTAAGCGCGCACGGCAGCCTCCACGCGGTTGAGCAAGCCTTCGCTTACCTCGCCTTTATGGATGTAGGTCTTGGCGACGCTATCCACCGCTGCGCTCATGGCCCAGTTGTTGTTGCCGGTCGCGACAATCAAGTTGACGCTCTTCAATTGGCCGTTGGGCAACACGTGGTAATCGTGGAACAACGTGCCCCGCGGCGCTTCCAAAATGCCGACGCCACGCGGCTGCATTTCCCGATGGGTGTTGAGGATGTCTGTCCCCAGGATATCGGGGTCATCCAGCAACACGTGTACCCGTTCGAGGGCAAACAGCACTTCAATCAAGCGGGCATAGTGATAGTGCAAGGTGTTCTCGACGGGCTTATCGGGCGAAAGCGCCCGAAAGCGCAGCCATTCATCACGCGCCAGGGGGGTGGAAATATCGGATGCCACGTTCAAGCGCGCCAGTGCCCCAACGCGATACACGCCCTGGGGATAACCCAATTTTTTGTAATACGGGAACTTGAGAAAACTCCACGGCTCAACACGTTCGGCGATGTAATCCAGGTAGTCTTCTGGAGGAAACTGTTCCCAAAGTTCCCCACTCGGATTGATTAAGCGAATATCGCCATCGTACAATTCCAGGCCACCCTGAGGGGTGACCAGGCCCATGTAACCGGTGGGGAAGACCGCGAATTTTTCGATATCTTCCTGGTGCGTCTCAGCCCATTGGCGGATGATAGCAATCCCCTGGCGAGTGGTTTCCAACGCTTCGGCATAGCCGCTTAGGATGTCATCTCGTCCGCGCGCCGACAGGGGTTGATTGACCCCTCCGGGTACCGCGAAATTGGGGTGTACCTTACGTCCCCCCAACGTTTTGATAATCTCCTGTCCAAATTTGCGCAGGCGGACGGCGCGCAGCGCCAGTTCAGGGTTGGCCCGAATCAACCCAACCACGTTGCGTTGCGCAGGGGCAGCATCGAACCCCAGGAGCAGGTCGGGGCCGGCCAATTCAAAGAAGTGCATCCCATGGCTTTGGATGACTTGCCCCATGTGCATTAACTCGCGCAGGAGTTTCGCCGTTCGGGGCGGCGCTGCTCCTACGATTTGGTCTCCGGCCTTGGCGGCTGCCAGGTGATGACTGACCGGACAGATGCCACAGATGCGCGGGGTGATGGTCGGCATTTCAAAGAACATGCGCCCTTCACAGAATTTTTCAAAGCCGCGGAATTCATTGATATGCAGGTAGGAGTGGTCTACCTCGCCTTGTTCATTCAGATAAATACTGATTTTTGCATGCCCCTCGATACGGGTGACGGGTTCGATGGTGATTTTTTGCATAATAAATTCCTCCGCCTCTAGTGCCAGTGCAACAACTTGCCTTCCAATTTGGGCAGGCGTCCTTGTGCCAATTCCTTGAGTGCCAGGTAAATCGCGTCCGGGTCAGGTGGACAGCCGGGCAGGAAGACATCTACCGGTATGATTTCGTGCACAGCCTGTACGTCTTGTGGTATGCCCAGGTCAGGGTGTTCGGGAATTTGGGCGCTCTCATCGTTGCTCTCTGCCTCAATGTAGGCCCGACGTAAGGCCGCCAGTGTGCCGCACAAGTTGCGCTGCGCAATCACGCCGCCAAACACGGCACAATCTCCAAACGCTACCAGAATTTTACAGCGTTCTCTCATGCGCTTGGCAACTTCTACGTGGGTGCTCAGGTTGACCGCACCGCTCAGGATGCCTACCGTGACCCCTTCTTCGTCGGGTTGTTTGAGGTCGGTGATGGGCGTAGCGCGAATATCGGCCAGTTCGGCAATTTCAACCAACCGTTCGTCAATATCTAACAGCGACATGTGGCAACCGGCGCAGGCGCCCAGCCAATCGGATGAAATTTTCGGTTTCGTCATACGATTTCCTCCACAAATGCATTACCCAACGAGTAAGGCGGTTTGCCATTCTAGCGAAAGCGGGATGCGCAGGGCGAAAGCGAGCCGCTGCAGGCTTTCCAGGTTGGTATGTACCCCTTCCGGGGATTGAATGACGGGCTGGGTTTTCTGCAGGCGGCCCTCCAGGTTGAGGTAGTGACCGCCTTCCTCTGCCCAGATGGTCACCGGCAAGACCACATCAGCGCGTTCTACGAAGGGGGAGTGGTATGCGGCCTGGAGGGCGACAAACGGTATGCCTTCCAGGTGCTTGAGCAGGTGTTCTCCACCATCATCGTCGCCCAGTGCCAGATAAACGGCCTGTACTTGCGCCAGCGTGACGGGGCTTTGCAGGTTGTAGGCCAATGCTGCCCGGCTGTTGGCTTTGCCATACAGCACAAGCACGCGTGCGTTGAGGTGGGAAACCAATTGCAACAAGGCGGTTACATCGTCTGCAGTGGCACCGGCGGTGAAGCCACGTCCCAGCACGATGACGGGGCGCCGGGTGTTCTTTAGGGAACAGGCGAATTCATGTTCGCCGGTCATGAGCGCTGAAAACAGCGCCGCGTAGCCCTGAGGGGCTTCCAGATGCTGGTGGGCACGCCCGTACAGGGGATCATCTTCGGGGACGTTGCACACCAGGAGGCGGGTCTTGTCGGGCAGGCGGCTTTGGATAACGAAACCGGCCACGGGATGGTGAATCCCCAAACGCGCACCCACCACCAGGGTGCAGTCCGCCTGTCTCAGGTCATCTAATGTGGCGCGCTGCTCTTCGGAAAGTTCATGCTCCAACTTGGGGTGGATGGGATATCCTTCCTCCAGACAGGCCACTTGTGAAGCGCATAATTCCTGCTGGAACAGCCGTGCGAAAGCGGAAAGTACCTCTGCCGGCAGGCGGGTGGAAACCAGCGCCGCTACTTCTTCGACATCGCGCAGGTTTTCGGCGATCACTTGCAGGGCTTCTTGCCAGGAAGTGGGTTGCAGACGGCCCTCACGCCGCACCAAGGGGGTTGTAAGACGTTGGCGCTGTTCGTAAAATGGTCGAATACGCCCTTGTTCACACAGGACACCACGGTTGGCGGGGGCTTTCCAATGGCTTTCAATGCGTACCACATGGTTATCGCGCACCCGCAGGTACATTCCACAGCCCACGCTGCAACCTGTGCAAATGCTTTGAATGCGCCGTGATTCGCCCCCTAACCCCAAATAGGCACTGTGACGTTCAATCATCGCGCCGGTAGGGCAGACCTCCACGCAGGTGCCGCATTTGATGCACGAACTTTCACCCCACGGCAGGCCGTTATCGGCAATCACCATCGTGTTTGCGCCGCGTTCTTGGGGAGCAAGGGTGTGATTGCCCACCAACTCGGCGCAAGCGCGCACGCAGCGACGACACAAAATACAACGGTTGTGGTCTAGGACGAAGTAGGGGTGAGAAGCGTCCACCGGCCAGCGGTTCCAAGGAGGCTGCGAGGGCCAGCGCGCCATCCCTTCACCAAGCGCAGCATTTTGCAGGTCGCAATCTCCGCCGCTGACCTGACAGTACATGCAGAAGTGATTGCGTTCGCCGAATAGCATACCCAGGACAAATTCACGCGCCTGGTGCACCTGAGATGTGTCGGTGTGTACCTCCATCCCCTCGCTAACATGCAGGGTACAGGAGGTTTGCAATGCGGGAAGCCCTTCAACTTCCACAACGCATAACCGGCAACCACCATAGGGCGAAAGACTTTCAAAATCGCACAGTTTAGGGATGGCGATACCGTGCATTTCTGCAGCCCGTAAGATGGTGGTGCCTTCCGGGACTTCCAGGTGTTGGCCGTCAATGGTAAAGTGAATCATGAGACACCTTCTTGTACTGGCATGGACTGTTGTTGGCTGGTCATCGGACAAACACCGCCAGGACAAACTTTCAGGCGTATGTGCGCTTCTACTTCGGCGCGATAGTGCCGCAAAATGTCCCGGATGGGTACACTGGCTGCGCTACCTAGCCCACAATTTGACAGCGTAGCCATCCCTGCGGCCATGCGTTCTAGTTCATCCAAATCGGCCATACTCCCGCGCCCGTGCCTGATGCGCTCGAGGATGGCAAAACTGCGCGCTGTACCCACCCGACAAGGGGTACATTTGCCGCAACTTTCATTGCGAAAGAAGCGCATAATCACACGTGCCAAATCCACGACGCAGGTTTCGTTGTTGCAAATGAGCAATGCACCGGAACCCAGCGAGACCCCGGCTTCTTTGTAGGAGTTGAAATCGATGGGGGTATCTTGCAAACTGGCAGGCACAATCGAGCCGCTAGAACCGCCGGTTTGCGCCAGTTTGAAAGGTTTGCGGTCTTTCATGCCGCCGCCGTAAATACCAATGGCTTCCCGCAGGGTAATACCAAAGGGCACTTCAATCGCACCGGGTTCGTTGATATTGCCAATGATGGTGAAAATTTTCGTGCCCGGGCTATTGGGCGTACCGAATTGCCGGTACCATTGCCAGCCATGCCGCAGGATGTGAGGGACCTTTACCAGGGTTTCCACGTTATTGACGAGGGTCGGCCGTCCCCACAAACCACGCTTGGTTGGATAGGGGGGGCGGATACGCGGTTCGCCGCGGCGCCCCTCCAGGGATTCCAGCAAGGCAGTTTCTTCACCGCAAATGTACGCCCCGGCCCCACTGTGCACGTGAATATCAAAGGAAAAACCGCTGTCAAGGATGCTTTCCCCCAGATAACCGTGTGCGCGTGCCTGAAGGATGGCCTGTTTTAGCAGGCTTTGTACTTTTTTGTATTCGCCGCGTACGTATACGTAGCCCTCGTCAGCGCCGACAGCGTAGGCGGCAATGGCCATCGCTTCAATCAGGCTGTGGGGGTCGGATTCCAGGATGACACGGTCCTTGAAAGTTCCCGGTTCGCTTTCGTCAGCGTTGCACACTACGTACTTCTTACTTTCTTTGCTGGAGGCGACAAAGCGCCATTTGAGCCCGGTGGGAAAGCCAGCGCCGCCGCGCCCTTGCAGGCCGGATTTGTGTACCCACTCGATGATTTCTACCGGCGCCATCTCAGTAAGCGCTTGTCGCAGGGCCTGATAGCCGTCCTGTGCCAGATAATCTTCAATACTGGTGGGGTCTATTTTCCCCATACGTTTCAAGGCAATCCGATATTCTGCCGGTAGTGCCCCCTTGCGAGTGGCCAGCCAGGAAAGTCGCCCGCCCTGCGGTGGCGCCAGGTGAGAAGTCAGGATGCGCCCGCCAACCAGGTGCTCTTCCACCAGCGTGGGCACATCTTCTAACTGGATGGGGGCATAAGCCACGGCTTGCGGATAAACTATCACGAGCGGCCCCGCCGAGGGCAGGACGGTGTCTGAGACAAAGGTACGCAGCGCAATGCGTTCTTGCAAGCCACGGCGCTCGATTTCAGCATTCAAGGCGTGAAAAATCTCTGAGGCGGCCTGGTTATCCTGAGGATGATTGCCCGATGAGACGAGCACCAGCATTTGTGGCGGTTTCATGATTGTGCCTCCCCTTGCGTGTATTGTGCCATTAATTCCTTCAAGCGCTGCGGAGTGACGTAAAAATGCAGGTCGTCATCAATGATGAGTACCGGCCCTCGATCGCATTGCCCGAGGCAACTGGTGATAAGGAGTGTCCACTCACCATCCGGTGTGGTCTCGCCCCCTCCAACACCGAGGGTATGGCGTAATGCCTGCCATAACTCACCGCCACCGCTCACATGACAAGGCGCGCTTTCGCAAAACTGAATCACATGACGGCCGCGCGGCTGGGTAGAAATCATGGTGTAAAAGGTGGCGACAGAATACACCCGGCTGGGCGGTAACCCCATGCGACGGGCAATTTCTACAATCGCTAAGGTAGGCACATACCCCAGGGCCTCGTCAACGTATTGCAAAACCGCAACCAAAGCTTCTTCCGTATCCCCGTGGGCTTCCAGCGCTTGCTGAATGGCCTGGATAACTTGTGGTGGCCGGATGAGGACATCTACAGGCATAAACGCTCCTCTCAAGAAACGGGGTTGTTCTTTATTTCACAATTAGTTATACAATCCTTTGTGGAGAAATGTCAACCTGCCGTTACTCACACTTCCTGGGATAGATATTGACGAGAATGGGTGACAAACGTCAACAGAGCGCTTTATCCACCCGCATCCTGCCGGGTTGCCGGGGGACGTCTGGGTATGCCACGCGGCAGCAAACTCACCCCCAACAACCCTAAACTCAAACTAAACAGCACCAAGGCACCGACCTGCAAAAGCGTATCTGTCCCCCGCTGAATGACCGTTTCGCTCAAACCAAGGGTGCCGGAGGCCGTTACGCCCTCTACCCGATAGGCATAATCCACCCCAGGGATGGCGCTGCGGTCGGCAAACGTATACACAGCGTCGGGAGGTGAAACCGTGACCGGCAATTCGGCAACCAGGTGGTAATCTTCCGTACCGGCCGGCGCACGGTACACGCGAAAGGCTTGCCACCTCGAGCCAGGCGCCTGCCACGCCAACGTGACCGCCGGACGCCAAATACCCCACAAAATCAGCAAACAGGCAAGAACCAGCACTGTCCCCCATCCAAAAATCACCCAACGGGGTAAACGGCGCAGTTGCGGCGTGCGCAGGACGCTGTCTCGCAGATTTTGCAACAGCGTAGGCGGCGGAGCAGCGGCCTCGCTCTCCAGGGCACGGCGCAAGGCTTCCCGTTGGGCCGCATCGGGCAAATGCTCCATGGCTGGAGGAGGGGAGTTATCAGGGGAATCTTGTTGGGGGGACATTGGGATGGACGGTGGACAGTGGACGATGGACGGTAGATGGTGGTCGGGTAGGGGCAAAAAACCTTTCGCCTTTGCAGGTGGTCGGCATTTTGCATTCTGCATTCTGCATTTTACATTTCGCATTCTGCCTTTCGCCGTCTCCGTGAAGCGGTATAATCTTGCCCATGATGATTTCCGTCCAGGGACTGCGAAAGACCTTCCAAAGCAAGCAAAAAGCCGCCGGATTACGCGGAAGTTTACGCTCGCTGTGGAAACCATTGTACCGCGAAGTAGAGGCGGTGCGCGACCTTTCTTTTGAGATGTCAGAAGGGGAAATTCTGGGTTTCATCGGCCCAAACGGCGCCGGGAAATCTACCACCATCAAGATACTGACCGGTATTTTATACCCCACCTCAGGCCAGGCCAGGGTGTTGGGATGGGTACCCTGGCAAGAACGGCGCGCGCTGGCCTATCACGTGGGAACGGTCTTCGGGCAGCGTCCGCAATTGTGGTACCACCTACCTGCAATTGACACTTTCTACCTGTTTGGCAAAATCTACGAACTGCCGAATGCCGAAGTGCGTCGCCGCATTGACGAACTGGCCGAGACCTTTGAAATCGGCGATTTATTGGAAACACCGGTACGCAAACTCTCACTGGGACAGCGCATGCGTTGCGAAGTGGCCGCTTCTCTGTTGCACCGCCCCAAACTCCTGCTGCTGGATGAGCCATCCATCGGGCTAGACGTGGTTGCCAAGCAGCACATTCGGGACGCCATCCGAACGATGAATCAACGCGAGGGGGTTGGCGTGCTGCTCACTTCACACGATGCCGGTGACCTGGAAGCCTTGTGTAAGCGTGTCATTATCATCAACCACGGACAAATTGTGTATGACGACAAGGTCTCCACCCTCAAACGTCGTTACCTGTCCCGCAAAGAAGTGAGCGTGCGCTTTGCGGCTGAAATTGAGGGCGACTTCCACCTCTCCGGTGTGGAAACGCTCAAAGTCGGGCGCTATGGCGTCAAACTGCGCTTCGACCATCACCAAACACCGGTGGATCACGTATTGGGGCAACTGAGCGCCTGGGGGCAGGTGGTGGACATCACCATCACCGACCCGCCGTTAGAAGAAGTCATCGCGCAACTGTACCTCGATCAACAAGGCATGCCCTCACAGGCGTGAGGCGGTCTTGTGCCCCACGGGCATTTCCCAAAATTCATGACTAACGTATCGGCATGGTTCATTTGGTACCCCAAATATGTGGGATAGGCTTTCAGCCTGTCCCCATTGGATGCGGGACATCTGCAACATCCCAAATCCCCCATCTATGGCGCGGCTTTCAGTCACAACCAAATGTTACTGAGATGAGTCGGATTGAAGTCCTGCCTCAGTTCAAAAAGGGGCAGCGGAAGGCACTGCCTTCCGCTGCCCCTTTGGGATACTAGGATTAACCCCACTCTGCTTACAAAAGTGTCCACAAGTTTCTGAACCATCCCAAATAAGCCTTTGCTTTTAGGAGTCCACTATGATATTGCTCAACCCCAAAAATCACAAACGCTTTTACCCCGATGAAGCCTCCCGCGAGATCATGCTAAAGACAATCGCCTTCTTTGAAGAGCGCGGCAAGGAGAAACTCAAGGCTGATGACCGCGACCGGGTCTGGTATGCGGATTTTTTGGATTTCGTTCGCGAAAACCAAATTTTTGCCACCTTGTTAACGCCACCCGAGTACGGGGACGGCACCACCCGATGGGACACCTGGAGAAACTGTGAATTTAACGAAATCCTGGCATTCTACGGCCTGGCGTATTGGTACACCTGGCAGGTGTCCATTTTGGGGCTGGGGCCGATTTGGATGAGCAAAAACGAAGCATTGAAGCAAAAAGCGGCTGCGCTTATCAAAGATGGGGCTATTTTTGCGTTCGGCTTGTCTGAACGGGCGCATGGCGCCGATGTTTATTCTACCGAAGTAACCCTAACCCCCCAGCCCGATGGCACTTACCTGGCAAATGGGGAAAAATACTACATTGGCAACGCCAATAAGGCCCCGATGATCTCCACCTTTGGGAAAATGGCCGATAGTGGCGATTATGTTTTCTTCACTGTGGATAGCCGTCACGAAAAATTTGAACTGATTCGTAACGTAACCAACAGCCAGAATTACGTGGCTCAATTTGCGCTGCACGATTATCCCATCACCGAGGCTGATATCCTCTCCCGAGGACGCGAGGCCTGGGACGCCGCCCTGAACACCGTCAATGTGGGCAAATACAACCTGGGATGGGCCTCCATTGGCATTAGCACCCATGCCTTTTATGAGGCCATCAACCACGCCGCCAATCGCAGGCTTTACGGCATGGCCGTGACCGATTTCCCGCATGTTCAAAAAATGTTTGTGGACGCCTACGCCCGCTTGACAGCCATGAAACTGTTTGCTTTGCGGGTTGCCGACTACATGCGTTCCGCCTCCTTAGACGACCGCCGCTACCTGCTCTACAACCCAATGGTTAAAATGAAAGTCACCACCCAGGGCGAGGAAGTGATCAACTTGCTGTGGGACGTGATCGCAGCCAAAGGCTTCGAAACAGACACCTATTTCGAGATGGCAGCGCGTGATATTCGTGCTTTGCCAAAACTTGAGGGTACAGTGCATGTCAATATTTCCCTAATCGTCAAGTTTATGGCGAACTATTTCTTCAACCCCAAGGTTTATTCCGATATTCCTCGTCGGGACGATCCGGCGCACGATGCTTTTCTCTTCCAACAAGGGCCAACCGGTGGGTTGGGGAAAATCCAATTCCACGATTACAAGCAGGTCTACGACAAGTTTGACCTGCCCAACGTGAATATTTTCAAAGAGCAAGTTGCCCTTTTCTGGGAAGCGTTGATGGCCGCCTCGCCCACAGATGCCCAGCAACGGGATGTGGATTTCCTGCTTACCGTGGGTGAACTCTTTGCTCTGGTAGTTTATGGTCAGTTAATTCTTGAAAACGCTGAGATTTACGGCATTGAAGATGCCTTACTCGACCAAATTTTCGACTTTTTGGTGCGTGATTTCTCGAAATTCGCCCTCGAATTACACAACAAACCCAGCAGTACATCTAAACAAATGGAATATTGCCGCAAGATGCTGCGCAAACCAGCAGTAGATGAAGCCCGCTACCAAAGAGTTTGGCAAGAAGTTTTGGCGCTCAACGGGGCTTACGAAATGAACCCCTGAGCCATTGGGAACACCGGATTGCTGCGTTTACGACATTGGGGGGACTCGGCGCCACATGTAGGACAGGCAGGAAAACCTGTCCTACATCTTTAGGAGCAAGCGCCCATTTGGGAAATGCACTCCCCATTTGCACAAATTACTCACTTGCGGTATAAACAAAAGCGCTTTCTAAAAAACCGATTTTCCACCTCATCGAGGCCTACTTACTTATGGAACAACTTGAAACCTTGACGATTACGCAAACTGATATTCCTTTTATTGTTGGTGTACGTTTTTACCGTGTTGGCAAAATTTACCATTTTGATGCCGGTGATTTTCGTGATTTGAAACCCGGTGATTTTGTTATTGTTGAAACCC
>DAOTZN010000120.1:0-34903 GCA_034434095.1 Anaerolineales bacterium
AACCACTCCCTCGCAACGGCCAAGGCCATTTGGGAAAAAATCAAACCCCAGGTCGGCATGAACCACCCGGCACGCTACGCCCTGGTAGAAATCGAGAACGTCCACGATAGCGGGCTGGCTTTCGAACCCATCCATCGCGTGCTTTTCGACCTGCAACGGGACATCTTCGCCGACATGCAAGCCTTTTACGGTAATCGCTACGCCTACCGCCCGGCCTCCAACGAAGCCGAAATGCGCGCCCGCGTCACCCAAGGGGTATCCGGGAAACACGTTATCGGCGTCATCACCCCCGAGGGATTCGGCACCCTGGAGATTGCCGAGCCGAGTTCCAACCTGCCTGTGGGCACGCTGCAAGCCTTCCTGGACGATTTCATCAAAGCCGGCGGAGCAGCCAAGATAGATTACGTCCACGGCGATGAAACTGTCGTTCGTCTTGGGAAGCAAACCGGCCATATTGGCTTTTTCCTGCCCGGCATGGACAAAAGCGACCTGTTCAAAACGGTCATCCTGGATGGCGCCTTGCCGCGCAAAACCTTCTCCATGGGGCATGCCCACGAAAAACGGTTCTACATGGAAGCCCGTCGCATTGCCTAAGCCGCGTAGGCTTAGGCAATGCCTTCGCCTACACCATAAATACGTTATAAGGGAAAAGCATCGATGACCAACCAGACAAAATTCGCGTGGTGGAAGTGGTTAAGCACCTGGTTTATCTTTCTCCTGCTACACTTCTCGTATGAAAACTTTCCAAATGCACTCTTTCGCATCATTGGCGAAGAAGGCGAAACAAATTACTTCCACATGAAGATGATGTTCTTCGCCTACATCTTCACCACCCTGATTGAAATAGTGCGGCGTCACGCCCAAATTACCGCCCGGCACTGCGCTACTTGGTGTACGTCTTGTTTACCTGTGCTGTGATTACCTACGTGGTATTTTCCATCAACACCCCGCAATACTTTTTCAGCACACCCCCGGCCTAAAACGAAGGTCATACCTTCGCCTACATCAAAAAAGCGCCCCTAAATAGAGGCGCTTTTTTGGACACGGCTTCATAGCCATTTGTAAAGTTGCAGATATTACAGGTTGCGCTCAACAATATAGTGGGCTAACTCAATAAGCGCCTGGCGTGCCCGGTTATCATGCAAACTATCTAATGCCTGTACCCCGCGGTCAACAAAGGCGCGGGCTTCCTGTGTGGCCTGCGCAATAGCATCGCTATCACGAATCGCTTGTACCAGACGGTCAATGTGCGCACCATTGAAATCGCCCTGCAAAACACGCTGCATATCCGCGTCATCCGGATGGGCTTCGGCGTAATAAATGGCCGGCAGAGTGACCAACCCCTGACGCAAGTCACCACCTACCGGCTTCCCAATCTCCGATTGATGTCCGACGAAATCCAAGATATCGTCTACCACCTGAAAAGCCATCCCAATCTGATAGCCATACGTGCGCACCGCTTCGGTAGTGGTCTCATCCACCGGGCTGAGATAGGCCGCCGCGCTGGTTGCCAGCACAAACATCGAGGCCGTTTTGGCATAAATGCGCCGGTAGTAGTTATCTCGGCTGATGACGCCATGACTGGCAAACATCTGGGTAATCTCACCGTTTACAATCACCGCCAAGGTATCCGCGAACAAGCGCATCACGGCCACCGAATCGGTCTCAGCAGCCAATTTGGCCGCCGCGGCAAATATGAAATCTCCGGTTAACACCGTCGCGCCAGGCGACCATTGAGCATTGATCGTGGGAATGCCACGCCGCAACAACGCCCCATCGATCAAGTCGTCATGCACCAGCGTTGCAGTGTGCAACATTTCAATCGCTGCCGCCAGCGTAATCATCCGGTCGTCATCCCCATCTAACATTTCACCAGTAAGCAATGCTACTGCCGGACGAACGCGCTTACCACCAGAAGAAACCAAATGCTTCAATGCTGCCTGCAAATCCAGGTGATGCGGATTCGCTTGTGACAACATGCGGTCTTCTACCCGGCGAAGACGTTCTTGAACTAAATCAAAAAATACGACCTCTGTCAAACCGATATGCTCCATTATTTTCTGTGTGTCTGTCAAACTAACATACCTCGTTCAAATCGGGGAAATCAGGCTACGATCCTGCTACCACGAATTTAGGCCCATCCAAACAAACGGGCTGCATTTTCTGCTGTGACCTGGGCGATACGCTCTACCGCCTCACCACGTAAGGCTGCAATTTTTTGTGCTACAAATGTGACATAAGCCGGTTTATTACGCCGTCCACGATATGGGTGCGGCGCCAGAAAAGGCGAGTCGGTTTCGATGAGCAGGCGCTCCAACGGCAACGCACAGACCAACGCTTGTAAGGCGCGTGCCTTTTTAAAGGTCACCGGCCCGGTAATACCAATGTAAAAACCGGCTTTAATGGCCTGTTTAGCAAGCGTCAGAGAGCCACTAAAAGAGTGTATCACACCTGGACGCTGTGCTAAAGGGTGATTCTGTTTTTTTAACTCGCTCACCCAGGAGGTAATTAAACGCAACTCATCTTGAAGGCAGGGCCCGTCGGGCGCGTTGTCTTTATCCCGTGAGTGTAGCACTACCGGCTTGCCTACCTCAGCGGCTAACGCCAGTTGCGCTCGCAAAATATGTTGCTGCACAGCCGGAGGTGCGGCATCCCAATAGTAGTCCAAACCGATCTCGCCAATCGCTACAACACGTTCAGATGTAGCCATCTCCCGCAGAGTCGAGAGGGTGTGCTCATGCCATGAGGCGGCATCGTTAGGATGCACACCCACCGCGGCATAAATATCGTCTTCCCTTCGGGCTAGATTCAACGCCTGCTGGCTGCTCTCTACGTCAATTCCGGGCACCAACATTCGCCGCACCCCAGCCTGGCGTGCACGCTGTAAAATGTCGGGGAGGTCATCCGCAAAGCGGTCAAAGAACAGGTGACAATGCGTATCGACCAAGAAAGGCGCTTCATTCACGGGAGAAAACACTCTGAGTGGGGCAAAGTATCAGGCAATGCCGGCGATTTTCAAGCCATCTTGAATGATGGCATCCACTTTGTCGGCGTGCGTCGTTTCGCAATACACGCGGATAATCGGCTCAGTACCGCTGAAGCGAATCAGCAGCCAACCGCCATCTTCCAGGCGGAACTGATACCCGTCAATAGTCACCAGGTCGGTCACCTTTAGACCGCCGATGGTCTGGGGATTCGCCGCCAGGATGCGGTCAATCTTGGCCTGTTTATCACCCTGGAAGAGCGTATCAATGCGCTTGTAATAGTGCTCACCGCCCACTTTATCAAACAATTCGGCAAGCAACTGAGTGGGTTTCTTGCCGGTACGCACCATGAAATCCAGCATGTACAGCCCGGCTAGAATGCCATCACGCTCGGGGACATTGCCACGGAAGGCATAACCGCCGCTCTCTTCGCCGCCAATCAGGGCGTCCACTTCCAGCATCTTGGGGGCAACGTATTTGAAGCCTACACCGGTTTCGTAAACGGGTACATCGTAGATTTTGCCCAGTTTGTTGAGCATGGTAGTCGTGGAGAGCGTCTTGACAATTGGGCCGCGTTGGCCGCGCACTTCCAGCAAATAGTAGGCCAACAAGCCGTAAGCACGCAACTGGTCGATGAACTCGCCATTCTCATCACCAAAACCTACCCGGTCGGCATCCCCATCGTTGATCAACAGTACATCGGCACCTTGCTCAACTGTGGCCCGCAGACCGGCATCCACGTTGGGACGAATGGGCTCCGGGCGAGACATTTCGGGGAAGACGGGATTACGATGATTGTGAATCTCAATCACTTCCGTTTTGCCACCCGCCAAAAGGCGCGGGAACCATCCAGCGCCGTTCCCCCACATTGGGTCTACCAACACCTTGAGTCCGGCAGCCTTGATGGGTTCCAGATCCACCAGGGTCTTAATGTGCTCAATGTAGTTTACGGAAGCATCAAAGCGCACGACCAACCCTTCTTTTTCGGCTTCCGCCAGTAGTTTGCGGCGCACCATAGCCACGTCATCAGGAATGCGGGCTTCAATTTCTTTCAAACCATCGGGAGCAATCGCCCCACCATGTTCATCGCGCACCTTAAAGCCGTTGTCGGCCGGCGGGTTGTGTGAAGCAGTGATATTGACCGCTCCGGCGGCCTGTTTATCCACCACAGCATAGGAAATAACCGGCGTGGGTGTCGGGCCATCGGTCAAATACACGCGCAAGCCATTGCCGGCCAACACTTCCGCCACCGCGGCGGCAAAGTATTCCGATTGAAAACGCTTATCGTGCCCAACAACAACCCAGTCACCGGATTTTCCCTGGTCGAGCAGGTATTGTGCAAAGCCTTGCGCGCAGCGGCGCACACTATCAAAGGTATAATTCTCGGCCATGCGACCGCGCCACCCATCGGTGCCGAATTTAATTTTGACTGTCATGAGTCCTCCATACGTCTAGTTGAAATCCATCGACAAGTTATCGTATCGCTCTTGAGAATCTATCACAATCGCGAAGATTCTGTAACTTTCTCGCTATACCGTCAGACGTTGCCTGGTAAGGGCGACCATGCCACTTAGTGGCACAGGCAGGTCCACGGTACGCTGTTATACATTTAAAAACGTGAAAGTTATTATACCCACAATCGGCGACCTTGCGGGCATTTTACTGATTTTTGATTAGCGATTGCTATCCACGAGATTAGGATATAATCATTTGCATGAATGAAAAAGTTTACCTGGATTATGCCGCCACCACGCCAGTGGATGCGCGTGTGCTGGCCGCCATGCAGCCTTATTTCGATCAATTTTTCGGCAACCCTTCCTCGATACACACCTTTGGACAACAAGCCGAGGCAGCGGTGGAACAGGCTCGTGCCACCATGGCCCAGGCATTAGGAGCGCAACCTCACGAGGTCATCTTCACGGCCTGCGGCAGCGAAAGCGATAACCTGGCGTTGCGCGGTGCAGCCTTTGCAGCCCGGCAACAACGCAAGGCCAATCACATGCTCATCAGTCCGGTGGAACACCACGCCGTAAGCCGCACCGCCCGGCAACTGGCGGAGGTCTTCGGCTTTGAGGTCGAGTACCTACCGGTGGATGCCTTTGGACGGGTAAGGCCGGAAGATGTGGCTGCGCGTCTGCGCCCGGATACTGCCCTGGTTTCGGTGATGGCCGCTAACAACGAAATCGGTACGCTCAACCCTATTGCGGCCATTGGGGCCTTGTGCCGGGCGCGAGGGGTTCCCTTTCATACCGATGCGGTACAATATGCTGCTCATCTGCCCATCAATGTAGAGGCGCTCAACGTGGATTTACTTTCCCTGGGCGCTCACAAGTTCTACGGTCCAAAGGGCATTGGGGCGCTGTATGTACGCGCCGGCACCCCATTACTGCCCACACAGACCGGTGGCAGCCAGGAGTACGGTCTGCGCGCCGGCACGCAAAACGTCCCTTACATCGTGGGCATGGGCCGCGCCTTCGCCCTAGTGCAAGAAGAACACGCCCAGCGCGCCGCACAGTTACAACCCATGCGGGATTACCTCATCGGACAAGTGCTCGAACACATCCCCGAAGCCCGTCTGACAGGGCACCCCACAGAGCGTCTGCCCAACCACGCCAGTTTTGTGTTGCGCGGCCTGGACGGCCATACCCTGTTGACGCTCCTGGATATGGCGGGATTTGCCTGCTCCTCCGGGTCAGCCTGCAAGACAGGCAACCCGGAACCTTCAGAGGTGCTGCTGGCACTGGGATTGCCCCGCGAATGGGCTCTCGGTTCCCTGCGCGTCACCCTGGGTAAGGATACCCGTCCGGAGGACATCGAGCGCTTTATCGAAACGCTGCCCCCCCTGGTGGAGCGAGCACGTCAACTCGCCACCAGGTAAAATTACCGGTACGAATAAACTATGACTTCTCCTACCGTTGTTATCGCCATGTCCGGCGGTGTAGATAGTTCCGTCAGCGCGGCTTTGCTCAAAGAACAAGGGTATCGCGTCATCGGCATGATGCTGCGCTTGTGGAGTGAGGCAGGCAAGGAAAACGAGAACCGCTGCTGTACGGTGGACGCCATGAACACCGCTCGTTACATCGCCGGGCAGTTAGATATTCCCTTTTACGCCATAGATGCCCGCCAAACGTTCTATGAACGCATCGTTGTGCGCACCTTTCTTGATGGCTATGCGCAAGGTATAACCCCCAATCCCTGCTTGCAATGCAACCGACACATCCGCTTTGGGTTGTTGTTGCAACACGCCCTGGCGCTGGGTGCCGATTACCTGGCCACCGGTCACTACGCCCGCCTGGAGCGCACCTCCGATGGGAAAGCACATTTGTTGCGTGGCATAGACAAGCATAAAGACCAGTCCTACGTGTTGCACGTTCTAAATCAAGAGCAGTTGCAACATGCCCTTTTCCCGGTGGGCGGTATCCCTAAAAGCGAGGTGCGCGCGCTGGCACAGCGCTTGAACCTGCCGGTAGCCCGTCGCCCTGATAGCCAGGATTTGTGTTTTTTGGCCGGTGACGATTACCGTAATTTTTTACAGCGCCACGCACCACACGTGAGCGTCCCCGGACCAATCGTCAACCTCGATGGCGAGGTGCTCGGGGAACACAGCGGACTGCCACATTACACCATTGGTCAGCGCAAGGGGTTGGGCATTGCCGCCCCGCAAGCGCTCTACGTGCTGGCGAAGGACCCTGCCCGCAATGCGCTCATCGTTGGCTATCGTGAGGCCTTGGGGCGCACTACCCTGCTGGCCGAAAACGTCAACTGGATTGTCGGGCAAGCCCCCTCCGCACCATTTCGCGCACTGGTGAAAATCCGCTACAAGGCCCGTGACGCCTGGGGAACGGTTACGCCACTGGAAGGGAAGCGCGTGCATGTACGGTTCGACAAGCCGTTACGCGACATCACCCCAGGTCAGGCAGCGGTGTTTTACGATGGCGAAGTCTGCCTGGGTGGCGGCATTATCACCAAAAGCGATGTGTGAGGCTTCCTATGACATTGCCTGCTTTTCTCTTTTTTTCCCTGGTAGGTATCCTGTACGGCACGCTCTTCCATTTGTGGCGCGGCGGAAATGCCGGCCGATTGCTGCTGTACGTCCTGTTGGGATGGAGCGGCTTCTGGGTTGGGCATTTCCTGGGAGGCTATCTGAGGTGGACGTTTTGGCACTTTGGCGCGGTCAATTTTGGTATGGCAACCCTTATCAGCCTGGTATCCCTTGCCCTGGGGTACTGGCTAGGGAAAGAACAAACCTAGGGGATTCAGGATTTTTTTATGATTGAAAACGGTGAATTAGTACAGTTAATTAGTAAACGCGGCCACAGTTACATCTTCCGTTTGACACCTGGGGAAACGTTAAACACCAATCGTGGGCTTATTCGACACGATGATTTATTGACAAAATCTTTCGGGACGTACGTCGAATCGCACCTGGGCAACGAGTTTCTACTCGTGCGGCCCAGTTTGCACGACATCCTACTGAAGATGCACCGTAGCACAACCATCATGTACCCCAAGGACATCGGCTTCCTGCTGTTGAACATGAATATCGGCTACGGTCAGCATGTCGTGGAGGCCGGTACCGGCTCGGGTGCGTTGACCACTGCGCTGGCATGGGCAGTTGGCCCCCACGGGCATGTGACCACTTATGAAGTTCGTCAATCCATGCAAGATTTGGCACGCAAAAACCTGACCCGCCTGGGATTGGAAGCACGCGTAACTTTCAAATTAGGCGATATTGGTGAGGGCATTGAAGAACGCAATGTGGATGCGCTCTTCCTGGATGTACGTACGCCAGAGGCATATATCCCCATCGTGCGTCAGGCGCTCAAACCAGGCGGATTTTTCGGCAGTTTAGTGCCAACAACCAACCAGGTAAGCGACCTGCTGTATGCGCTGAATGAGCACAATTTCGCGTTCGTTACCGTGTGCGAGGTGCTGCTGCGCTACTACAAACCCGTCCCAGGCCGCCTGCGTCCACACGACCGCATGGTTGCGCATACCGGTTTTTTGGTTTTTGCCCGCCCTATGCTTGCCCCGGTAAACCCGTCACCCACCGACGACATTGACGTGGAGAAATCATAAAATGACATTTGTATACAACATCACGGCAGACACCATACGCCAAAGGCTCGTCTCCGCCCCACAAACAGAGGAAATCAACCCTTATCCAACCAACATTTTACGCCGGACGATGCGCCCGGCCGCCGTGTTAGTTCCGCTTTTTTGGCAAGACAGCCAGTGGCAGGTGTTGTACATTCGCCGTGCGGCCGTCAACGGAGATATACACAGTGGGCAGGTGGCCTTCCCCGGCGGCGGAAAGGAACCCCAAGACCTTTCGCCTGAGGACACCGCTTTGAGGGAGGCCCAAGAGGAAACCGGGCTGCCCTCTCAACAGGTTCGCGTTTTAGGACGTTTGCCACTCTTCCGTACCATCAGCAATTATGTGGTAACGCCGGTAGTCGCTCAGATTGACTGGCCCTTCCCGTTGCGGTTATCGCACACCGAGGTCAGCCGCGTTTTCCACGTGCCCTTGCAGTGGCTGGCCAATCCGGCCCATCGGCAGGTGCGCGAGCGCAGTTTGGCAAACGGCATGACCATTCCGATGATTTATTTTGAGCCCTACGATGGAGAAGTCATCTGGGGGGCAACGGCACGCATCACCGAAACATTGTTCAAGACGCTGAAATTATGAATAGGGCGATATTTCAGGTCCCTGAGGGGTGTCGCGCACCATCCATCCCAGGGTGGCCAGTTGTTCCCGCAAAGCGTCAGCGGTAGCCCAGTCTTTGGCCTGCCGCGCTTGCTGGCGACGCTCCACCAGGGCCAGGATTTCTTCGGGAATCGTGACCACCTGTGAGGGCGTTTGTTCCGGCAGATTTTCCTTGAGGGCTTGCTGCCAAACCTCGGGGGGCAATTCATCTTCGGGGTCGGGAAGATAAAAATCCCCTAAAATATCTAAAGGGAGCACACTGCCGGTGGGATAAACCTGCTGCTGTCCATCGCGGATGAGGGTGAAGTTGCCGCGTCCCATAACCCACACTTCACGCTGACCAAAGTGAAGCCACAGGGCGGTATTTTCATCTATGCCTACCAGGGTATGGGTGGATGGGAACAGGGCGCGCAAGGCATCGAAGCGTTCGCGCCCCATAAAGCAGCGGCTGGTGTCCAGTTCTTCGCCACCGTCGGTGTTATTCCAGTGCGGTACAATGACCAGGTGGAGACCATAAGCGCCCAGAAAATCCAGGCCACGCTTCCAGTGCAGGTCTTCGCCCACCTTATAAATTTCGTACACCGGCAAGGTATGTGCGCTGAACGCCAGGGCGGCCGCGCTGGCAAGCATGATGGTCGCGCCCAGGCGATGGCGGGCAGTCAGGTAGTGGTAGGCCAACGAATCGCGCAGTTGACGGGCGGCATAGGTGGGGCTACCCGGGCCGAGGAAAATCCAATTGGCCTTTAGGAGTGGTGCAACGATTTGAGGGGCATCGGGGCTGTATGGTGTGCCGCGCCGACGGGCCGGAATGACTTCAATTTGAGGGGCGTAATTTTGCAGGCGACGGCGTAGGAAATCCGCAATCCGGCCGACCACGCGGTCGCTGTTGAGTTCAAAGCCGGCCGGTGTTTCGAGCAGGGCAATGTGCGGCGTGGTTTGCAATTCACGCGCCACCGCTTCGTGGATTTTCCCAGCAGAGGGCAAGGCCTCACCGGAGCCAAACAGAATGAGAGAACCGGGGATAGTTTCCATGTGATAAGAATACCATAAACGAGCCTACTGCAAAAACTCAAAACCTTAGGGTTCGTCCACGTCCATAAATTCTTTTCGATTTGTTGGTTCTTTTGTGTCGAAGAGAGAACGCCAGGACGCGGCGTCGCAAAGAAAATCACGTTTTGGGGCTAAAAGCGGGCCTTCTCCGACCTCCCCAGGTGAGTACTTTGTCGACCTGGGGGTCGGCGTCCCCAGGCGGTTTTCCTGCCCTTATCGTAGATGCGGTATAATTTGACCTCGACACTACTCCAGGGGAGTGGATGGGTCCCGGTGGGCTTCCCGGTCTTCAAAACCGGTGGCGGGTCGCGTTGCGAGCCGCGGTGGGTTCGACTCCCATGCACTCCCGCTACTTTCCTAGAGATTTATGAATTCAACTCACGCCACATCACCCATGCTTGAACTGGATACGCTGCTAACGAGTCAGATACAGCGTGTCTTCGTCATTGAAGACATCACCTGGGGAACAGAGGCATCCTATCTTGCACGCTATCATGGGCACCTGAACATGGATTCAGAAGCGGCCTACGATATGCTTGCCGAGGCACTCCGCCCTTACAACATTACGCCGCTATTTCGCATGGAGGATGGGCAACAAACGATTGTCCTAATGCAGGGCACGGTGCAACCGCGCACCTCTAATCCGTGGGTAAACATTGTGATGTTCCTGCTCACCGTGTTGAGCGTGTTGCTTGCCGGCGGGCTATACGGTTATCAGGGTGAGGTGCCGGCAGGCGGCCTGTGGCAGGGAACATTCATTTGGGGGTTGTTGCGTGCCGGGCTACCGTTTGCCGTGAGTATGTTGGCTATCCTCCTGGCGCACGAATTTGGGCATTATCTGGCCGGACGCTATCATAAAACCGCCGTCACCCTGCCCTACTTTATCCCTTTCCCATTCAGTCCCTTTGGCACGATGGGGGCTTTCATCCAAATGAAAGAACCACCCAAAAACCGGCGTATCTTGCTGGATATTGGCATCGCCGGGCCGCTGGCTGGCCTGGTAGTAGCCATACCGGTATTGTTCATCGGGCTACGGCTCTCTACCCTGGACACCTTGCCGCGTTTGCTCATGCCCGGCACCGTGCTTAGTTTAGAAGGCAACTCACTACTTTATCTTTTGGCAAAATTTGCCACCTTTGGAAAGTTACTCCCTGCGCCGCATAGTTACGGCGACCTTTCGCCTATTGCCTATTGGCTACGATATTTCTTTACCGGTCAACCGCTCCCCTTGGGAGGCCAAGACGTGCTACTCCACCCGGTGGCCTGGGCTGGCTGGGCCGGGTTGTTGGTGACAGCGCTTAACCTGATTCCGGCAGGGCAATTAGACGGAGGGCACGCGCTTTACGTGCTGCTAGGAAAAGGCGTTGACCGCTTGCGCCCGCTAATTTTGGTTGTGCTGTTTGCCCTGGGGTGGATATGGAGCGGCTGGTGGTTGTGGGCCTTCTTAATTTTTGTCTTTGGTGGCGCCCACGCCGAACCATTGGACCAAATTACCCCTTTGGACAATCGTCGACGCGCACTGGCTGTGCTTGGGTTGCTCGTCTTCGTGCTGGTGTTTACTCCCGTCCCTATGATTGTTCTGGGGGGCTAAAGCATTCACAATCATTTTGCACTTACTCCGAAACGCTCAATGGTACTTGTATTTACCGCGTATTAAGGCTATAATTAAGGATGGGCAGTGCTTCTACCACATGCAAGTACGAAACTTGGAAAACGAATGTGCCTTGTCTTGTAAAGTGAGCACCTAACCAACACACCTATAGTCACTAAACCACAATGCGACCATAAACGCCAATTGGCACAAGGTAAACCATAGGGCACAACAGAAATCTCACTACTAAAGCACAAAAGTTGAATGTTGAAGGTCGTACCCTGATGCCTTACTGATGCCCTCCAGATTATTAGAGATAAGCGGTTTATTTTCGCAAAAGGGAAAAATGAGACATCGGTTTGCGTTACATTTTATGCTGGTATTTTTTGCCATAATCTTGCTGGCAGGCTGTGATGATGGCGCTATTCCCACGCCTACACCCATCCCAGGGGAACCTGTCGCGCCGCAATTTATGCCCTTATATCAACAAATCAGTGCGGTGATTCCGAAGGGACTAGGTGCGGCTATTAAACCTGCAGAGGAAGAAAATGGCCAGATTCACCAGATTTTTGAAGGCGGCGTCATGCGTTATGATGTTGCCAGCCAAAGAGCGTTTCTAGAGCCGATCGGGTATCAACAAATTTCTACCCCAGAACCGCCTTCCGAACCACAAGGCCCAACCTGGCAAAACATCCAGGGGTACTGGGTACCATCTGTTATTGCCAATACGTATAACCAAATGGGGGGCGAAAGCGTAATAGGCAAACCGCTAAGCAACTACAATTACAACCCTCAACGACAACGTTACGAAATCTACTTTGAAAACCTGGGGATGTACATTTTAGATGGCGATCCATCTACGCAAGTACACCTGCTGCCCTATGGTCAATGGTTAACAACCATGACCAACAGTAACATGGATAACGCCGTAGATAAAGCCATCATACGGAATGCCACCGAGGCCTTTGATATCGTTGCTAAACGCCTGACCCCCCAATACACAGGTGAAATCATCGCGCCATTGATTGTCGACTCGCAAAAACGTATTTTGCGAGTGTATGAAAACATCATCATGGTTTGGAATCCCGAACAAAATAATATCACCTGGCTGAATGCCCCCGAAGTCTTAGGGATACAACGCAAACCACTGACAACCCAAATCGATGATGAACGCTTGACCTTCGCCCCTGACCCAACAACTCCTAGTCTGGGGCACAACATCCCGATTCTATTTTGGGATTTCATTCGCACCCATAGCGGTCTGGAGGTGAGCGGTACACCAATTATGGAATTAGACGAGAAGCCAGATACCCAGGGAAATATCTGGTGGCAATGCTTTGAACATATATGCATGGAGTACAATCCCAACACAAACGAAGTACAGATGACACCCGTGGGAAAATTGTACTATGAGCGCTTCTTAAGGCAGATCCCCAGGCGGGATACTGCGCCGCCGCTATCCACGGAAATTCAGATTCTTCCACGGAGCAGACGAGTTTCTCCGGGCGACACTCAACAGGTAAAGGTGAACGTTACGACACAAGGAGAATCACCCGCCAACATGTCACTAAAACTCAACATTCACCTGCCTGATGGGCAGGTGAATGTTTTATGGTTCCCTCCTACCGATGCCGATGGACACAGCAGCCTGACCCTTCCCCCCATCCAGGCGGAAAATAACACGCCAATACGCTACGAAGTATGCACCGCCGATGAAGCGGTTTGTGTATCAGATCAGTTCGTTATTTGGGGAGATCCGTAACTTCCCAGGCTTCCCAAACTTCAATATCTGTTATCATGCCTTGTGGCGACGTCAGGGAACAGGTGTATGTCACCTCTTCAACACCTCCCCAGGGTTGCCTACCCTGACAATACGCCAGTGGTTGCTTCTCTTCATCGTAGCCAATAACCAGCCATGTCACCGCCGTAGGTGCACTACCTTCCGGCGGTGTTGTGGTATTTTGAATGCTCACTCGACGGGCCGGCAAAGGGGGCGTAATTTCATCGTACATACGTTGCTGCAGCTCACCTGTAGCAGGCTGCTGAGATGGAAGCGCAGAACGAATCTTCACGTCACTCAAGGTGACATGAGGAGGTAAAATCATACCAGCAGGTAAACTGACCCCAGGAGGAAGAATATCCAAAGGCAGAACGCCGGAAAGGGACTCGCCTTCGGAAAGAGCCCATAGCAGGGAAACCGTACTTACCGAAAAATCGTTCGGATTGCTAACCTGCACAATGCACCACTGGCTGGCATCCGGCAACGGGAAACACCGCGGGAGGCTGAGTACCAAAGGGATCTGGAGCACCTGTGGCTGCGGTATGTTTTCCTCTGAGGCGAGGGGAATCGTCAAGGTCAGGCCAATGGGCAGAAAATGAGGGTCAATCCCCGGATTTATGGCTAATAAGTCATCTAATGAAAGCCCAAAACGGGCAGCAATCCCCAACAAGGTATCATCTTTAACAACGGTGTAGATAAAGGGCGTGGGCGTTGGGGTCGGTAACGGTGTTGCCACCTGCTGGGTACGAGCAACCTCAGGAGATGGCGGAGAAGGTGTATAGGCTTGCAGCGTAACGGGTGGCAAAGGGGTAAGGGTGGCAGTGGGTGTAACGGCGGCATGCCCTCCACAGGCTACCAGTAACGGTAAAATTAGCACAAGGCGTAAGATTTTCATGCCGTTGATTATAGCATCTTGCCGCCTGTGCCAGGCTGTGCTACACTGAGAAATATTCTTCTATCTCATACTTTCAAGGGATGTTTTATGGACGAGGAAACCATCTTTCAAAAGGCCCAGGAAGCGTTACAGGAGGAAGATCGCGTTAAGGCCAAAGATCTCCTCACGCGTCTTTTGCAGCACTCCAAAGCAAATGCCGAATACTGGTTTTGGATGAGCGCCGTGGTAGATACGCGCAAAGAGCAGATTTTCTGTTTGCAACGGGCGCTTCAATGTGATCCTGAACACACCGGCGCGCAGCAGGGCCTGATCTGGTTTGGGAATCACCCCAACGACGCTGTGCTCCCCGCGCCAATTCCTGCTGTCAACTGGAAAGTACTCATCCCTGACCTGGTGGAAGAGCATGAACGCCCGCCACTGCTCAAGCGCAAACAAGTGGTAGTGGCCGGAATACTGAGCCTGCTGGTTATTTTTACCCTGGGGACAGGGATTTTCGGCAGTCGCGGCCGCGCCTGGCTGCCTTTCCGCACCCGTCTAACGGTCACACCTAGGCTCTGGACACCTACTCCCTCGCTGGTGCCATCTGTGACACCCAGCCCGGCAATAACGGCTAGTGCCACGCCGTCCAGCCCAACGCCACTTTCCGCACTGCTGTCGGAGACGTACACCCCCACACCGTTGTACGTCAACACCCCTCATGCCGTTAGCGAGGCCTATCGGCTAGGAATCAGTGCCTATCAACGCGAAGATTGGGAACAGGCTTTCAAATATATGCAGCAAGTGGCGGAGGCGCAACCCGATGCACCCGATTTATGGTACTACATTGGTGAAATTGAACGCCTGAGAGGCAATCTCCAGGCCGCGCTCGATGCCTATGCGCAATCCATTGCCGTAGATGAGAACTTCGCACCCGCCTATTTGGGACGCGCCCGCGTCTTACAGATACAACGCCCTACCGATGCCGATATTCCTACATTGCTTACCCAAGCCATCGACCTGGATCCTAGTTTGAGCGAGGGCTACCTGTCACTCAGTGTTTACTACCTTAAAGTACAAGATACCGTACAGGCTGCCCAGGCTATCACCCAGGCGCAAACACTCTTGCCAGATTCTCCCTTACCTTACCTGTATCACGCCCAATTAGCACTGCAAAACGGCAATGCAGAGGTCGCGTTGGAGGCTGCCCAGCAAGCCTATCAACGGGATGTGACGCTGTTGCCCGCCTATCTTGCCCAGGGCCAGGCCTACCTCGCATTGGGGGAGACCGATAAAGCCTTGCCACTACTGGATACCTACACGCGCTTCGCTCCTGAGGACGCTCAAGGCTGGGTAGCACTGGGGAGCGCCAATCTACAAGCCGGCGGGGAGATAACCATCACACTTGAGGCTGCTGCTCAGGCTCTGGGCCTGGACGATCGGCTATTGGAAGCCTACATATTGCAAGGGCAGGCATTCCTGAAAGCAGGAGATTACCAACAGGCTATCAACAGTTACGCCCTGGCACGGCGGCTGGATAACCGCTCTTTTGAGGCCAGTTTAGGGTTGGGGCGTGCGCTGTATTTGAACGACCGGCTGGCAGAGGCCAATAGTCAAATGTCTGTGACCGCGAAACTGGCACAAGACGACGCCCAACTTGGACAGGTGTATTACTGGCAAGCGCAAATCCAAGAGGATTTGCAACGTTTCAAAGAGGCCGAAAGCACCTGGGATGCGCTGCTGGCGCTGCCCAAGGCCGAGGTTCCCCCTGAATGGCGGGCCACTGCATCGGCCCACCTGAGCAAATTGCGCGCAACCGCAACCCCTACAGCAACAAAAACACCCACCAAGACCCCCACGTCGTTACTCACAACGACCAGTACTCCCAGCCCGTAAGTTCCCATGATTTTGCCACCCGTTGTACTCCTCTCTCCGCCTATCATTGCAGCACTCTTCACCATTGTGCTGTCTGTTGTGCTATGGGTACGGCGGGAACAAAGTAATGGGAGCACTTTATTTTGGATGATGCTGTGGCTGGCAGTCGCCTCAACTGCAGAGGTGCTGGAAACACTCACCTTTCCACCTGATGCACGCCGCGCCTATCTGCCCCTGAAGTACAGTGCCAGACTGTTGATGATGACTTATTGGTTCATATTCGTTTGGAAATACACACATCACAATGCCAACCTACCACGTTGGGGAAGAAGAATTCTGTGGGTTGTAGTGCTGGTTGGCATAATACTCAACTATACCAACTCTTTTCACCATCTCGTTTGGCGCGATATCTCCTGGTCGATAGAAACGCTGTTCACATCAGCCTCCCCTGTTTATAACATAGGGTTGTCAGCACAAGAAATTTTGATTTTCTGTCTTGGTCTGGGGAGTATTGCCCTTCTTTTAAGAAAATTCTACAGCACTCGTGGACTACTACGCTCGCAAATTTCCTTTATCCTTATCGGTGGGTTAGTACTTGAAATCGGTTTTTTGCTCGAGGCAGGCAATATTAACCCCATTGCCCCCCTAGCCCCCCTGCCTATCGCGGTCATCCTGAGCAGTTTATTGCTCACCTGGAGCGTGATGCGCCAAAATTTGCTGACGCTGCCGTTGGTGGCTCGCGAACAAGTCCTGGATCGCATTCCAGCATTCGTGATGGTGCTGGATGAAGGACAACGCATTTCGGATCTCAACGCCCCCATGGAAAATGCGCTGGGCGATTCAGCGTCACATCTCATTGGAAAGCCAGCCTCGGAAGTATTGTGGCCAGAAATTCTCCCATACCTGGAAAAAAGAGAAGAAGAGGCACAAGTTACTTCTCTACAAATTTCTGCAGAGCAACGTTACTATAAAGTCCAGGTTACTGCGCTACGCCCCGTTGCAGGGCAGTTACTGCTGATGAGCGATATCACGCGCGAATATAAATTTCAAGAAGAAGCCCGCATTATGGGGGCCCGTCTACGCGGCTTTTTCGAACATTCTCCTGATGCATTGATGCTCAAAGATGCTGCCGGAAGATGGATTTTTGCAAACCAGACCATGCTGGATCTCTTCGGCCTGACGAATATAGACTACGTGGGCAAGACAAACCAGCAATTGGCAGCACTGGTGCCACATCATCAAGCGGCACTGCTTCGCAGTGCGGAAAAGGACCGCATAGCCTGGGAAAGTGGAGAAACGTTCTACAGCGAAGAAGCCATTTCCATGCCAGATGGACAAATGCGTTTTTTTGACATCATCAGAATTCCCCGTTTCTCTCCAGACGGTACGCCAAGCGAGTTAATTTTCCACGCCCGTGACAATACCCATCAAAAACAAGCCGAACAAAATCTGCGCCAAAAGGCTGTACAACTGCAATTGCTACTCGAGATTTCAGCCAATATGAACAGCCGCCAGACGCCTGAGGCAGTGTATGCCTATTTGTGCCAGCAAAGTGTCGAGTTATTGGCGGCAGATGGCGGTCGGGTATATATCAACGAGCCCCACAAACACCAAATGCGATGTGTTTACAATTTTGATAAAAACGAAGGCTGTGCGACGTACATCGCGCCTTATGGCACTGGCGTAGCCGGAAATATCGCCATCACCAGGAAACCACTACTGATTGAAGATTACGCCACCTGGGAACAAAAATTACCCCGCTATGCAAACCAACCACCGCCCTACCACAGCATAATTGGTGCGCCCTTGTTATGGCAAGGAGAGGTGCAAGCCGCCTTGCTGATATTTCGCAAAAAGAATTCCCCCGTCTTTTCATCAGAAGAGATGGAATTATTGATGCTATTGGCAAATCAGGCCAGTGGTGTGCTTAAGAGCGCCACGCTCCTCGAGCGAGAAAGTGAACAACGTCAATTGGCCGAAAGCCTGCAACACATAGCGTTGAATCTAAATGCTTCCTTGGAGCCCAAGGAAGTATATCAACGTCTGCTAGAAGAAGTAGGGGAATTAGTACCCTACGATTCTGCTACCCTGATGCAAGTAGATAAAGATATTGTGAGACTCGTGGCTTCCAGGAGTTATGAGAAGTTTCTCACGCCAGCACAATTATCTTACCTTCAGGAACTTACTTTTCCGCTCAAAGAAACTCCTAATCTTTTTTACATCACCACCATGAAGCGTGGTTACGTCATTCCAAATGTGCTGGATGACCCAGAATGGGTGGTCGTTCCCGAGGGGCGTCATATCCGTTCGTGGATTGGCATTCCTATCTTCATCCAGGGAGAAGCCTCTATGATTTTCTCCCTGGATAGCACCACCCCCTATGCCTATCAAAAACACCACTTGACAGTACTGACCATGTTTGCCAGCCATGCAGCCCTGGCCATTCAAAACGCCCACCTTTTCGCACAAATTCGCGCCCTCGCATTGAATGATGAACTAACAAACCTGCCTAATCGGCGCTATCTATTTACCATGGGAGAACGTGAAGTACAACGCGCTCGGCGTTTTGAGCATCCCTTGAGCGCCTTGATGATAGATATTGATCACTTCAAGCGCATCAACGATACCTACGGACATTTGATTGGCGATGAGGTGCTACGCGCCCTGGCTACTCGTTGCCGCAATACGATTCGTGAGGTCGACATTATAGGACGTTACGGGGGGGAGGAGTTCGCCGTATTGCTGCCAGATACCAACCTGAAAGATGCCTTGCAAATTGGAGAACGCTTGCACAAGGCTATTGCAAACGCCTCAATAGTTACTTCCGGCGGCAAATTATCGCTTACTATCAGTGTGGGTGTTGCCGAATTACGTGAAGACATCAGCGATTTGCAAGATTTGCTGGATACCGCCGATCAGGGCTTGTATATGGCCAAGCAAAATGGCAGAAATCGTGTGATGAGCATACAAAATGTTAATCCAATGCTGACAAATTTCTAATATTTTGCCGATATAATGGTGACTGCATTATCGCAAGACGCAAGTACAAAGCAGGGCTTTTTAGTATTCCAGATAGAGCAGAGAATAAAAAAGCCCCGAGTCCAACCCTACAACATCTTGTCGCCTCTATAAAAGCGCGCTATAATGCTTTCTGTTTCCTTGAATAATCTATTTTATTGGCAAATGAGAGGTGTTCCATGCCTGTTTATACCTACCGGTGCGAAAATTGTGGAATTCAATTTGAACGACGGCAAAGTTTTAGCGATATGCCACTCCAGTGGTGTCCAGAATGCAATGAAAAGGCCTTACGCAAAGTATACACACCTGTAGGAATTGTGTTCAAAGGGTCAGGGTTTTATGCTACTGATCACCGTTCATCTTCCGGTAACAACGGTAACCGGAAAGCACATAAAACTACAGAATCCAAGAGTAGCGAAAAAACGACCACATCTGCATCAGAGACGGATTAATTCTCTACACAAAAAAGCCTTCCAAAACGGAAGGCTTTTTTATATTGCCGTCATCACAAGCGATGATTCAGTGCACAACAACGAAAATCGGCGGTTCAATGGGAATTACGGTGAAAGACCGCCAGGTGTAGGGCGGAATTAATTCCGTCCTACGGCGCACCACCAGATATTGGGGCACATCACGGGAAATCCCAAAGAACCAAATCGGCAGCATAGGCAACCCGGTGGGTATTTGCGTTTTTTTGAAACTGCCCCTATGAAAAAGGCAACGGCTCTACGATCACGTTCTCCGGTCCAACAATAAAGCGCAAGCGCTGGAGCATTTCCGGGCATATCCCCGTAGAAAAATTGGGAAATTCCACCAGAAAACTGCGCCCTTGTTCAAAAATTTGGAATGCAAAGCGATCCTTGCCCGGATAAGAAAAGATGACGTTATAAACCCGACGCAAACGAAGACGAT
Source organism: Anaerolineales bacterium (assembly GCA_034434095.1). Classification (GTDB taxonomy): domain Bacteria; phylum Chloroflexota; class Anaerolineae; order Anaerolineales; family DRKV01; genus DRKV01. Next base: position 19,789 of record DAOTZN010000120.1, read on the forward strand.
CTCGCAACTTGTCACCCGAGGAGCGCAAGACCACGCGTACCATTTGTGATACGCCGTCCGATGATTCGGCCATAGCCACTGCCGGTTGAGCATAGGCCGGCGGGGAGGCCACCATCACATCCGTTTCCGGTTGAGCCGTTGCGCTCATTCCCTGCAATATACCTGGTGAGGCATCCACAAGGGATGAAGCGACTGCCGACGGTGAATGCACTTCATCAGCGGCAGGCTCTTTTGATGACATGCGCTCTTTCTCGAGAGCGGGGGGAGGCGTGGAGACGGGTTTCCCATACCGCGAGGTCAGAATTTCCTCAGAGAGTGAACCGCTTTCGGAAGCAGAAACCGCTGCGGGGGGGGCTGGTAACCAATCATCGGGGAAGAAATTCGGTGGAGGGGGGGGCGCGTCCTCATCGGGTAGCCAAACGTCCTCTTCAGGCTCCGGAGGAGAGGTTTGATAAACTGAGGGGGCTTCACGTACGGCTGGCGAAACATCTTGGTTAACAGTTACATCTTCCTCGCTATCAAGATCAAGGGAATCTGCATTCTCCTGGAACAAAAGCGCATCTAACTCATGCGCCTGGTCTGCCGCAACGGTGATCTTGTCGCTGGTTGTGATGCTATCCACCAATACCTTTGGGGAACCACTTTGGGCATCGATCTTACCGTCTACAATAAGGATCGCCCCTTCGGTCACCAATTCGTGATAGGTACTCCAGGTACGGGGAAAAATGACCAATTCGGTATTCCCATACATGTCTTGCAGCGTCGAAAAGGCCATCGTCTTCCCGTTGCGGGTTTGGTGCAGGCGCAAGCGGCTAATCATCCCGGCCACTTTGACACGATTACCAGGGGGCACGTTTTCCAAGTCGGTAGACTTATGGGTAATGATGCGTTCCAACAGGTCAACGTAACGCTCCAATGGGTGACTGGAAACGTATACCCCTAGAAGTTCGCGTTCCCACTCCAGCATTTCGCGCGGTTTAATTTCCCGTGAGGGTGGATCAAGGTGGAGATGCTGTACGATACCGGTATGATCCCCAAAAAGGGACATTTGACCGGCCATGGCAGCATCAAAGTACGTCCCGCTGGCCGAGATGATACGGTTGATGGACTCCAACAAACCGGCTCGGTCTCCAAAGTCGTCCAGCGCCCCAACTTTGATCATGCTTTCAAGGGCACGTTTACCGACCTCCCTGAGGTCAACACGTTGAATGAAATCGTTCAAATCTTTGAAGGAGCCCCCTTCCCGTCGCGCGGCCAGGATGGTTGCTACCGGCCCAGTACCTACGTTTTTGATGGCCGCCAACCCAAAGCGAATGGCCGGCCCATTGGAAGAATCTTCAATTGTGAAGTCCAAATCACTGTAGTTCACATTGGGAGGCAAGACTTCAATTCCCATCCGGCGGCTATCGACAATGTACAAGGTTACTTTATCGGTGTTATCTCGGAACACCGATAGCAAAGCGGTCATGTACTCGGCCGGATAGTGCGCTTTAAGGAAAGCCGTCTGCACTGCAAGCACGCCATAATCGGCCGCATGGGATTTATTGAAGCCATAGCGTGCAAATTCTTCCCAGTCATCGAAAATGGCGCTGGCGGTTTCGCTATCCATTATGCCGCGTTGGACTGCCCCTTTGATAAATTTTGCGCGGTGTTTCTGGATTTGGTCTTTTTTCTTTTTTGCAATCGCCTTGCGTAAGCCATCTGCCTCAGAAGCACTGTAGCCAGCCAATTCCACTGCAGCGCGCATAATTTGTTCCTGATAGACCGGAATACCATAAGTCTCATCGAAAATTGAGGCCAATGCAGGGTGGCGATATGAAACTTCTTCCTCACCATGCATACGCTTGATATAGGTGGGAATAAAAGCCAGCGGTCCCGGGCGGTATAGTGAGATCATAGCAATCACATGATCCAACGTCCGGGGCTTCATTTCCATCAAATTACGACGCATCCCCTCGCCTTCTACTTGGAAGACGCCCGCCGTATCACCACGACCGATTAATGCAAAAGCCTCCGGGTCATCGGTGGGCAGGTTAGAAAGGTTATATTCCTTTCCATGCCGCTGTTTAATCATATCGCAAGCGCGCGCCATAACTGTCAGCGTGGAAAGCCCCAGAAAGTCCACTTTCAACAAGCCCAACGCATCCACAATAGACATTTCAAACTGCGTAACCGTCTTGACGGGGGAGTCATCAGCATTGCCTGTGGGACGGTGTAGCGGCACGTATTCGATAATCGGTTTATCGGTGATAATCACCCCGGCCGCATGGGTGCCCACATTGCGTACCACGCCCTCGATTTCGGCAGCGGTATCAATCAGGTCTTTGATATAGTGTTTATTGGGGTCTTTGCTAGCCTGCTCATATATTTGTTTGAATTCGACAACGCTTTCCAAGGCTTCAGGGATACTAATGGGCTTGCCAGGTGTGTTAGGAATCGTTTTGGCAACCCGGTCGACTTCGGGCAGAGGTACGTTCAACACACGTCCTACATCGCGAATGGCTGCCCGCGCCTTGAGTGTCCCAAAGGTGATGATTTGTGCAACTTTGTCTTCGCCATATTTGTGAGCGCAGTATTCCATCATTTTGGCGCGCATGTCATCCCGGAAATCCAGGTCAATATCGGGCATGGAGACGCGTCCAGGGTTAAGGAAACGCTCAAAAATCAACCCAAATTTGATGGGGTCCACCATGGTAATGCCCAGGGTGTATGCCACAATGGAACCGGCCGCAGAACCGCGCGCGTTATACCAGATGCCTTCTCGCTTGGCGTATTGACACAAATCCCACACAATCAGGAAATAGGCATCGAAACCCATTTGGTGAATGATACCTAATTCATAATCCAATCGTTCGCGGTATATCGGTTGGTCGGCTTTATCGCCATAGCGCCAACGCAAACCTTCCTCGCATAATTTTCGCAAGTAAGATTGCGCATCGTAACCCTCGGGCACAGGGAAATGGGGCAATTTGTAACCCTTAAAACCCAAGTCTAGTTGACAGCGCTCGGCAATCAGCAGGGTGTTTTCCAATGCGCCAGGAACATGCCCAAAGATTTTGGCCATTTCGTCCGGCGTACGCAGGTAATACGACTGGCTGCTCATGCGCATACGGTTAGGGTCACTCACCAAACAGCCGGTCTGGATAGCAAGCATGATATCCTGCAAACGTGCATCACCGGGGTTCACGTAATGTACATCGTTCGTGGCTACGAAGCGGCCATTGTAACGCTTGCCCAATTGCAACAAATGTTTGTTGATTTCGGTCAGTTCGGGGATATCGTGCTCTTGCAGTTCAAAAAAGAAGTTATCTGGGCCAAAGACTTCGTAATACCAATCTAGTTGCCGGCGAGCCTCTTCCAATTGCCCATGATTGATCATCCGCGGCACTTCAGCCGCCATACAACCGGTAGTACAAATTAAGCCCTCGGCATGTTGCGCCAGGAATTCATGGTCAATACGTGGGTAATAGTAAAAACCATCTAATTGGGCTGCACTGGCAATTTTTAACAAATTTTTATACCCGGTCTCATTTTCGGCCAGTAAGAGCAGGTGCGTAGATTTCTTATCCAGTTTCGAATCGCGGTCACGCATACTGCGTGCCGCCATGTAGGCTTCCACACCGATGATGGGTTTGATGCCTTCTTGGGTGGCCGCGTTGTAAAACTCAATCACGCCGAACATGGTGCCGTGGTCGGTCAAGCCGACGGCCGGCATATCCATCTCTTTGGCGCGGCGAATCAATTTTTTTATGTTGCTGAAACCATCCAACAAAGAATATTCGGAATGGACGTGCAAATGAACAAAAGACATAATTAGGGGGAAATACAGGGCTAACGCGCCGATGCTGTGCGCGGGGTTTAGTGGCTTTGATAGGCTCTTCTCGATGTTTGGGGGACAAAGGTGACAGTCACCTCCCCCGCTTTTTGAAAAGATACCGTTGACTGGATTATAGCACTCTACAAACCAATCGGACGAACAAGTTTTCAGGAAAACCGTTTCAAGATTACCCGTACCTGAGAAAGGTAACTACTCCCAAACAGGTTAACGTGATTTAACAAATGGTACAGGTTGTAAATTGGAGTTCGCTCCACCAATCCCGGTGGATAGGGGCGAATTTCGGCATAGGCGGCATAACAATCGTTAGGGAAACCGCCAAACAAAATCATCATGCTCAATTCGGCCTCGGCCCAACCATAGTGTACAGCCGGATCAATCAACGCAGGTCTGCCATCTTTATCGGCAATGACATTGCCCCGCCATAAGTCTCCGTGAAGCAGGGAGGCCGGTTGTGGTGGAATTAATTCGGGGAGTCGTTGAGCAATCCGTTCAACAGCACGCATATCCGCCTCAGAAAGCAAACCTTGACGGTACGCCAGGCCGGCCTGGAACATCAGACGGTGCTGAGCGAAAAACCGATAGCCATCTTCCGTCCACGGGTTGGGCTGCGGTGTGCTGCCGATGAAATTATCGTGTGCAAAGCCAAATTTCGGGGATGTCAGACTGTGCAAGTATGCCAGCGCACGTCCCAGCGTAGGCCAAAAATCGTCACGCAAGGTAGGGCTGGGCTGCAAATCTTCCAGCAGGAGGAAATCCCGTCCAACCAGGAACACCTGCGGCACCCGCGGGCCACCGGGAACCGATAAAGCGCGTAATCCTTCTGCTTCCCGGAGGAACATTTCTTGCGGGGCAACCGAATTGACCTTCAGAAAAAAACGCATTCCTTCACTGGTGCGCAAATGCAATCCATTGTTGATGCAGCCGCCGGTGGCAGATTGCCGGGAGACCACTGTCCCATACCCATTTTCAATTAACCAGGTTTGCACTGTTTTGGGAATCATGACGACAAATGCTCATCCACCGGTTCTTGTTCCAAGGCTTCTAAAAGTCCACGGCAAGCGCGTTCCACAATAGTGTACACTTCTTCAAAGCCATCCTGACCGCCATAGTATGGATCTGGAACAGAAGCATCTGCCCCTCCGGAAGGGTCAAATTCACGCAAAAGGTGAATTTTTTTCTCGTGCTCATCACAACGTGCTTTATTCATCAATGCGGCACGGTTATCGAGATCCATAGCAATAATCAAATCAAAGTTATCAAAATCGCGCAAAGTAAATTGTCGTGCCCGGCCGCCATAATGCAACCCATGTTTGGCCGCAACCCGCACCATGCGGGAATCCGGCGGTTCGCCAACATGCCACGAGCCGATACCGGCCGAGTCTATCTCGTAGTGATGCCCCACCCCGGCCTGTTGCGCCAGGTGACGGAACATATTTTCGGCCAGTGGACTGCGGATGATGTTTCCCAGGCAAACGAACAAAATGCGTTTTTTAGGCAAGAGAACCTCCTTCAACAACCAATTCACCAAGTGGGTTTGATTGTACCCGATTTTTATGTAAAGAAGGTGGACTTTGTGCAAAATTTATGAGAAGGGCTCCCCATAGCCAGCCCCGCCCCCCATGCCATTACGAGGTGCAAATGGATAACATCGAACTTAGGTACCCGGACTGTGTCGCCACCACCGGTGCCCCTTCCCCTCTCTGTGGCAAGCAGCGTAAATAAACAACGCGGCGAACAAGGATGCAAGCACAAAAAAAGCACCCCACTCCGCGGAGTGAGGTGCTTTACAGGGTCAAACAAAGATTTAGCGGGTTGCGGAATCCATCACGGCGACGGCAGCGATATTGACAATATCACGCACATCATCACCGGCTTGCAACACATGCACTGGCGCACCAACGCCCAACAAAATTGGGCCGATGGTTTGGGCATTGCCCAGGCGAGCCAGTAATTTGTAGGCGATATTGGCCGATTCGAGCGATGGGAAGACCAGCACATTGGCATCTTTCACGGCACTAAAGGGGAAACGTTCTTCTACCAATTCGGGTATTACCGCGGTATCGGCCTGCATTTCGCCATCTACTGCCAGGTCGGGGCACTTGGCCTTAATCAATTCCACGGCCTTGCGCACCTTATCCGACAGCGGGTGCGGCGTGCTGCCAAAGTTGGAGAACGATAACATGGCAACGCGAGGCTCCAATTCCAACTGTTTGGCAAACTCTGCGGCCAGGCAGGCAATCTCGGCCAAGTCTTCAGCGCTTGGGTCAATATTGACGGTTGCATCCGTAAACAAGTACACCCGATCATTTGCAATCATAATGTACACCCCGGCAGCCCGTTTGACTCCCTCACGGGTGTGGTGAATTTCTAATGCCGGACGGATGACATCTGGGTATTCATAGGTCAAGCCAGAAACGAAAGCATCTGCATCGCCCATCTTAACCATCAAGGGACCAAACACGTTGGGTTCAAGCACCCGTTTGCGGGCAGCGCTCAACGTCACCCCTTTGCGCCAACGCGCCGCGTGATAAGCCTCTACATAGTCATCCAGCCGCTCAAAGGTAGGCGGATATACAATTTCCGGTGAAAAATTCAAACCCAAGCGTTGGATGTGTCCTCGAATGACTTCAGGATTACCCACCAGAATGGGATCGGCGATTTTCTCATCGGCCACGTGTGCCGCAGCCCGAATGATTTTCGGCTCTTCCCCTTCGGCAAAGACCAATCGTTTGTTCGGGGCTGTGGCTTTGGCCTTATTGACAATGAAGGAGCGCACCTGTTCCCCTTTGCCCAGGCGCATCTTCAGGCGTTCGCGATATTCATCAATGTCAATGGTAATGCGCGCTACCCCCGTTTCCATGGCGGCCTGCGCTACCGCAGGGGATTCCCATAGCAAAACACGCGGATCAAATGGCTTCGGGATGATATAGTCTTCCCCAAATTTCAGGCTTTCCAGACCATAAGCACGCAACACACTGTCCGGCACATCTTCTTTCGTAAGTGCAGCCAGCGCACGTGTAGCAGCCAGTTTCATTTCATCGTTGATGGCACGAGCACGCACGTCCAATGCGCCACGAAAGATGAAGGGGAAACCCAATACGTTGTTGACCTGATTGGGGTAATCGGAACGGCCGGTCGCCATAATGCAATCCGGGCGGGCTTCCTTGGCTACCTCATAGCGAATTTCCGGATCCGGATTAGCCATTGCAAAGATAATCGGACGCTCAGCCATGGTCTTGACCATTTCCGGGGTCAAGACATCGGCTACTGAAAGCCCAAAGAACACGTCTGCGCCACGCACAGCATCCGCCAACGTACGAGCATCGGTATCTTGGGCGAACATGGCCTTATACTTATTCAAGTCTGTGCGACCAGTATGAATGACACCGCGCGAATCAAGCATCAACACATTTTCCCGGCGCACGCCCAACTTAATCGCCAGGTTCGTGCAGGAAATGGCGGCAGCACCGGCACCATTGATCACCATCCGGATATCTTCAATGCGCTTGCCTACCAATTCCAGGGCATTAAGCAACCCGGCGTTAGAAATAATCGCCGTACCATGCTGGTCATCGTGAAAAACGGGGATGTCCAACATTTCTTTGAGTGTCTCTTCAATATAAAAACACTCCGGCGCCTTGATGTCTTCCAAATTGATGCCACCAAAAGTCGGGGCAATTGCAGCCACAACTTTGATAATTTCATCTGGGTCATGACTGTTAACCTCGATATCAAATACATCCACATCGGCAAATTTTTTAAACAACACCCCCTTACCTTCCATCACCGGCTTTGCGGCCAGTGCACCCCGGTCGCCCAGCCCTAAAATAGCCGTCCCGTTGGATACAACAGCCACCAAATTCCCCTTGGCGGTAAACTCGTAAGCCAGGTTGGGATCATCAGCGATATCCAACACGGGGAAGGCTACCCCAGGGGTATAAGCCAGGCCTAAATCACGCTGCGTCAACAAGGGCTTAGTCGGCACAACAGAAATTTTGCCCGGTTTACCGCCCATGCGGTGATATTCCAAAGCGTCTTCATGGGTTATACGGCTCATTATGTCCTCCACATACGAGAAAATATCAATCTCAAGCGAGATTGTTTAGGGAAACCGATTCCATGTTTATTGTACACCGAAGATTGCCAAAAGTAACGCTTTCCCCATCTGATAAAAGGCATATTTTAGACATTCCTTTTTCCCGAAAAGCCTTTGGCGCAATACAGACAGATGAAAACACTCTCAAAGGGACCCCGGCGCTCCCCAAAGTTTTCCTCATCGCCCTTGTAGGGGGCGCGCGGGCGCAAAGCGCCCAGAAGTTGCCTCCCCCTCATCCAAGCGCGCCCACCTAAAAGTCGAGACGTGGACAATTTCTATCCTTGCCGAGGGTTCCCCAATATGCGTAACTTAACCACAGTTATTGTTTTACCCTTGTCACTTTTAACTTAATCATGTAAACTTTTATAAAGGTTAATAAGGTTCCTAAAAACGTATGATTTTCACACTACCCTCGGCATTTACGCTCAGGGTAGCACGCTGCACGAACCATTGGTAGTGTATTCCTTGCCTGAGGATAAACGGGCACAAAATTTCCTATCTCAGCGTTTTTTTCAGGCTTTTTTGTCTGATGTGTAACCAGGATATGAAGAGAAAAACGCTGCGTTCTCGGCGTCTGAGTAGTGCTCCGGTTAACTACTACACATTTTCATCTGATGCCTTGCGTTTTTCCCGATATAACTCAGGTTTTTTGTTTCCAGTGGCGGTAGATATCTTGAGAACTTGCCACGGGGTATGCGGGATCTGATTCCTGAAAATTTTCTTCCCACAAATCAGGGAATATTTTTCTAGTTGAGATCGTGGGAAGTCTATCGACAAAGGGTTTCTTTGAAAGCACCGGTAATCCCCTCTGATACCGGTATTTCCACATACCTGGGAACCAAATAAACTTTCCTACCAGTTATCGTGCAGCCGTTGCCCGATGTACAGGCTACGGCTTTTTGCATTTACCAACACGTATGAAAATTACTGCCCTCCGCCTCCAAAAGCGCAACCCTAACCGCGTCAATGTCTACCTGGATGGTAAATTTGCCTTCGGGTTGAGTCGCATCGTAGCGGCCTGGCTGCGTGTGGGGGACGAGTTGAGCGACGAAAAAATTGCAACATTACAAGCCAAAGACAGCATCGAGGTCGCCTATCAACGCGCGCTGCGGCTGTTAGAAAGCCGGCCCCGTACTCGGCAGGAAATCGTCCAAAACCTTGAAAAACATCAGACGCCACAGGAAGATATTGAATCTGTGTTAGAACGTCTGGAGCGGAGCGGGCTGCTGAATGATGCCGCCTTTACCCGTATGTGGGTAGAAAACCGCTCCGACTTTCGGCCACGCGGCATCGCCCTGCTACGACAGGAATTACGACAACGCGGCATTGATGCCAAAATTATCGAAGAAACGCTAGCCGAGATCAAGCCACACGAAGAAGAACTGGCCTATCGTGCCGGACAACAACGGCTGACACGCTATGCCAATCTTCCCTGGCCAGTATTCCGCCGTAAACTTGGCGCCTACCTGATGCGCCGAGGTTTCTCCTATTCTATCGTAAAGAATGCAGTACAACGTTTGTGGAACGATATTCCCCATCCCATTGAAAATGACCCGCTTGACGAGGACGCGCTACCATGAATCCCTTTATTACCACCCTACTGATTGTACTTTTATCTCTGGTCGCCGGAGCAGCCATTGGCTACTACGTCCGACAATACAAATTCCAGGAAGAATTAAAGCGTGAACAAAGCGAGGCCGGCAGTATTTTACAGAAGGCAAAAGCCGAAGTCCACGCACTGCGTATACAAGCCCAAGAAGAAATCCTGGCCATGCGCGAGCGAGCAGAAAAAGAGAACGAGCGCCGCCGTGCAGAATTAGAAAAATTCGATGAACGCTTACAACGTCGCCGCGATGAACTGGAAAACCGCGCCGAACGTCTGGAGCAGCAACTGGAAAATCTCAACCGTCGTCAAAGCAGCCTGGACAAGCGCTTCAACCAACTAAAAAAGGCCGAAGAAGCCCAAGAAGCAGAACTGCAACGCATCGCTCAAATGACCGTTGAGGAAGCCCGTCAGACACTGTTAGAAAAAGTCGAAAGCGACGTACGGGAAGATATGGCTCGTATCATCCGCCAGATAGAGGCAGAAGCCCGCGATGAGGGCGAAAAACGGGCTCGTAAACTGATTGCAGATGCCATTCAACGTGTGGCCTCTGAGCACGTCAACGAAGTGACCACCAGTTCTGTGGAGTTACCTTCCGATGACATGAAAGGCCGCATCATTGGGCGCAATGGCCGTAACATCAAAGCCTTTGAGCAAGCCGCGGGGGTAGATGTCATCGTAGATGACACCCCGGAATCCGTCACTATCTCTAGTTTCGATCCGGTGCGCCGCGAAGTTGCCCGCCGCGCGCTGGAAAAACTGGTACTAGATGGACGTATTCATCCGGCCTACATCGAAAAAGTGTTGCGCAAAGAAGAACAAGCCGTAGAGAAAATCATCGAGGAAGCCGGTGAACAAGCCGCTTATGATGCCGGTATTACCGGTCTGCATCCGGCCATCACCAAAATGATGGGACGCCTGAAATTTCGTACATCCTACGGGCAAAACCAACTAGACCACGCGGTGGAAACCGCAAAACTGGCTACTATCATCGCCTCGGAGTTAGGAGCCGATGTGATGATTGCCAAAACAGCCGCCTTCCTGCACGATATCGGCAAGGCCATGGATCACAACGTGGAAGGCACTCACGCCAGTATTGGCGCGGAGTTTATCAAACGCTACGGCGTTCACCCGCTGGTGGTCAACGCGGTTGCATCTCATCACCATGAAACAGAACAACAGTCTGTAGAAGCCGTGATTGTTGAATCTGCCGATGCCATCTCCGGTGCACGTCCTGGCGCCCGCCGAGAAAGCCTGGAGCAGTACATCAAACGCGTACGTGCCCTGGAAGAAGTGGCAAACGCCCACAAGGGGGTAGATGAATGCTACGCCCTGCAGGCAGGTCGGGAGATCCGTATTTTCGTCCGGCCCGAGGAAGTGGATGATGCCGCTTCCACTATCCTGGCACGCGAGATTGCCAAGGAAATCGAAGAGAAAATGCAATATCCCGGGCAAATCAAGGTCACCGTGATTCGCGAAACACGGGCTGTAGATTACGCCAAATAGCCATGTCATAACAGGCATGGTTCATTGGATGCCCAAAATATGTGAACACCTTCAGGCGCGAAGATTTTGTATCCTCGTGCCATTGCGAGCACAGCGATGACGCAATCCCCCAGCAAGTGAGAAGATTGTCTCATCGCTGTGTTCTTCACAGTCACATTTGGTTGTGGGGGAAGCCACGCAATAGTGTTCCCCAAAATCCCGCGCCTCCCCACGCTTGTCCGCCTCCTTAAACGTAGCCGATGCCCATCGGCTGTTGTGGGAAGTTTCAGAACAATTAACCGGAGTGCACTACCGCTGGCCCTCAACAGCACAGGCTTAGGGGCTACCCGTAAAAATTTATTGGTTCTTCAGCATTCAATACAAAGCACAATAATCGGCCTGATGTAGAGGTAGCGGAGCGCAATGCCCTCCGCTACCTTGTTGCACTAGAGAAACTCCTACTGCACAATTCTCTCAAGTACTAAGTTCCACAATCGGCAACCCACAAAGCGGGTATAATTACATTCATGAGCACAATTTACGTCATCGGACATGTCAATCCGGATACCGATTCGATTGCTTCGGCTATTGGCTACGCCTGGTTGCTGCGTGAACGCGATGGCACAGATGTTGTCGCAGCCCGCGCGGGGGCGCTCAATCCACAAACCACCTGGGCTCTAGAGCGCCTGAATCTGGAGCCACCCCATTTGCTCACGGATGCTTCGCCGCGCTTCTCAGCCGTCACCCGGCGCATAAACTCCGTCCCCCCAAACATGCCACTCAAGGAGGCCTGGGCAATCGCCACTCGCACCGGCGGGGTCGTGCCGGTAGTTGATGAAGACAACCGCCCCTACGGGCTGATTACCGGCCTGAGCCTGTTCAATTTCCTCAGCCGGCAAGTTGGGCCACACCCCCGGCAGCAGGAAAAGAAAATTGCCGAACTCCTCGATGTCGCCTGCCACGAAGTATGCGACACCGGTGCGCCGCGTTTCCAGGCCAATACCCGCATCCGAGATGTACTTAACCGCATCCTGCGCGAGGAATTCAACGATTTTCTAGTCGTTGACGAAGCCGGACTGTATGTAGGCGTATGCCGCCAACGGGACGTGCTCAACCCGCCACGCCTGCGTGTGATATTGGTAGACCATAACGAGGCCCGGCAGGCCGTCAATGCCTTAGAGGAAGCCGAACTACTCGAAATTCTGGACCATCATCGGCTGGGCAACCCCTCCACGCGCGTCCCCATCCGCTTCAACGTAGACGTTGTGGGCAGCACCAGCACCCTGGTCTCCGAGAAAATCGAAGAGGCCGGCTTGATGGCGCCCCCGGAGGTGGCCGGCATCCTGTTGGCCGGATTACTCTCCGACACCCTCATTCTGCGTTCGCCCACCGCCACCAACCGCGACCGACAGGCCGCTGAGCGCCTGGGACGCTGGGCCTTTGTGCGCAATTCCCCGTTGTACGGAGAATCGATACAATCTTTTGGCAATGCGCTGCTGAGCGCGGGTGCCGGTCTCTCCACCCGCGACCCCAACCAAATCGTCAATTCCGATATGAAGGTCTACGAAGCCGGTGGGTTGCGTTTCTCGGTCTCTCAGGTAGAAGTCACCGACCTGATGCAACTGGATGAGCATTTGAGCGCCCTACAAACCGCCCTCAAACACCTGCGAGAATCGCAAGGCCTCGATTTTTCCATGCTCATGGTCACCGATGTGGTGCGCGGCTCCAGTCGCCTATTGATTGAAAATCCGCCATCCATCCTGGCAGACCTACCCTACCCCTTGAAGCAAGATAACACCCGCCTGGCAGAAGGTGTTGTCTCGCGCAAAAAGCAACTGCTGCCCACTGTCCTCGGCATGTTGGAGTCCTGACCATGACCTTGTACGAACGCGTTGCCCAGGCCCAAGCAAAAGGGGAAGCAGTCGCCATCTGTACGGTCGTGCACGCCAAAGGCTCTACCCCCCGCAACGTGGGCGCCAAAATGTTGGTTTACGCCAACGGCAACCTGTACGAAACGATTGGCGGCGGCCCCATGGAAAGCAAGGTCATCGAAGAAGCCCAGGCTGCCCTGCAAGACGGTCAACCACGCCTGCTGCATTACCGCTTCGTTGACCCTCAACGTGGCGATGTAGGGGTATGCGGTGGCGAAATGGAGGTCTTTGTGGAACCCATCACCCCCCAGCCCACCGTGATTGTCATCGGTGCCGGACACGTGGGCAAAGCCGTGGCTCACCTGGCAAAATGGCTGGGCTACCGGGTGCTGATTAATGACGACCGCCCGGAATTTTGCAGCCCCGATTATATCCCCAACGCCGATGGATACTACCCCATCCCCACAGTCGAACTCCCCTCACAGGTGGACATTCATCCCTGGAGTTATCTCGTCCTGACAACGCGCGGCGTGCCGGTTGACGTTGCCGGGCTACCGGCTCTATTGGAGACCCCGGCGGCCTATATCGGCATTATCGGCTCCCGTCGGCGCTGGCAAACCACCCGCAAAGAACTGCTTGCCGCCGGCGTTTCCGAAGAAGCCCTGGCACGCGTGGTCTCCCCCATCGGGTTAGAATTGAACGCCGAAACCCCCGAAGAAATTGCCGTGAGCATTATGGCACAGATCATCATGCTACGCCGCGGCGGTGATGGCCGCCCGATGGCAACACATTGAGATTTTTGAGGAGAACAAACCATGTGGCAAACCTACCATAGCGTGACAACCGTCCAGCAAGCGCTGGAACTTCTGGCCCAAAACCCCGCCCGCACCCGCATTATCGCCGGCGGCACCGACTTGATGCTCGAACTAGAACGCGGCCAGCGTCCCGATGTAGATACCTTGATCGATGTCTCGCGCATCCCTTCCCTGGCGCAAATCAGTCTGGACGAAGACGGGGTTATCCACCTGGGACCGTTAGTGACGCACAACCAGTGCGTGGCATCGGAACTCATTCGTGAACGCGCCACGCCCTTGGCAGAGGCCGCCTGGGAAGTCGGTTCGCCGCAGATTCGCAATCGCGGCACCGTGGCCGGAAATCTGATTACCGCCTCCCCGGCCAACGACACCATCACCCCGTTGATGGCATTGGATGCTTATGTAACGCTGGCTTCCACGGCCGGTGAACGCCGCGTGGCGTTACGTGAGTTTTACACCGGTGTACGCCGCACCGTGATGCGTCCGGATGAGATGCTGGTGGATATCGCCTTCCCGGCACTACGCGCTAATCAGCGCGGCGTATTTCTCAAATTGGGGTTGCGTCGCGCACAAGCCATCTCGGTTGTCAATGTCGCACTGGTGCTCACGCTGGAGGGCGACACCGTACGACAGGCGGCCATCACACTGGGAGCAGTGACCCCAACCATTGTCCACGCCCGCAAGGCCGAAACCTATCTGACGGGCCGTCCATTGACCGCAGAACACATCCAGGAAACTGCACGCCTGGCGCAGGAAGCCGCCACTCCGATTGACGATGTGCGCGCTTCGGCGGCTTACCGGCGCGAGATGGTGCGCGTCCTGGTCGGACGTGGGTTGGAGATTCTGACGGGGCGGCGCCCCCACCCTGGGGTGCCGCGGGAACCGGTTTTACTCTGGGGCGAGGATACCCCCTGGGAACGGGGCCACCTGGAGGTTCCCGTTCGTCACCCGGGCCCCATCCAGACGCGCATCAACGGGCAAGACTTCACCTTTGAACACGGTCACGAGAAGTCTTTGCTCCATCTCCTGCGCGATGAAGCGGGGTTGATCGGTACAAAAGAGGGCTGTGCGGAGGGAGAATGCGGCGCCTGTACGGTCTACTTGGACGGTGTGGCGGTGATGTCCTGCCTGGTACCGGCGCCCCGCGCTCACGGTGCTGAGATTGTCACAGTGGAAGGGCTAAAGGAGAGCGATAAACTACACCCTGTGCAAGAGGCCTTTGTGGAAGAAGGGGCAGTGCAATGCGGCTATTGTACGCCGGGCTTTTTGATGTCGGCAGCCAAACTTTTGGAGGAAAAACCGCACCCCTCTGAGGAAGAAATCCAACAGGCTTTTACCGGGAACCTGTGTCGCTGCACCGGCTATTACAAGATTGTGCAAGCCGTAGAGCAGGCCGCCCGCCAGATG
>DAOTZN010000121.1:0-2473 GCA_034434095.1 Anaerolineales bacterium
AAAGAAAACTGCACCGTAGGGGGAGACTATCGGCACCCTATTGACTGTACTTAACAGTAGTTTGATCTTGATGCTCATTTCCATTGGCGAGATGTTCGTTTTACTGACACGCGGTATCGATGTTTCGGTCGGCGCTATCACAGGATTAAGCGCTGTCGTCCTTGGCACAGCATTGAATGCGGAAGTACCAGTGCCGATAGCAATTACCCTGGCATTGCTTGTTGGACTTGCAGGCGGCTTATTCAACGCCACAGGCATTACGTATCTCAAGGTTCCGCCGATCATTATGACTCGGCCACGCTCGCGGCGCAAGCGTTCAACCCGGCAGAAACAGCCTGGCAGAGGCATTATACTTGGGGGAGCAGCAAGCGAAAGACCGAACATATCATTGGCGAACATCTCTTGCCGAGATTGTCCCGCTTAGGACTCTGGTTTCTGGTCAACTTGGTTTTTCCACTGGTGGCGCACTGCGACCCCGATGAGTAAGCTAATTTTTTTTGCATTGACCAGGCTTGCTGCTTGCACCCTTTCATTATCATTAGACAAGGAGTTGAAAATGAGCAAGAAGCAAAACCTGAGTACGGGGGTCACCAAAGCCTTTGCGCAAATGGCGCAAATTCAACCGCACGCCGCCGGTCTCGACATCGGCGCAACCGAAATCGTTGCCTGCATTCCGGGCGCGCAAGACCAACAATTGGTACGCGCCTTTGGCACCTACACCGCCGATTTGCACGCCCTCGCCGATTGGCTGGTGGCCGAAAAAATCCAGACGGTGGCCATGGAATCCACCGGTATCTATTGGATACCGATTTTCGAGATTATCGAGTCCCGTGGGATTGCCTGCTGCCTGATTAGTTCGCGCTCCATTCGTCGGGTGCCCGGTCGTAAAAGCGATGTTTGCGATGCGCAGTGGATTCAAACCTTGCATAGTTACGGTTTGTTGCAGGCCTCCTTTCGCCCGGAGTCCGACCTGGTAGCCTTGCGCAGCCTGCTGCGTCACCGCACCCAACTGGTGGAACACCGCGCCCCGTTCATTCTGCATCTTCAAAAAGCCCTGTTGCAGATGAATATTCAACTCTCGCAGGTTGTCACCGATATTACGGGTGAGACCGGTACGAAAATTTTGCGCGCAATCATTTCAGGGGAGCGCGACCCGCACAAACTCGCCGCGCTGCGCAATTATCGTTGCAAAAAAGACGAGAGCGAAATCGCCAAAGGGCTCACCGGCACCTGGCGCGCCGAGCATCTGTTCATCTTGCAGCAGTCGTTTGAAATGTACGAACTGTTTACCCAAAAGATTGAGGCTTGTGACACCGAAATTGAACGATTGTATGCGCTCACTCGCCCGGATTGGCCAGGTACGCCAACCGAAGCAGTGGCAAAACCGCCCAAACGCATCACGTCTAAAAATGCTCCGGCGAACGCGCAAGAAATTTGGCAGCACTTGCAACGCATTGCCGGAGTGGATTTGACGCGTGTGGATGGCATTAGCATCGCTATCGCACAAACCATCTTGCTTGAAATCGGTACCGATATGAGCAAGTTCCCATCCAGCAAGCATTTCTGTTCCTGGCTGGGGCTGGCGCCAAAGAACGACATTTCGGGTGGAAAAGTACTCGTCAGCCATACCCTGAAAAATCGCAATCGGGCGGGTCAAGCCCTGCGTTTGGCTGCGCAATCTGTCATGCGTTCAGACTGTGCTGCGGGTGCGTTCTTCCGGCGGATTCAATTCCGGCTTGGCACAGCGCAGGCGATTGTTGCCACGGCGCACTACCTTGCTCGCATTATCTACCGCATGTTAAAGTACAAGGAAGACTATCAACGTATCTCCAATGCCGAGTATGAAGCGCAGGTGCGTCAGCAACAAATCAACACCCTACAACGTCGCGCGGCTAAACTGGGCTTGTCACTTGTCCCACAATCTGCGGAATCATGACTGTTTCTGAGTATAGAAGACTGCCGTTACCAGGACACATGTTCACACGCCAATGCTTCAGCCTTAGGCGCAGCTTGGCATACCTGAACCCGCCGAAACGTGCCTCCCTCGTAACCCCTGGCTTGCCCACTCCGTGCGTACTCCTTGCGGAGTAAACCTGGGTCATCGAGGCCTACGGTTCTGCACCACTACGGAGCAGCGCAGACCAGACTTTCACTGGTTTGGTAATGTACTTTTCAACTCACGCACCTAACGCCCGGCGTAACCTGCTGAGCGGATTAAGCGCGGGTTCACCGCGTACTGTGACCAATTTTACGCCAGTTTCGCGCGCCGGTCACAAGCGGAGCGAAGTCGGGTTCACGCACAGGTTGGGCAAGCAGACTTTGCCGCGCCCCCCGCCCACCGCTATTGCCTGACCGTACCCGAACCTTCGCCGGGGGTAGGTGATTCTTCGTTTGCCGCGGATTTCCCGCAAAAACACCACTGCGCGCGAGTAGATTGTCTCGAATTGTATGCCGGGATGGGTTGACTTGCTGC
>DAOTZN010000122.1:0-3297 GCA_034434095.1 Anaerolineales bacterium
GCGGCCGCGCGGCGCTGAGATCGGCGTCGCGCTGGGCGTTGCGGTTGTCTATTTTATGGTGTTCTTCCGGATGATCATCCCCGAGCGCAACCATCTCATTGAATACAGCGTCGTGGCCGTCTTCATCTACGAAGCACTCGCAGAGCGAAGCAGCGGCCATGTTGACCGCATACGGGCAATCCGCGGGTGAACTGACGTTTGATCAATACCTCGTAGATGTCATGGCGCAACAGGGTAGGGCTGCCGCGCCTTTCGTGGAACGGTTTCCACAGAGTGAGCATTCGCACCATGGGTATGTGACACTTTACATTGGCAAGCGGGACAGTTTCGCGGCATACTTTAAAATGTGAATTAGTATAAAACCGATTCATTTTCCTCTTATTTAGTAGTAAGGAGATAAGATAATGCCACGAGCAAGAGGCTGGATTGAAGTTGATGAATTGTATTGTAAAGGCTGCGGCTTATGTGTGGCTGCCTGCCCGCAGGACGTAATGCACCTGGACCCGGAGCGATTAACCTCCAATGGGTATCACCCGGCCGCGCTAAAAAGCGAGGGTTGCACGGGATGCGGCATTTGTGCAATTGTATGCCCCGATGCAGCGTTGACCGTATTTCGTGAAGTCATTGCAGCACGGCAGCAGCAATCCGCCGTGGTTGCAGCCTGATAAGGAAAGCGTGACATGGCACAAGAGTTACTCAAGGGAAATATAGCGATTGCGGAGGCCGCCATTCGGGCCGGCCTGGAAGCCTACTTTGGCTATCCCATTACGCCCCAAACCGAATTGCTGGAGTGGATGTCCAAACGCATGCCTGAGTTGGGGCGTACGTTTTTGCAGGCCGAAAGTGAAGTAGCGGCCATCAACATGGTGTACGGTGCGGCTTGCACCGGTGTGCGGGTGATGAGTTCTTCCTCCAGCCCTGGTGTTAGCCTGATGATGGAAGGCCTCTCCTACATTGCAGGCACCGAAGTGCCAATGGTGTTGGTAGACGTGATGCGCGGGGGCCCCGGTTTGGGCAATATCGCCCCCTCGCAGGGAGATTACTTCCAGATGGTGCATGGCGGTGGACATGGCGATTACTATCCGATTGTGCTGGCCCCGGCCAGCGTGCAAGAAGCCATTGACCTGACCGTGCTGTCCTTTGACCTGGCAGAAAAATATCGTTCCATTGTCTTCGTTGTGGCCGATGGGAGCATTGGTCAAATGATGGAACCGGCGGAACTGCCGGAAATGCGCCCGGTGAAGAAAGAATATCCCGCCTGGGCGACGCGTGGCGCACGGGGCCGGTCGCCCAATATCCTGACCTCCATTTACATTGACCCGGAGGACGAAGAGCAAATCAACTTGCGGTTGCTGCGCCGTTGGAAGGAAATTGAAACCAACGAAGTCCGCTATCGAGCATATTACCTGGAGGATGCCGAAATCGTGGTGGTTGGCTTTGGCACAGCGGGACGTGTGGCGCTCTCTGCCGTGCGCGCCGCGCGAGCACAGGGCATTCCGGTGGGCCTGCTGCGTCCGATTACCCTGCGCCCCTTCCCCACACAGCAAATCCAGGAACTGGCGAAACAAGCACAATCCTTCCTGGTTGTGGAAATGAACGGTGGCCAAATGCTCGAAGATGTGCGTTTGGCGGTAGCCGGTCAGGCGCCGGTGGATTTCTATGGCCGTATGGGCGGCGTGGTGCCGATGCCAGATGAAATCGAGCGCGAAATCCAACGCCTTGCTCATAACCCCGTGTCGCCGTACACAGATGTTCGTCAAGCCTGGATGCAGCGCTTGCTCCAGATCAAAAACTAAGGGAGAGTGGTAATGACAACACCACAAGTCCAAGAAAAAATCGTATACCAACGTCCTAAAGCACTAAGCGATATGCCAACGCACTATTGCCCCGGATGTACCCATGGGGTTGCGCATCGTTTGGTTGCCGAAGTGCTGGATGAAATGGGCGTTATTGAAGAGACCATTGGGGTGGCCTCAGTGGGTTGCTCGGTGTTTGCATACAATTATTTCGAATGCGATTTCGTATCAGCCCCTCACGGGCGTGCCCCGGCTATGGCAACCGGTATAAAACGTGTCATGCCCGACAGAGTCGTGTTCACCTACCAGGGGGATGGCGATTTGGCTTCTATCGGCATGGCAGAAATTATCCATGCTGCCGCACGTGGCGAAAACATCACGGTGGTTTTCATCAACAATGCCATTTACGGCATGACGGGCGGTCAAATGGCCCCCACGACGCTATCGGGGCAGAAAACCACCTCCTCTCCGAATGGCCGTGATGTCGAGCGGACAGGGTACCCCATCCACATGTCGGAAATGCTGGCGACACTATATGGAGCGAGTTATGTGGTGCGCCGCAGTTTACACAACCCCGCCAATATCCGCAAGGCCAAGAAGGCCATCCGTACCGCCTTTGAGGTGCAGCGCCAGGGATTAGGCTTCTCGCTGGTAGAACTTCTCTCCACTTGCCCGACTAACTGGGGCATGGATGCAGCGGAGGCACTCAAATGGGTTGAGGAATATATGGTCCCCGTCTATCCGTTGGGCGATTACAAGGTCTCTCCAGCGGTGGCCGCATTGCGCATTCGTTGATTAGCGTTTTGAAATGGAGAAAATCCGATGCAAACAGAAATCGTAATTGCTGGCTTTGGCGGTCAGGGTGTGTTATTCGCCGGACAGGTATTGGCCTATGCCGGCATGGATACCGGTAAACACGTTACCTGGATTCCCTCCTACGGGCCGGAAATGCGCGGCGGCACCGCGAATTGTACGGTCATCGTGGCGGATGAGGAAATCGGTTCCCCATTGGTACGTAATCCTAAAGCAGTATTGGCGCTCAATTTGCCTTCCATGGACAAATACGAGCCATTGGTACGTCCAAATGGCGTCCTGGTTGTCAACAAGTCGCTTGTCGCGCGCTCGGTTACCCGGCAGGATATCACCTCGGTGTTGGTTCCGGCGAATGAAATTGCCGAGCAAATTGCCGACCGCCGGCTGATAAACATGGTCATGCTTGGGGCGTTGCTTGCAAAGCAGCCTGTTTTGCCGTTAGATGCCATCAAACAAGCGTTGAAAAATCACTTGCCTGAACGGCACAAAGCGCTCCTGCCGGCTAATTTCGAAGCCTTGGAGGCAGGTTACCATTTTGTAGAAGCAAACGTCCCAGCCTAAATTTGCTTTTTGTAGGTAACTGCCTACGTCATTGCGAGGGAGCGCAACGACCGAAGCAATCTCCAATTCGCGGGGTGGAGTTGCTTCGCCTTCGGCTCGCAATGACAGGCAAGGGTAACTCTGCAAA
>DAOTZN010000123.1:0-5915 GCA_034434095.1 Anaerolineales bacterium
TTTCGATGGCATTGCCCAGGTTTGCATATTTTGAAAATCACATTGTCCCTTATAGCGAAGCCCACATTGGCGTTGCTACTCATGCCTTTAACTACGGTACGGCTGCTTTTGGTGGTATGCGCGCCTATTGGAATGCTGCTCATGAGCAACTTTACCTCTTTCGGCCAATCGACCACTTCACCCGCTTGCTCAACTCGGCCAAAATCTTGGCTGCCGACCTGCCGTACACTCCGGAAGACCTGACCGAAATTACACTGGAATTACTGCGCACCGAGGGCTTTCGCGAAGATGCCTACATTCGCCCGATTATTTACAAAGCCGACGAACTTATCGGCGTTAAACTACATGGCCTGCGGGATGCAATTACGATTTTCTCCGTGCCCTTTGGCAAATATTTGAGTAATGACACCGGTGCCCATGTGACCATCTCTTCCTGGCGGCGCATTGACGATAACATGATTCCGGCACGTGCAAAAATTAACGGGGCGTATGTCAACTCCGCACTCATCAAAACCGATGCGCAACGCGCCGGCTTCGATGAAGCCCTGGTGCTCACCGAGGACGGGCACATCTCCGAAGGCAGTGCCATGAACGTTTTTGTCGTTCGCAAGGGCCAAATCATCACCCCTCCTGTGACGGATAACATCCTCGAGGGCATCACCCGCCGCAGTGTGATGGAACTGGCCGCTGCCGAACTCGGAATGCCGGTTATTGAGCGCTCCATTGATCGCACCGAAATCTATCTATGCGATGAAATTTTTATGACCGGCACCGCAGCACAAATTACCGCCGTGACGCGTGTGGACCACCGTCCAATTGGTAGTGGAGAAATGGGCCCGATTACTGCTCACCTGCGGGAAATTTTCAACCAGGTAGTGCGCGGCCAAATGCCCAAATACAAAGACTGGCTCAAGCCGGTTTACGTTTGATTGCGACACTTATAAAGGGTGGGCATTGCCCCACCCTTTTTTTATGGAGGGGTCAGCCGGAAGGTGTATGGTTCTAATGGGTTGTAATAGATCGCCTGCCGTTCAGGGAACGCCGCCCGCACGCGCTGGTTGGCTTTGGGGCCTCTGTCCACGGCAAAAATGAAGGGCGAAGTCAGGTCAGGGCGTGAAAGTTCGAGTAAGGCACCGTAGGCCATCCAGTGCTCACTTTCCACAAACACCACCGCCGGGCGGAGTGCTTGCACGTCGGGGTGATAGAAAGGTGCCAGTTGGGCACGGTTGATGGTGTACAAATTGCACATCATCGCCAGGCGCGGGGGCAGGTAGAACTTCAAATTAAGGAGAACCAACAGGGAAACCAGACCCACCACAAAGGTCGCGCGTACTGTCCCCCAGGGGACCCGGAAACCCATCAAAACAGGCAGACGCCCCTCCAGGGGTTCTCGTTTCCATTGGAATCCTCCCTCAAAGGTGGCGCGTATTCCCGCGGCGCTCCACAAAATTATCCCCGGCAAGCCCTCAAAGTAGTACCGCGGCCCAAAAAGCCACGATCCCACCCAGTAGGCCAGGTAGAGCGCCACCAGTGTTGGGGCGATGCTCCCTATCAGCCAGGCGCGCCCATCCCGACGCAGCGCCCACATGCCCGGCAAGACGAAAATCCACGAGAGTTTTCCCCAACCAAACAAGTCGCTAGCACCCACCAACAGACTGAAACGGGTGTTGATCCAGGCCTGGTGCAGGTTGTGACCTTCCTGTAGCACGCCATGGCCGGGACCAAAGCCGACTTTATCATAGGGCCACCACAAGGTGTACGGATTGGTGAAAAAATTGCCGGTTAGCGCGTATTGCCAGATGAAATATAACCCGGCCACGGCCCCACTCAACAGGCCGAAGGTCAGCAGTCGGAGACGTGTGTTGCGGTCGCCGCGCACCAACAAATAGAGGCCATGCAAAGCAAAGGGAAGCGCTATCCCTATGGCGCTGAAGGGGCGAGTGAGAGCCAGCGTGCCCAAGGCCAGTGCCGCGGTGAGTAACGGCAAGATGCCATGCGTTGGCGATTCGGTGACGAAGGTGTCCAGCCAGCCGAGTACAAAAATCAGCGTCAGCACCAGCCCCCACAAGTGAGAAAGCAGCGAGCCGGCATTCAGCAAGAAAAATGGCGAGGTCAGCAACAAGAGTTGCCCGACCAGTGCCCAGGTTTGCCCCAAAATTTTAGAGAGCAAGCGGTACAGCAGCCAGGTTGCCAATCCGGCCAGCAGGGGGTTGACCCAAACGCGCTGCCCCAAAAATTCCCCTACGGCCAGCAGTGTTGGCCAGCCGGGGGGATATTTGCCAAAGCGTTGCCCGTGGTAATCCACCACAAAAGGTACCAAAAAACTTTTTGGTTCCGGCGGAGAGGGCAACGTCAGGCTGTGGTTTTGGGCAATCAGGCGCGCCTGCCAGACGTAGGCAATCTCGTCTTCCAGGTGGGGAATGTTTTCAAAGACGCGTGCCGATACTACGGTTGTCAAGAAGACGGCCGCCAGGCTGAGCAGCAATGCGATGATGGTTTGCCGGTGAGGCTTCATCTTTCCCAAAAGAGCGTGGCGAGGGAGGCACAACGTTTACATGTCACGCAGGGCTTGCAATGCCGCCGGGTGCAGGACGGTGTTGGTGGCACAGATGCCGCGGTTGTTTGCCAGTGTGCGCCCGTGGCTAAAATCCAGCCGCTTGCCGTGCAGGTCGGTGACCGTGCCGCCTGCCTCTTCGATGACCAGCGAACCGGCTGCCTGATCCCAAATTTTTTCGCGATAATCCGGCATTTTGGGGGAGAGGAGCCGCAGGTAAATCTCTCCGCCGCCGGCGGCCAATACGGCGTACTTGGCCTGGCTGTCCATGCGCACCGGTTCGGCGGTGATACCCAGGCGTTCGGCGAATACATCAATCTGACTGACGTTGGTGTGCCCGGATTCAAAAGAGCGCAGCACGCGCGCTTCGGCGGGGTTGGCGCGCTTTGAAACGTGCAATTGCGTGAAGGTTTCCGGCCCGTCCAATGACGTCAGCCAGGTGCCCTCGCCGCGTACTGCTACCAGCAGAGAGCCGGGGCCGTCCTTATCCGGGCGATAGCCGTCACGCAGGTTGGGGCAGCCGAGTACGCCAATCTGCACTTGACCATCCACGATGAGCGCAAAGGCTATTGCGTATTGGTCGCCGCGCAAAAAGCCTTTGGTGCCGTCAATGGGATCAAGCGTCCAAAAACGTTGGCCGGCATTGGCGGCGCCGCGATCAATCCAATTGCAGATGCGTTCTGGCGTGGCAGCGGGACGTTTGCGGGCCACAAAGGCATTGATTTGTGCCAGGGTGTCGGCTTCTTGCGGGGTGCGTAGCGCATCGGCGCCTTCCTCACCCACCAACGGGTCGTTGGGAAAGGCCTCCGCCAGCAGGCTGGCCACCAATGCCTGGGATGCAAAATCGGCTACGGTGACGGGGGAGCGGTCGCTTTTCGTCAGTGCCGGGGTGACCATCTCGGCCTGAATTTCCCGCACCAGCAGGGAGGCCTGTCGGGCGGCGTCAATGGCAAAACGAACTTCGGGGGTTAGTGTGAACATGGGATAAAGTCTATGTTGTGTGTGAGTTTATTTGGAGACAGGCGTGCCAACCAGGTCGTAGGTCATTGCGCCGCTGATGCGCACGGTAATCATCTCACCAACCGGCACGTCATCTTCCACCAATACCAGCCCGTCAATTTCGGGGGCATCGCGATAAGAACGTCCCAGCGAGACGATACCGCCGCCTTCGACTTCGCCTTTCCCTTCGATGAGTACCTTGAGTTCGCGCCCCACAAAGGACTGGTTGCGCGCCAAGGAGATGGGTTGTTGTAGCGCCATCAGCCGTTCCCAGCGTTCCTGCTTGACTTCGGCGGGGACGTCATCGGGCAATGCAGCGCTGGCAGTGCCTTCCTCAAACGAAAATTGGAAAGCGCCGACGCGGTCGAAGCGCAATTCTTGCAAAAAGGTCAACAGTGCCTGGAATTCTTCCTCGGTTTCGCCCGGGTAGCCGACGATGAAGGTGGTACGCAAGGCCAGGTTAGGCATGGCGGTGCGCATTTTCTCCAGCGTGCGATACACCCAGTCCACGTTTGCCGGGCGGCGCATACGTCGCAGTGTCATCGGATGGGCATGTTGCAAAGGCATGTCCAGGTAGGGCACGATTTGCGCAGAACTTGCCATGACATCAATCAGACGCTCGGTGACGTAGCCGGGGTAGGCGTACATGACGCGAATCCAGTCCACGTCCGGCACGCTGCGGGTCATGCGTTCCAAAAGGGTTGCCAGGCCGTCCTTCATCCCCAGGTCGTGGCCGTAATCGGTGGTATCCTGGGCAATCAGAATGATTTCGCGCACACCGGCATCGCGCAATTGACGCGCTTCTTCCAGAATGGCTTCCGACGGGCGGCTGACGGCAGTTCCTTTGATGAGCGGAATGGCGCAGAAGGCACACGGGCGGCGGCAGCCATCGGCGATTTTGATGTATGCGCTGGCACCCTGTCGCGAGGTGCGCAACACGCCTTTTTCGTCATTGCCTACGGTAGGTGTTTCCGGCAAGTGGTAAACCGGCGCGGGGTGTGGGGTATTGCGCAATGTGCGTACGACATCCAGGATGTCCATCCAGCGGCGGGTGCCGAGGATGCCATCAATACCGGGCACGCGGCGGACGACTTCTTCGCCGTAGCGTTGAGTTAGGCAACCTGCGGCGATGAGCACCTGATTACCGTGTTTTTGGGCGGCCAGTTCGGAGAGCACGCGGTACGATTCCTCGCGTGCCGGGCCAATAAAGCCACAGGTGTTGACGATAAGTACATCTGCTTCTTGCGGTTCGAGTGTGGCTTGAAATTCGGCGCCGTTAAGCAGTTGCGCCATCGAATCTGAATCGACGGTGTTTTTGGAGCAGCCAAGTGAAACTAAATGATAAGTAGGAGACATAAAAAAAAGAGAAGGAATAACCGGCGACCTATGGCGTAGCGGTAGGTGTGACGGGGGGTGTAGCCGTAGGGCTACCGGTGGGAGTGGGGGTATTGGTAAATTGGGGCGTAGGCGTAGCGATCCCCTGTGCTGTGAAGATACGCCAGATAGCCTCGCCTGGTGTCCCCAGCGCACCGATGTCGCGCCCCTGATAGTAAATTTGCAGTGCGCCGGCGTTACCGGTGGTGACTTCGATGCGTTCGTTAGCAGAGAATGGGTAGGCGCTGCCGGGCACAACTCGTCCAGAAAAGACGGTTTTGCCGTCTACGACCACCTGCAGCCAGGCGCGCTGATGAACGACAATGTTGATATTTACACCGCTTTCTGACCCTGGTAGGTTCAATGTTGCGGTTGGTGTGGGAGCAAGTGGACCGCCGGGGGTGGTATTCACCACCACGCCCCCTTGCTCGGTGGGAATGGGGGTATTGGTTGCAGTGGCGGCCGGGGTGGGGGAAACCAGCAGCACATCGGCAATTTCTGGCGGCGTGGGAACGGGTGTTTGAGGCGCAGTACTCTCGTCGGCTACCTGCCCAACAGCCCAGCCAATCAGTGTTACCAGCAACACCCCTATCACAAAGACAATCCCCCAATCACTCCAGAAACGCCACCCAGGTCGGCTGGTTTTTTCCGGTCGGGGCGTTTGACGGGCCGGTGGTTGTTTCTCTGCCAGTTGAAATTGCAAGGCATCTACAAATTTCAACAGCAAATCATTTGCATCCAGGTCTAAAAATTCAGCATACAGTTGCAACATGCCGCGTGCCTGCATGGAGGAGGGAATCTTCTGAAAATCACCTTTCTCCATGGCTTCCAGAAAACGCTGGCGGATATGGATGCGTTTTTCCACCTCCTCTAACGAAATGGAAAGCAGGCTGCGACGTTGTTGTAACACCTTGCCAATCTCTGCGAAGGCGTTTGTGGTAGGGGTGGGAGGGGATGCTTCGGTTTCTTGTTGAACTTGTGGTGTGGG
>DAOTZN010000124.1:0-5222 GCA_034434095.1 Anaerolineales bacterium
TGCACATTGTGCAAGGTCAGGTCAGGCCACGTAAGGGTCTCGATGTGAATCGGGATATTGCGTACGTAGCCGACCGTTTCAGCGGCCACAAAACCAACGTTAAAGTGTAAAGGGTTGAAAGCG
The DNA here is from genome assembly GCA_034434095.1 of Anaerolineales bacterium. Classification (GTDB taxonomy): domain Bacteria; phylum Chloroflexota; class Anaerolineae; order Anaerolineales; family DRKV01; genus DRKV01. The sequence goes on from DAOTZN010000124.1 coordinate 124, forward strand.
TTCATGGGATGTTTCCTAACGGTAAGTTTCTGCGGTAGCAGCGGTGATTGCTGCGCAACACCTATCTTGCTCGGTACGTTGATTGGATGCCAGGTTTATCAGCAAATGTATCTTGTAAGCGCCTTTTCTACAAGCGAAGGCGACAACTATCGCTGCGCTCAGAGATTTCATTCAGGAAATGCAGGCTGATTATCATCTTACCACCATTGCAGAATGGCGTCCACAGCAAGTTTGTGGGGATTTTGCCGACCTGGAGATCGATACTACCAGGCAGAGCCCGGCGGTACGATGGCTTCGAGGTTCGTTTGAGCACCGCCGGAAGGGTAAGAGTTCGCCCATAAGTATCGGTTTATTGGTTCTTCAGCGTTGAAGCGTTAACGCAAAGGCGCGGCGGCGCAAAGAAAATCTCGTTTGGTGTCACAACCGAGTAGATTTTCATCCAAAAAAATCTTTGTGCCTTGGCGACTTTGCGTTAAGATTTGTGGGGGCCCCCATGCCGACCTGGAGGTCGGCGCACCCAGGGCCCCCAGACACCCACGATGCCGAATTGTAAACCAATAACTGCCCTAGGGTTGTCCCTCATGACCAATGAGCGCCTTGAATGCCTCGACCACCTGTGGGTCGAAGTGTTTGCCCGATTGTTTGTAGATGTGCGCCAGTGCCTTTCTGGGGCTCCAGGCTTTGCGGTAGGGGCGGTCGCTGGTGAGGGCGTCCCACACGTCGACGAGGGCGAAAATGCGCGCCGCCAGGGGAATTTGTTCGCCTTTCAGTTTGTGCGGGTAGCCCGTGCCGTCCCATCTTTCGTGGTGATAATGGGGAATGTCCAGCGCGGGACGCAGGTATTCGATTGGAGCGAGCATCTCGTAGGCGTATTGCGGGTGACGGTGCATGATGCGCCATTCTTCCTCACTGAGCGGACCGGGCTTGAGCAGGATGCTGTCTGGAACGCCCATTTTGCCGATGTCGTGCAGCAGCGCACCGCGGCGGATGTGAATCAGGTCGGCTTCGGAAATGCCCATTTGCCGCGCCAGTTTCAAGGTCAGTTCGGTGACGCGCTGGGTGTGTCCCTCCGTTTCTTTGTCGCGCAGGTCGAGGGCGCGCGACCAGCCTTCGATGGTGGCGTCGTAGGCGGCGGTCAGTTGCAGGTTGGCTTGCTGCAGGTTTTCGTAGAGGGTGGCGTTGTCAATGGCGATGGCGATTTGTCCTGCCAGGGTTTCCATGAAGTCGAGCCACTCTTCATCCGGCTGCAGCAGGGCGCGGTGGAATAATTCCATCACGCCCAACACTTGATGCTCAACGATAAGGGGGACGCCGAAGTAACTGACAAATTTCTCCTGAGCAAACGTTGGGGAACGCAGGAAATCGGTGGTGCGAGCCTGCAGGTTGGAGATGACGATGGGCCGGCGGGTGAGGGCCGCTCTGCCCGCGTATCCCTCACCCAGCGCCAGCGAGGTACTTTGCAGGGCATCCGTGTGAAACCCCATGCCGAACTTGTACTTCAGGCGCTGGTCGCGCGGGTCAAGAAGGAGAACAATGGCGGCATCCACGCCCAGTTCGGCGGTGGCATGGCGGAGAACGTGCCGAATCGTTTCCTCGAGCGGCGCATGACTGGCAATGGATATGTCAATCTGGCGCAGGGTTTGCGTGCGCCGCAGGCGGCGCTGGGCTGCAGCAAAGATGCGACTGCGTTGAAGGGCGAGGGCGGTCTGAGCCACCAGCGTGTTGAACAGGCGCTCGTCCAGTTCGGTAAATGCATCCGGTTGTTCGCTTTCCACGCTGACCACGCCAATGGTTTCATCGCCCACCTTCAGCGGCGCATACAGCCCTGAATGCATGCCCGCATAGGTCTCGACATAACGCGGGTCGGAGGGCAGGTCGCCGCTGCGCAGGCTTTGTCCGTGCTGTGCGGCCCAGCCTGCCATGCCCTCACCCACGCGGGAGACAAGCGCTTGCAAGCGGAATTTTTGGGGAACGGTATCGCCCGGCTTGAAGTGGGGAGACTTGAGACCGATGACGCGCATTGCACCGCCTGGTTCGATGAGGCGCACGGCGGCGTGATGCCAGCACAGGCGGCCTTCGAGCGTATCCATGAAGGCGCGGGCAATCGCGTCCGCGTCAAGCAAGCCACTGATGGCCATGCTGTTTTCGTACAGGGCTTCCAGTTCCAGCAGGCGGCGCTGTTCGACCTGGGCGAGGCGCAATTTTTCGATGGCGCTGCCCAACTGCCCGGCAATGGTGACAAGCAGGCGTTCGTCGGCTGCGGTGAAGTGGTTGAGGCGGCGGCTTTCGACGTTGATGACGCCTATCAGGCGCTCCCCAGACTGAATCGGCACGCACAATTCGGATAGAGTCCCATCTGTCACTTCAATGTAATCGCGGTCGCGGCGCACATCGCCGACGCGCTGCGGCTGACGGGTGGCGGCGACGCGCCCGGAAATTCCCTGGTTCAGGGCGATTGCATGGGGGTATTTTCCGTTTTGAATTCCACGGTAGGAAGCGTGGGGGCGCAGCGTTTTTTTCTTTTCATCGAACAACAGCACGCCGAAATGCTCGCCGTAGAACGAAGCGCCAACGATCTGCGTGACGCGCGCAATCAATTCGTCCACACTCTGCGACTGATTGACAGCCACAGCCACCGCGTGCAGCGCGATCAATTCCGCCAGCTGGCGCTGACTTTCTTCCTCCGCCCGCTTGCGCTCGGTGATGTCCTGAGAAGCTCCGTAAATGCGAACAACCCGTTTTCCTGTTTCGTCAAAAACAGGTTTCGCATAATCGCGCAACCAGCGGATGTCACCCCTGGCAGTCACCCAGCGCATCTCACAGATATCGGTCTCACCGCTCGCTACCTTTTGGGCATGGGCGAGCGCAATCTCCAAATCATCGGGGTAAACAAGGCTTGGCCAGCCCCCGCGCGCATCGACTTCATCCAGTGTGTATCCAAACGTCTTGGTGAACGATTCCGTCACCCATTCTCCGATAAGTTTGCCTTCAGATGTTACCCTGAAGATATAAACATAATCCGATATCATCTCCGCAATGATGCGGTTGCGATTTTCGGATGCTTTCACCGCTTCCTCCGCCCGCTTGCGCTCGGTGATGTCCTGCCCCGCGCCGTAAATGCCAATCAGGTTTTTGTCGTGTTCATCGAGAATGGGATGAGCATAGACCCGCACCCATCGAAATTCTCCCCCCTTGGTCATTGTGCGAATTTCGGTGACGACGCGCTTCCCGGCGCGCAGATTTTCCAAATCGCGGTCGTCCTGCGCGATGTCGTCAGGATGCAGGTGCGCGCGCCAGCCGCCGCGCGCAACGTATTCATCCATCGTGTAACCGGTGATGGCTTCGAACGCGCCCGCCACCCAGTTGAGAACGAGTTTGCCATCTCTCAAACTCGTCGAAAACATATAATCGGCGGCGACGGAAGAGATCAAGCGGTGCCGTTTTTCGCTCTCGGCAAGTCGCTCCTCCGCCCGCTTGCGCTCGGTGATGTCGCGGGCGATGCCTTCGACGGCAATCAGGTTTCCTTCGGTGTCGTAGATGGGGACGTTGCGCTGCTCGAACCACAGGATGGTGCCATCCTTTCGTACACAGCGCAGTTCCACAGGATCTTGCGGGCTGATGTTCCCTTGGGCCGCTTTCTCCAAAATGGGACGGTCGTCGGAATGGATGAGTTTAAAGCCCAGGTCGGGGTCGGCGTAGTATTCTGCGAGTGAGTACCCCGTCATGGCGGCGGCCGCGGGGCTGACGTAGGTAAAGCCGCGTTTCGGCGCGAGTTCGTAGCGATAGAACACGTCGGGGAGGTGCTCCGCCAATCGTTCGAGGCTGACTTTCTGCCCAGGCGCGGCTTGCAACGGGTTCTGTTCGTCGGCCGGTGCGTTTGCGGCGCGCCCCGCCACCGCGAAGATGGTGCGCGCGAGTTCTTTGCTCATGTTGCGCTTGGAGACAAAATCGTCCGCGCCGGCTTTCAGGGCGGCGGTGCGATAACTGGGGTCCTCCATCATGGTCAGCACGATGATTCTGGCGCGGGCAACTTCCTGTTTAAAGACGGGAATCAAGGCCAGGCCCGAACTTTGGGCAAGGTTCAGGTCCAATAAAATCACATCGGGTTGCAACCGCTGCGCCTGCGCGAGGGCTTCCTTTGGGTTGCTTGCCATGCTCACAACGTCGAACGCCGGCTGCAGGCCCAGGAAATCGCGCGCCGCCTCGATGAAGTAGGGGCTATCGTCCACCAATAGAATGCGAATAGTGTTGATTTTCTCCTGATGGTTCATGCTCTTACGATATCAGAGAAGCCGTCAAGGGTCTATGCGGGAATGTACGGTATTTTGGGGGTGGAATACCCTGTATTCTCTTTTTTACCCCCATCCCCTTTCCCCCTACGAAGGGTTCGTCCATAAATATCGGTTTGTTGGTTCTTCAACGTTGAAGCGTTAACGCAAAGACGCGGCGTCGCAAAAGAATTCGCGTTTTGGTGCCAAAACCAGGCCTTCTCCGCCCCCATGCCGACCGGGGGTCAGCGCGCCCACTTGGCTGACCTGGGGGTCAGCGCGTCCAGGGGTGCCCGCTTGGCTGACCAGGGGGTCAGCGCGTCCACTTGGCCGACCAGGAGGTCGGCGCGCCCGGGGGTGCTCGCTTGGCCGACCAGGGGGTCAGCGCGTCCACTTGGCCGACCAGGAGGTCGGCGCGCCCAGGGGTACCCGCTTGACCGACCTGGGGGTCAACGTGCCACTGCTCCTATCTCCCCTGGGAACGCGATAACGGTTTGCGCCAAACTGATCGCCAACTTTGTGAACACGACCCAATTTTACCGAAACTAAACCGGGGTGATTCAGAAACTTGCTTTTGGTTGCCCGCTAGGAGGCAGATGAGCGCGGAAAACGGTGCAGTCCGCCCGTCTCTGGTGTTGTTGAGAAGCGGAGCGAGCAAAGCAAGCGGAGCGTCTGTCCCGAGCAAAGCGTCGGGGAAGCAGTCTTCCCCTGGTAAGCAAGGAGACTGCTTCGTCGCAAAGAACGCTCCTCGCAATGACAACTATACGAAAATGTGACATTGTCAAAGTAGTCAGTGACCAGCGGTCAGTGAATGGTGAGGGGGACCATATT
>DAOTZN010000125.1:0-8731 GCA_034434095.1 Anaerolineales bacterium
CAAAATCGCCTGCAAGAAGGGGCGGGGGAGGCTATTTTTTCTTTTTTCTGCGTCCTGCGGCAAGCTTTCCGCACTTTGGGGCAGCCCCGCCGCCTGGGATTCGGTTGGTAAAGTGCAGATTATTGCAGTGGAGTCAATCAATCAATGAGCACAATGAACCAATTTTCAAAAAAACACCCTGTTGACCTGCGCCAGACATTGAGCAAATACCGTGTTCTGGGGCTTTGGCGTATGATGCGCGGCTTCCAGTGGACGTACATCGGTGCCACCGTGGCCCTGGCAATTTCTGCAACTGCCAAAACGGCCACTTACCTCCTGTTACGTTACTTTGCGGATATGGTGGCCGGGGAAGCCCAACCCTTGTTGGGAAATACGCTTGCCCAGGCCTTTGCCTGGGTAGCGCTGGGCTTTGTGTTGTTGGCGCTTTTTGAGGGGGGCTTTGCCTTCCTTTCCGGACGGCTGGCAGCCTACACCGCCGAGGGCATTGCTCGTCGGGTGCGCGATTACTTGTTCGATCACATTCAACGCTTGAGTGTGGCTTACCACAGCCACGCGTCTACCGGCGACTTGGTGGAGCGCGCCACTTCCGATGTGGATGCCGTGCGCCGTTTCTTTGCCGACCAGGCCATTGGCGCCGGGCGCATCGTGTTGTTGTTCGTCATTAACTTCATCGCCATCTACCGTCTCAATGCTCGCCTGGCCTGGGTCTCAATTATCGTCATCCCCTTCATTCTGGCTGTCTCAGTATGGTTCTTCAAAAAAGTTTCGGAAGCATACGAAGCATATCAGAAGCAGGAATCGCGTCTGACAACCACCTTGCAAGAAAATTTGAGCGGCGTGCGCGTTGTCAAGGCTTTCGCGCAACAAGATTATGAAAAGCAAAAATTTGAGAAAGAAAACTGGGAAAAGTTCCTGCGCGGTAAGAAATTACTGATGATGCACAGTCTGTTTTGGCCGGTTTCGGATATCGTGTTAGGGTTGCAAATGTTGGGAGGCTTCATTTATGCTGCGCTCCTGGCTATTCAGGGCGATATCACCGTGGGCACGTATCTGGCTTACGTTGGGTTAGTGGCCTGGCTGATTTGGCCGATTCGCAACCTGGGGCGCATGATTGTGCAGGCTTCTACCGGCCTGGTTTCCTATGGCCGTCTGGTGGATATCCTCAAACAGGTCCCAGAACCCCTGGAAGAAGGGCCGATTACCCCAACACAACCGGCGCGCGGTGACATCGCCTTTGAAAATGTCTCTTTCATTTATGAAGATGATACCGTGCCTGCCCTGGAAGGCATCACCTTCGAGTCTTGCGCCGGACAGGCGATTGCCTTGCTTGGCTCTACCGGCTCGGGCAAGACCTCCCTGGTCAACCTCCTGCCGCGTTTTCACGATTACACATCCGGGCGTATCCTGCTGGATGGCGTGGAACTCAAGGCCTACCCGCGGGCCTGGCTGCGCCAACAAATCGGCATAGTGGAACAAGAACCCTTCCTGTTTAGCCGTTCTATTCGTGAAAACATTGCTTACGGGGCTGGACGCCAGGTTACGCAGGATGAAATCGAAGCCGCGGCACGGGCAGCCGCCATCCACGAGGTGATTTTGTCTTTCCCGGATGGGTACGATACCCTGGTGGGGGAGCGCGGCGTCACCTTGTCGGGTGGCCAGAAACAGCGTGTGGCAATTGCACGTGCTTTGTTGAAAGACCCTCGTATTCTCATCCTGGATGATTCCACCTCCAGCGTGGATACCGAAACCGAGGCTGCCATCCGCACCGCGTTAGAAGGTCTGATGCAGGGACGGACGACCTTTATCATCGCACACCGCATCCAATCGGTGATGAATGCCGATTTGATTCTGGTGCTGGATAATGGGCGCATTGTACAGATGGGTACGCATGACACCCTGCTTGCCCAGTCTGGCATGTACCGTGAAATCTACGATATCCAGACGCGCATTGACGTCGAACTGGAATCGGAAATGATGCTTGCAACAAACTAGCCAATCCGGATTTTTATTTGATCGCAGATTGGTTGTCGCCGGAGATTAAAAATCTGCGTCATCGCTGTATATCCGCTGATGACGCCAGATTCCAATAACCAACGAACCAAATCTCATGCCTGAAATCGAACTCGAAGAAGAAGAATATACCTCACAAATCACGTTTCCGGTTTTCAAGCGCATCTTGGGGTTGCTCACGCCCCACTGGCGCTGGTTGATCGGGTTTTTGCTGGCGGTCGCGCTGACTTCGCTCCTTGATTCCTTGTTCACCTACATTAACAAGGACATGATTGATCTGGGGATTGTGCAACGTGACACCCAGGCGCTCTACCGTTTGGCAATTCGTTATGGGGTCTTGCAAGCCCTTCAGGCCGGCTTTGTCTTTGGCTTTATTTACCTGGCCGGAGTTTTAGGGGAGCGCGTGCAGTACAATTTGCGCAAGGCCTCTTTTGAGCATTTACAAGACCTTTCTCTCTCGTACTACGCTAAAAATGCGGTGGGGCGTCTAATGACGCGCGTCACCTCTGACTCGGAGCGCGTCGCCGACTTGATGACCTGGGGCCTGCTGGATGTGGTCTGGGCATTGATGAACATCCTTACCGCCACGTTTTTTATGCTCATCATCAACTGGGAACTGGCGTTGATTGTCTTCGCAATGATGCCGCTGTTGGTGTATGTGGCGATTCAATTCCGCAAGAGGATTCTAATGGAGTTTCGTGAGACGCGTCGCATGAACTCGAAGATTACCGGCGCCTACAACGAAACCATTACCGGTGTGCGCGTTATCAAGGCGCTCAATCGTGAGGAAGAAAACCTGGAAGAATTCAAGGAACTGACGCATGGCATGTTTCGGGCTTCTTACCGGGCTGCGTGGCTATCGGCGCTTTTCTTGCCCACGGTACAGGTGGTTGCTGCCATTGTGTTGGCCATTATCGTTTGGTATGGCGGTTTGCAATCCCTGAGCGGCGCGTTGACCGTAGGAGGCATTCATGCTTTCGTCTCCTATGTCACCTTCATGTTGTGGCCGGTGCAAGACCTGGCGCGCGTTTTCTCAGAACTACAGCGTGCTATTGCCAGTGCAGAACGCATTTTTACACTGCTGGATACTGAACCGGAAGTCAAAGATTCCCCCAACGCTTTTCCGGCGGAATCCTTGCAGGGCGTGGTGGAATTTGAGCATGTGGATTTCTACTACGAAGAGCGCAAGCCGGTGATTCAAGACCTATGCTTGACAGTGCAACCTGGTGAGATGGTGGCACTGGTTGGGGCGACGGGTGGTGGCAAATCCACCATCGTCAACCTGCTGTGTCGTTTCTACGAGCCGCGCCGTGGCGTGATTCGCATCAATGGACGGGATTACCGCGAGTACACCCTGGAGAGTATCTACCGGCGGATTGGGATTGTGTTGCAGACTCCCCATTTGTTCAGCGGTACCATTCGAGAGAACATCCGTTATGGACGGCAGGATGCCAGCGATGAGGAAATTGAGGAGGCTACGCGCCTGGTTGGTGCCCACGACTTCATTGTAAACCTGGAGAAGGGTTACAATACCGAAGTGGGTGAAGGTGGCGTGCTACTCTCTACCGGGCAGAAACAATTGCTTAGTTTAGCGCGTGCTATCTTGGGGCAACCGGAAATTTTCATCATGGATGAGGCCACCTCCAGTGTGGATACGCTCACCGAGGCGCTTATCCAGCGCGGCATGGAAACCCTGCTTAAGGGGCGCACCTCTTTTGTGATTGCGCACCGATTGAGCACTATCCGCCGGGCAGACCGTATCCTGGTTATTGAGCAGGGACGCATTACCGAGAGCGGCACGCATAACGAATTGTTGCGTTTGCGCGGTCACTACTACCGGCTGTACACCCGGCAGTTTCGGCACGAGTTGGAGACGCGCTATCAGACCAACAAGGCGCTGGCGTGAACTTTCCTGTGCTCAGATGGGGCACCACCTTGTATTGAGTTTGGGTGAGTTTAACAATGAACCGCCGCGCAACAGGGGCGACCAGGCCGGTCGCCCCTGTTGATGATTTCTTCGCGTTCTGGATGGCCTGGCGGATAACGTCAGGCAGGTTTATCCTTCAGGTATTTATCCATCCACTCGGCGATGTGCTTAAGGCGGGCGATGCGCTTATCGGTGCGGCCTACCCGTGAAAGCCCGTGGGGTTCCTCAGGGAAGCGGATGAATTCAACCGGAACGCCCTGGGTGCGTAGTGCAATAAAGGCCTGTTCGCCTTGCTCGATGGGGCAGCGGTGATCCTGTTCGGAGTGGATAATTTTTGTTGGAGTGTGGGCGTTCCCCAGATAGGCAATTGGGGATTGACGCCAGTAGGCTTGCAGGTCTTCCCAGGGTGGTTTGTTGTTGATGGGCTGCTGGAAGACCCAGTTGAAATCGCTGGAGCCCCACATGCTGACCAGGTTGCTGACTACGCGTTGGGCGACGGCGGCTTGGAATCTTTGGGTGTGGCCGATAACCCATAGGGTCATGTACCCACCATAACTACCGCCGGTTACCCCCATGCGGTCGGCATCTATGTAGGGCAGCGCGGCGACGTAATCTGTCCACGCCATGATATCATCGTAATCCACCGTTCCCCAGCCTCCCCAAATGGCTTTGGCGTGCTCTTCGCCGTATCCCTGTCCGCCGCGTGGGTTGCAGTAGAAGACGACATACCCTTGCGCTGCCAGGTAATAAAACTCGTGCATGAAGAACTCGCCGTATTGGGTGAGCGGGCCACCGTGAATTTCCAGGATGGCCGGGTATTTTTGGGTGGGGTCAAACTCTGGGGGCTTGAGAATCCAGCCTTGCAAGTCATTGCCGGCCGGGCCTTTGAACCATACTTCTTCGGTTTCACCCAGGGTAATGCGGTTGAGTAAGCGGCGGTTGAGTTTCGTCAATGTGCGGTTGAGGCGCTTGACGTCGCTGTTAATGCGACGGATGTGTATTTGCCCGGGGTCAGTTGGCGTGCCGAAGAAATAGGCGATGCGGGTTTCTTCCTTATCAATGGTAAATTTACCAACTACGCCTGGTTCGTCAATAATCGTTTGCAGGTCGCTGCCGTCGCGGGTGATGCTGTGCAGGGTGCAACGCCCATGACGGGAGACCTGGAAGTAAATGCGGTTCCCGTCGGCGCTCCAGGCGGGGGGGGGGGTTTCATCGCACCGGCCAAATCGTTGATTACATCTGCGCCAGTTTCAAAGTCAAATGGGCCGGTTAAGTCTTGGGCTGGCGCGCTGCCGTCCAGGGGCATGACCCATAAACGTTGGTTTTGCCACCAATCGTTGGGACGCGGCTGCCCAAACCAGGCCAGGTATTTGCCGTCTGGTGAGAAAGATGGCATTCTTTTGCCACCGGCGGGAGTTTCCAGTTTGCGCATCTCGCCGCCTTGGGCGGGGATGAGGTATAAGTCAACCAGGTCTGGATGCAGGTCGGGGTCATCGGTGCGGTTGGAGCAAAAAACGATGGTTTTTCCATCGGGTGACCAGTGTGCGTCTTCCTCGCTGTGAATTTCGTCGTTGTGGCCGGTGATTTGGGTGCTCTTGCCGCTTTCGATATCTACAATCCAAAGGTGTTGCCGGTTTTCGGGCAGAAAACCCAGACCATCCATTTTGTAGAATGGGCGGGTGACTTTGCGAAAGACGGGGCCTAGTTTTTTGGCTTGTTCGTCTTCTTCCAGACGTAATTCGGCTTTACTTTTGGCAGTGTACGCTACCAAAAGGCGTGTGCCATCTGGTGACCATTCAAAAGTGCCGATGTAGCCCTTCAAGTCGGTTACTTTGCGGGCTTCGCCGCCACTAAAGGGGATAACGTAAATTTGGGTATCTTTTTCGTTGTGGCGGTTGGAGAGAAAAGCAATCTGACTGCCATCCGGTGACCAGCGGGGATGGCTGTCATTGTGGTCTCCAAAGGTAAACTGGCGTGGTTTTCCCCTACCGGTAGGAACAACCCACAAGTTGGTGTATTTCTTTTCCGTTTTTCGATCAACCCGTTGCACACTGTACAGGATGTGCATGCCATCGGGTGAAATTTCCAGGTCGGTGATTTGTTGAAAATCGTAAAGGTCTTCGGGGGTAATCGTGCGTCGTTTGGGCATGAAGCAACTCCTTAGTGGCAAAGGAAAGTACGGTTAGATGATGGTCTAAATTTTAGCACAAAATCAATGGGTGTGTAGGAAAAACGCGTAATTGGATAGCGGATGAGATTGCCTTCCGCTACCTGCATTGTCCCACTGACCCGGCAGCGATGATTTGCCGGATTGCTCCTGCTCAGGGTGATTTTTCTTCTAACAGGCTACGCAATAAATTGATTTGTGCAATCGTTGATCTTGGAAATGGAATGGTTGGGGTTTCATCCATCCTGGCTGTGTGCTGCTTATCTGCCAGAATTTGTTGCATGACTTGTTGCCGTTCCAGTTCAGATTCCGGCAGGTCTTTGGTGTATTGTTGCCAGGCTTGCAGGGTGGCCAAGGCGCGTGGGCCGTCGCCTATTGCGTATAGCCACCGAGTGGCGTTGATGACAGACTCGTGAATGAGCGTGGCCGCCTGGGTCTCTGCGGCCAGATCAAGGGCTTGTAGCAACACCCGGCGTGCCATTTCGTAGTGCTTTTTCCATAGGTATAAATGCCCCAGTTGGACGAGTGTCAATCCCTCGCCGTAGCGGTTGGTAGAACGTTGGAAGAAGGAGAGGGCTTGATTGAGCAAGGCATGGGCGCTATCCAAATTTCCTTCCAGCGTGTTTATATGCGCCAATTCCAAACGCGCAAAGGCCGCGTTGTTATGATCTTCTTGACTTGTGAGGGTGTTAATGCTGCGCTTTAGCAACCGCTGTGCCTGGGCAAAATCATGTTGTACGCGGGCAATTTCCCCTTGTGTCATCCAGGCGCGTCCCAAACCGCGTTGATCGCCAATGGCAGCAAACGTGCTGGCCGCCTCTTGCATATAGTGTTGCGCCTTTTCAAAATCCCCTTGCGTGCGCATTAACAGTCCCAGGTTGATGCAGGTGGTGGCATAGCCATGCTGGTCGCCAATGGCCTTGCGCAGGCCGCTGCTGGTGGTGTAGTGCTGCTGTGCCGTAAAGTAATCGCCCAGCATGTAGGCGATATTACCCAGGTTGTTCACGCATATTGCAATGCCCCACTCATTTTGTAGGCGTCGGTAGCATGTCAGGGCACGGGTGAAGTATTCCTGTGCCGGGCCAAACTGTGCCATGCGGTAATGTGCATAGCCAATATGGTTGAGGGCCATGGCCGTGCCCGCTTCGTCGTGGATGCTTTCGTAATACTGCAACGCCTGAGCGTAGTGTTCGGAGGCTGCCTGGTAATCGCCGCGGGCATCTGCAATTCGCCCCAGTTTATCCAACGCAAAGCCCATTAGACCGGCATGCCCAATCGAACGGCTGAGTTGCAGGCTTTTTTTCAAGCGCATTTCTGCTTCTTGCAAATGCCCCAGATGAATTTCAAACGCTGCCCAATAGGCCAATGTGCGCCCCAACACCCGACGGCGTGTTTCGTCTAGATCGCGGGTTGGTGGACGGTGTCGCTGCATGGCGTTGACTGCTTCCCGAAAGAGGGTGTTGCCTTCCTTGTACCAGGCCTGGATGTTAAAAAAGTAGTATAACCCAATGCCCAGGGCTTCTATGTGCTCAAAATGAGGCTCGGCAATGGCCCAACTCCAGAAGGCATGCAGATTGTGGATTTCTTCGCCTATCAGGCGCAGGGCTTGTTGCTGACCGCCGGTTTGCAAGGCCTCCGATTGTGTCTGCATCCAAGTGGCGTAGTAATGGCACAGGCGTTGACGTGTAGCCTGAGCGATGCCGCCTTTTTCTTGGGCATAGCCGCGTATGGTGTTCAGTATGTAGTACCGATTCTGGTCGCCTTTTTCAACCAGGGATTTTTCGACCAATGAGGCCAGCAACGTGAGCGGCAACCCGACGCCATCGCGCGCGGCCTCTAACGTGAAACTGCCGGGAAATGCGCTTAGTGCTTGCAGGGCAGCCTGTTCTTCGTCTTTGAGTAATTGCCAGGAATACTCAAAAACCTGCCGTAGTCCACGGTGGCGTTCCGGTATGTCTCGTTCGTTACTTTCAATGGCATTTAAACTCGCTTGCAATTCCGATAGAATTTGTTCGCATGATAAGACATTCGTCCAACCGGCGGCCAGTTCAATACCCAAGGGAAGCCCATCTACCAACCGACAGATGGCGCGCACTGTTGACAGGTTTTCTGGTTGTAACTGGAAATCGGGCAAGCCCCGCCGGGCGCTTTGTTGAAACAGGTGCAATGCATCTCTATCGTCTTCTTCCTGGGTGGATAATCCTTGAATTTTTAAGACATGTTCCCCCTGTAGATGAAGGCGCTCACGTGAGGTGGCCAGGACTTTGCAGTTTGGTGCGGCTTGTAATAACTTCCCAACCAACGGCGCAGCAGTGAGCACGTGCTCGAAATTATCCATCACGAGCAACAAGCGTTTGTCTTCCAGGTAGCGGGCCAGCTGTTGCTCTGGGTCTTTATTGGTGTAGAAAGTGAAGTGCAAGGTATTTGCTATGGCCGCCGGAAGCCATAGTGGACTTTCAAGGGGGGCTAGCGGCACCAAATACACCCCATCAGGGAAGTCGTCAATGAGCGCAGCCGCGCTTTGCAGCGCCAGGCGCGTTTTTCCTGCTCCACCGGGGCCGACCAGGGTAAGCAGGCGGCAATCTGAATGATGTAAATACTTTGACAATGTCAAGTTACCTAGCCAA
>DAOTZN010000126.1:0-1872 GCA_034434095.1 Anaerolineales bacterium
GCAACGGTGTATCATACTGTCAAGTGGTTGGACCCAGTAACGCAAGCCGTGCGTGGCTACTACATTCAGGATTTTGAACCTTGGTTTTTTCAACCCGATACACCAGAGTATCACGAAGCCTGGCATTCTTACACCCATTTCAATGATATCGTGCGGATTACCAAGACGGATTGGAATCGTCAGACTTTATTGGAAAACCTTGGAGTAGATGCACATGTGGTTGGCCCTAGCCTGGATATCGATCTCTTTCGTCCTCGCCCACCTCAAGAGCCACATTGGCCAGATCTGCCGTTGCGCATTGCTGCAATGGTGCGCCCCAGTACACCACGTCGTCAACCACAGTTCACTATCGAGGTGTTACGGGAGTTTAAAAAACGTCACAAGAACGATGTCGAAATTGTCTTTTTTGGCTGCGATCCTGGCGACCCCGATTTCCAGCGTCAGGCTCAAGGGTTTTTATGGCGGCATGCGGGTGTACTTACTCGCCAACAACTGGCGCGTTTGTTTAGTGAAACGGATATTTTTTTGGACGCATCTGCTTTTCAGGCCATGGGGCTTACCGCCATGGAAGCCATGGCCTGTGGAACGGCGGTGATTGTGCCTCAGGGTGGAGGGGCATCCAGTTTCGCAGTGCATGAGCGCAATGCCTTGTTCGTGGATACTCGCTCTCAAGAAGCAGTGTTGCATGCGCTGGAACGTCTTGCCAGCGACCATGCTTTACGTAAGCGTTTGCAAGCGCACGCCATCACCGATATCTGTGCCCATACGCCTGAGCAGGCTGCCTATCGCTTTCTCGAGGCTTTATTTGGAGGGAAGCATTGATACGCATTCACGTTTTGTTTGCCCATGCTGGTGATGAAAGACCCTTTGGGTGTTCTTACATCCGTCTATTACAGCCACTGACTTACTTGCAAGAAAGCGGTCATTTGAAAGTTTCCTGGGGTACTTTACCGGCGCCCGCGGATGTAATCATTGTGGAACGTACCTGGGGGCCTCATACTACCCTTGGGCAGGTAGAAGCCTTAGTTAATCAAGTTTACCGTGACGGTACCCGGCTTATCTTTACCCTGGATGATAACCTGTTGGATTTAGAGACACTCTCAACTGACCAAAAGATGTACATGCGTTATTTGGCACGTCATGCGCATGGCGTTATCGTCTCTACTGAACCCTTAAGGGAGCGCATGGCACGTCTCAATCCCAGGGTGGTTACTGTGCCGAACCAATTAGACGAACGTTTGTTTTTGCCGCGCGAACAGGCTCAGCAGCATGACGCACCGCTGACGATTGGCTACATGGGTACCCCTACCCATGATGCTGATTTCATGATGATCTTTCAGGCCTTACGTGGGGTTTTGCGTCGCCATGCTGGTAAAGTGCGCTTGCAAGTGTTGAGTGCTTTGGGACACCCTGCATTACGACAGTTAATGCAAGATTTACCGGTAGAGTTTCTCTCAGTACCGGTGAAAGATGTCGCCTATCCGAATTTTGTTGCCTGGATGCGTCATCATCTCTATTGGGATTTGGCAATCGCTCCACTGGAAGATAATTTCTTCAATAACTTCAAGTCCGACCTGAAGTTATTGGATTATAGCGCCTTGGGATTTCCTGGAATTTACAGCAATGTGCCTGTATACGCATCAACTGTACGGCACAAAGAAACTGGCTACCTAATCGAAAATACTCCAGATGCCTGGGAGACGGCTTTGGAAGACCTGTTGGAGCATTCTACGGCGCGTATGGAAATGGCAAAACGGGCAGAGTCGTATGTGCGTAATAAACGCACTTTAAATCAGCATGCTTCTGAATGGCTAGATGCTATTGCTCGTTTTCTTTGATCAAATACAATGACACAACCTTCCCCTTTACACT
>DAOTZN010000127.1:0-21518 GCA_034434095.1 Anaerolineales bacterium
GTAAAACAGCCGTTGAGGCTGTGCCCCCTATTTTCCTATTGGTCAATCCTTTTTTGAGGAGGATATTCTTATGACAGATGTAGCAACCAAAGTCAGTGCGCTAGAGCGTATGCGCGCTGACCTGGCGCGTGCGCTGGAGAAACCCGTCAGCGAACGCCGCTGGGTCATGGTGATCGACCTGCGCAAATGTGTGGGCTGCACGTCTTGCACCATTGCGTGCGATGCCGAGAATCGCTTGCCACCTGGCGTGGTGTACCGCCCCGTGGTTGACGAGGAGATTGGGACCTACCCTAATGTGGCCCGCCGTTTTCTGCCGCGTCCTTGTATGCAGTGCGATGAACCGCCCTGCGTGCCGGTCTGCCCGGTGAATGCCACCTGGAAGCGCGAGGATGGCATTGTGACCATTGATTACGACAAGTGCATCGGC
The DNA here is from genome assembly GCA_034434095.1 of Anaerolineales bacterium. GTDB lineage: Bacteria > Chloroflexota > Anaerolineae > Anaerolineales > DRKV01 > DRKV01. Next base: position 428 of record DAOTZN010000127.1, read on the forward strand.
TGCCGTTATTGCATCGCTGCTTGTCCCTATAACGCGCGTGTCTTCGACAAAGGCTATAACTACACCGACGGCACCACCGACAATGCAGAGGTGTTTGTCGGAGCAGAGGATGCTGGCGCCTACCAAGCCGCTCCGGCATTTGACTATGGCCGTGAATGGCCGCGTGACGGCGGTTCCCCCATTGGCAATGCCCGTAAGTGCCATTTCTGTCTGCACCGTCTGGAAGCCGGGATGTTGCCGGCTTGCACGACGACCTGCATCGGCGAGGCTACTTACTTTGGCGATGCCAATGACCCCGACTCGCTGGTGAGCGAATTGATTGCCAGCCTGCATGTCATGCGCCTAAAAGAAGAATTGGGTACTGAACCCAAAGTGTACTATCTGGTTTAGGAGCGTCCCATGAAGAACAAACAAACTCGTTGGCTTCAGATTTTGTGGGTCATCGCCGGGATTGGTTTCCTGGTTGGCCTGTATGGCCTCGTAGACCGTTTTTCCAATGGCCACATGAACACAGCCTATGGCTCCTATGTGCCCTGGGGGTTGTGGGTGGCTGCTTACACAATGCTGGTGGGCGCCTCCGCAGGGGCTTTTGCATTGGCGTCGGTCGTTTACATCTTCAAGAAAGAGAACTGGTACCCCATTGCCAAAAACGCCCTTCTGGTTTCCCTGGCGGCCTTTGCCGGAGGTATGGCGAACGTTTTCCTCGACCTTGGGCATCCGGAAAGAGTATTTCGGCTTTACCTGGCCACGAATCCCTCCTCGATTATGGGGCTTATGGCCTGGTTTTATCTGCTCTATGGCGTTTTGCTGGTTGTGATGATTTTCCAGGCCTGGAGCGGTAAAACCGATGGGTTTTTGCAGAAACTGAGTTTTTTGGCAATCCCGTACGCGGTACTTTTCGCAGGTGCGGAGGGTGCTCTCTTTGGTGTGGTTGGCGCCCGCCCACTGTGGGAATCGGGGCTGACGCCTCTCCTCTTCCTCATCGAGGGCGCTCTTAGCGGGGTTGCAATCGTTGCACTAGGAAACTTTGTGTTGGGTCAGTTGCAGGATGAGCACGCCAATATTTTGGGAAAAACCTTGTTAGCCCTGTTGATTGTGCTGGTGCTCTTTGAGTGGGCTGAGTTTTCAACCGGTCTTTATGCAGGGATTCCGTCTAAGACCGAGGCGCTAAGGGTCATTCTGTTTGGCCCCTATTGGTGGACGTTCTGGATCTTCCACCTGCTGTTGGGCGTGGTCGTCCCGGCGTTGTTGCTGTTCTTCCGCCCCCGAAATGTGGGAGCACTTACGTTGGCCTCTCTGTTGGTAGCCTTCATGGCCATTGCCTCCAAACTCAACCTGGTGATTCCGGCCCTGACCCAAGAAGAACTTTCAGGTCTGAGCGCAGCGTACACCGGCCCAGGGTTGACCTTTGCCTACTTCCCCACCGTGACCGAATGGGCTGTGTTGGTTTGGACAGTTTCCTTGGCTGCACTCATCTTCTTGCTCGGGTATCAGGTAGTGCTGCCCCGGTTCACGAAAGAGGTGAAATAACATGACTGAAATAAAGACTCAACCCGAAGCCTGCGGGCTTTCCCGTCGCGATTTTCTGAAGATTTCGGCTGTGGTTGGCGGTACGGCCGCCTTTGTAGGCAGTTTGCCGCAGGCTAAAAAAGCGTTTGCCATCCAAAGCACTGCCAGCCAATACCCGCTGGCCAATGCCGAAAACGTGATTTACGGCATCTGCTTGAACTGCCATAACGCCTGCCCTATCAAAGGCCACATCCTGAACGGCGTTCTGGTCAAGGTGGATGGCAACCCCTACACCCCCCAGAACATGCAGCCGCACCTCCCGCAAGACACATCGCCCACCGAAGCGGCCAAAGTGGACGCGCCGCTGTGCCCCAAGGGACAAGCTAGCGTGCAGATTGCCTATGATCCCTACCGCATTCGCAAAGTGCTCAAGCGCGCCGGCAAGCGCGGCGAAAATAAGTGGCAGACCATCGAATGGGACCGGTTCATCGACGAAGTGGTCAACGGCGGCGATCTGTTCGGCGAAGGCCAGGTGGATGGCTTCGACGCCGTCTGGAAACTGCGCGATCCCGATTTGAGCAAGGAACTGGCTGCCGATTCTGCCGCCGTGGCCTCTGGCGAGATGACCCTGGATGAGTTCAAATCCAAGCACGCCGCGCACCTGGATGTGCTGATTGACCCCGATCACCCCGACCTGGGGCCGGTCAACAACCAGTTCGTCTTCCAGGGTGGCCGCGTGGAGCACGGCCGCAAAGAGTTCATCAAGCGTTGGGTGTACAACTCCTTCGGTTCGGTGAACTTCTACCTGCACACGACCATCTGTGAGCAAAGCCACCACATCGCCTACAATATGGTGACCGGCAAGACGCACATGAAGCCGGATACCGCCAACAGCGAATTCGTGATCTACTTTGGCACCAGCCCCTTTGAGGCCAACTTCGGCCCGACCAACATGACGCCCAAGATCACGCGCGGCCTGGTTGAACGCAACTTCAAGTTTGCGGTGGTTGACCCCCGCCTGTCGAAGACGGCCGGCAAAGCCTGGAAGTGGGTGCCCATCAAACCCGGCACTGATGCGGCCTTGGCCCTGGGCATGATCCGTTGGATCATCGAAAACGAACGCTACGATGCCACTTTCTTGAGCGCCCCCAACAAGGACGCTGCCAATGCCAACGGGGAAACTGCCTTCAGTGATGCCACTCACCTGGTCAACCTGGAAACCCGCAAGTTTGCCAAAGCCAGCGAACTGGGCGTGGAAATCCCCGAAGGCGGTGAGGATGGCCGTGTGGTGTTGGTGGATGGTCAACCTGCCCTGGCTGCTACGGCTACCCAAGGTGACCTGTTCGTCGACCAGACCATCAACGGCGTCAAAGTCAAATCCGCCTTCCAGTTGCTCAAAGAGCGTGCCCTGGAGATGACGCTGGAAGAATATGCCGATTATTGCGGCATCAAGGCGCGCGATATCGTGGAACTGGCGGACGAATTCACCAGCCACGGCAAGAAGGCGGTTGCGGATATGTACCGCGGCCCGGTGCAGCACACCAATGGTTACTACAACGGCGTGGCTATCATCACCCTGAACGCTTTGGTTGGCAACCCGGATTGGAAGGGTGGTCTGACCACCGGTGGCGGCCACTGGCACGAAGACGGCTCCAAGTCCGGAGCGCCTTTCCCGGCATCCATCGTGTACTCCGACGCCCCCGGCGGCCTGAAGAAATTCGGTATCCATGTCAACCGCGAAGGCGCCACCTACGAGAAAACCACCCTCTTCGAAGGCTATCCCGCCAAGCGGCCGTGGTACCCCTTCACGAACGAACTCTACCAGAACATCATCCCCAGTATGGCCTCCGGTTATCCCTATCCGGGTAAAATCCTGGTAATCCAGAAAGGAACGCCCATCCTGGCTTCCCCGGCCGGCCACGCGCAAATTGAAATCCTCAAAGACCCCAAGAAGATCCCGTTGGTGATTGCCTGCGATGTGGTCATCGGTGAAACCAGCATGTACGCCGACTACATCGTTCCCGACATCACCTACCTGGAACGCTGGGGTACCTCCCATACCTCCCCGGACGTGGTCACCAAGTTTTCCAAGGTGCGCCAGCCGATGATTGCCCCGTTGGTTGATACCGTGGTGGTGGATGGCGAAGAAATGCCCCTTTCCATCGAAGCCTTCTTCATCGCCGTAGGCAAGAAACTCGGCTTGCCGGGCATTGGCAAAGATGGCTTCGGCCCAGGCTTCAATTTCGACCGCCCCGAAGACTTCTATCTGAAATTTGTCGCGAATCTGGCCTTTGGTGACAAAGAAGACGGCTCCGAAATGCTGCCCGAGGCCGACGATGCCGAAATGGAGATCTTCCGCAAGGCACGGGCGCACCTGCCCAAGTCGGTTTTCGACGAAGAAAAATGGAAAGCAGCCGTTGGCGATGAAAGTCTGTGGCGGCGGGTGGTTTACCTGCTCAACCGCGGTGGGCGCTTTGAAGCTGCCGAAAAGGCCTACAGTGGCGATAAAATGGCCCACCAGTGGAAAGGCCAGTGGAACCTGTATGTCGAAAAAGTTGCCACGGGCAAGAATTCGATGACCGGTGAGTACTTCGACGGCCTGCCCAAGGTGGAGCCGATTATGGATGCCGCAAGCAACCCGGTCACGGCAGATGGCGACCTGCAATTGATCACTTACAAGGAGGTAACAGGTGGTCAGTCTCGTACCCAGGGCGCGTATTGGCTGCAAGCCGTACTGCCCGAAAACTTCGTCTATCTGAACAGCCGCGATGCCAGCCGCATGGGGCTGAAGAATGGTGACATGGTGCGCCTGACTTCCAGCAGTCTGCCGTCCGGCAAGTTCGATTTGGGCGATGGCCGCACTTATGAAGTCAAAGGCAAGGTACGTGTGATCGAGGGCCTGCGTCCGGGCACGGTATCGGTCTCCTGGTCCTACGGTCACTGGGCCTATGGCTCCAACGACGTAGTCATCAACGGCGAGACCGTCAAAGGCGATCCCCGCCGCGCGAGGGGCACGGTGCCCAACCCCGTGATGTGGCTCGATCCGGTCGTTGGCGATGTCTGCCTGACCGATCCCATCGGCGGTTCGGCCTCCTTCTACGATACTTTCGTCAAGGTCGAAAAAGCGTAACTTTCATTCTCAAGGGAGCGCAGGAGCCATCCTGCGCTCCCGCATCAGGAGGCGTGATTGCAGTTCATCAAAGAGAAACGTAAGTGGCTGATTCTTGTTTTGGCCATCGTAATCCTCTGGATGCTCGTTGCGCCCCCGCGCTTTGTCCTTAACCTGACCAAACGCGTGGATTTGAGCGACCCGGTGAGCGCTGGCGCACAGGTTGTCGAGAAGTATGAATGCCGCCAGTGCCATACCATCGAGGGGCAAGGGGCATTGCTCGCCCCCAAACTCGATACCATCCTGTCCCGCTACGATGACATCACCTTGCGGTTATGGCTTAAGAATCCGCGGGCGATTAAGAGAAATACAGCGATGCCCAATTTCCATTTGTCGGACTCGGAAATTGAGGCGATCGTACAATAACTTGATTTCGATACAAGAATAGGAGCAACTATGGCTGGCTTTGGCACTTCTGAATTATTGATTGTGTTGGTTATCATTATTATTTTGTTTGGTGCAGGGCGCATTGGAAAAATTGCCGGTGAACTTGGTGCCGGTATCCGCAATTTCCGTGAGGGCCTGAATGGAGAAGATGAAAATAAGGTAAAATAACAAATATCTCCGAGGCTGCTGACCTGTGGAAAATTCTATGGGAGACAGCCCGGCGCGTTCAAGCGTGTACGCCCCGGTCATAGTGGAAACGCTATGACCCCCCGAAATCCCGTATTGGGATGGACTTGGCAAGGAGAGGCAAATACAAGATTCATTGTGTGCCGTCTCCTTGCAGGCGGCTTTATTTTATGGAAAAGAGCGTGATGATGAAAAAGAGTTGGCTTATCCTGGGCGTTGTTCTTTTGGCGAGCATTTTGGTTGCCGGTTGCGGGAATGCTGCACAGCCTCAGCCGGCTATGGCGGTTGCAACGGCGGCTTCCGATAATGCCTCCGATTATCTGGCGTTACTCGATTCCGCACAAGAGGCCTTCTCAAATGGTAATTTCGACGAAGCCTCGAATTTTGCACAACAGGCGGCCGCCCTATCTCCTGATAAGCCGAGCGCCTGGAAATTGCTGGATGAGATTGCGGTGGCTCGTGCAGGAGACAAGTATCTGAACGAGTTGCCCCCCAGCCGTTACCGCATTGATCCGTTGCATTTTCTCGCCAATCGAGTCAATGGCACGACCTATTTCATCATTGATGTGCGGGAGCCGGAGGAATTCGCAGCCGGTCACATTGACGGGGCGGTCAACATCCCCTTGCATGAGTTGCTTGACAACCCGGCCAGACTGCCGGAAAGCAAAACCATGCCGATTTTGCTTTACTGCCATACCCAAAAGCGCGCCACGCATGCTCTTGTCGTGTTACGTGAATTGGGCTATACGAATGTTTACAACCTGGAAGGCGGTTGGGCGGCCTATAAAGACTGGATAGACAATAATCCCATGCCTACCCCCGGCCCGACCGCGACACCAACAGAAGAACCACCTAGTTGTTAGTCAAACCCCTCCGAGCCTGTCCACCTAAAGGCGAGCGCCTACGGTGAACAGGCTGGCTGCTGGCAACGGCAGCCCCGGTTGGGTGTGGAAACGCCCCAGCCCCCCGCCTGACCCCGCCACAAGTGCGGGAAGGCATTGGAAAGGAGCACCGTAGTTGCTTGCATGCATACGGCCGTTTCCTTTCCATGGGAGACGGCCGTTTTGATTTTCAAACCTGGAGTGTACGATGGAACTATCCGCATTGCTTGAAAAATCATCCTCACATCACAACCACTTATGCCCGCGGCAGGTGTTGGGCGTGCGCATTGGCCTGGCGGGCATGAAAGCCCTGGGCTTCGATGCGCCCCCGCCGAAAAAACGGCTGTTGACGATTGTCGAGAGCGATGGCTGTTTTGCTGATGGGGTCATTGCCGCTACTGAATGCACCGTAGGACACCGCACCCTGCGGGTGGAGGACTACGGCAAAATTGCAGCCACTTTTGTGGATGTGAAGACCGGCCACGCAGTGCGGGTTGCTCCCCGTCTGGACGTGCGCCAACGAGCCTACGAATATGCCCCCGATGAGCCGCGGCACTACTTTGCCCAGTTACAGGCGTACCAGGTGATGCCCGATGAGGTTTTGCTGACTGTCTACCCTGTGGCGTTATCCCGCCCGCTGGAGGAAATCATCAGCCGTCCGGGAATGCGCGTCAACTGTGCAGCCTGTGGCGAAGAAATCATCAACGGGCGCGAAATATACCTGGATGGGGCACCCTATTGCATTCCGTGTGCGCGGGCTGGTTATTATCATCCCTCGCAGGCCGCGGTGGCACCGGGTGCTCAGCCTTTAGTGGAAGCCACAAAAATTTTATCTGGAGAACAAGTACTATGAAATTGACGATTCGTTTGTTTGCTACGCTCAAAGACCGGGTGGGTGCCCCACAGGCTACCCTTGACCTGCCCGAAGGCGCGACGGTACAAGACATGCTTACCACCCTGACCACTGCTTATCCGACGGTGGAAGCCTCTCTGCCCAGTGTGTTGATTTCGGTTAACCATGAGTATGCCGAGCGTACCCAGGTGCTCCGCCCAGAGGATGAAATCGCCCTCTTTCCGCCGGTCAGTGGAGGTTAAACGATGCCACCTATTTTGTTAGTGCTTTTTGTTTTTTTCATTGCCTTCCTGTATGCCAGCGTAGGTTTTGGCGGCGCGACCGGCTATCTGGCAGTGATGAGTCTGTTTGATATTCCCATCCAGGTGATGGCCTCCACCGCCTTGATTTTGAATTTGTTTGTTTCCAGTATTTCGTTTGCCAATTATTACCGCGCAGGGCATTTTCGCTTCAAGTTGTTGTGGCCTTTCCTGGTGGCATCTGTTCCGGCGGCCTTCCTGGGTGGGTACCTGCGCTTACACGACCAGGTGTACTACATCCTGCTGTACGGTGTGTTGACCTTTGTGATGGCGCGCATGTTGTTTTTTTCGAGGCTCGAGGACGATGAACTCCCCTTACGTCCGCTTACCGTGCCGGTCGGGATGACGGTTGGCGCGGGGATTGGCCTGCTCTCTGGCATGGTAGGCATTGGTGGTGGGATTTTCCTTTCCCCACTCATCATTCTGGCCCGCTGGGGACGCACAAAGCAAGCCTCCGCGGTGGCAGCGGTTTTTATTTTTGTCAATTCCACCAGTGGCTTGATTGGTCGAATCCTGGGTGGCAATTTTGTGCTCAACAACCTGGGGTTGACCTTGCTGCCGGCCGGCATTTTGGCCGCTTTCGGTGGCGCTTACCTGGGCGCGCACAAATTGTCTGGCGTAGCAGTCCGCCGCCTGCTGGGACTGGTGCTGCTGTTTTCCATCAGTAAGTATTTCTACGGTATCTTGTAGTCGCAATAACCTCGTAAACACCCTTCTTTCCTGGGAAACGTGACCAACGAATGTCCCCCAGGTTCCAGAGACACGGAGAACCTCGGCGTGGGAAATAGGTTACGTCACGCCCTTAATTTGATACGGAGAGCCTCATGCTCACAGATCGTTTTGGACGCCCAATTACCTATCTGCGCATTTCCCTCACGCCGCGCTGCAACTTGCGTTGCGTGTATTGCATGCCTGCCGAGGGTTTACCTGCTCCCCAGGCCGGTGACTTGCTTTCTAACGAAGAAATTTTAGATTTTGTGCGCCTGGCGGCGCAACAAGGCATCCGTCGGGTGCGCTTGACGGGAGGCGAACCGCTTATTCGGCGCGGGGTGGTTGAGCTGGTGCGTGGCATTGCAAGTACACCCGGTATTGAGGAGGTCAGCCTGACAACCAATGCCATGCTCCTGGCAAAAAAGGCTGCTGCCCTGGCCGAAGCCGGTCTGAAGCGCGTTAATGTCAGTCTGGACACGCTGGATGCCGAAAAATTCCGTCGCATCACGCGTGGCGGGCAAATCGAACGCGTCTTTGCGGGCATTGCAGCCGCCCAAAAGCACGGTTTGACGCCTATCAAAATCAATACCGTGGTTGTGCGCGGCCTGAATGATGACGAACTGTCGGCCCTGGCGCACCTGACGGTCGAAAATCCCTGGCATATCCGCTTCATCGAATTGATGCCGGTGGGCAACGCCCAGGATTGGGGGCCGGGTTTTCCGGCGCATGGGGAACGCTACCTTTCGGTACAGGAAATGCACTCCCAATTGGCGCACCTCAATTTGCAGCCTGCCGAAACGCCGCGTGGTAACGGCCCGGCGCGCACCTTCCGCATTCCGGGGGCGCTGGGGACGGTGGGCTTTATCTCTCCGCTGGGCGAGCATTTTTGCGAAACGTGCAACCGTCTACGCCTGACCGCCGATGGCACGCTGCGTCCCTGCCTGCTAATGGACGACGAAATTGCCATCAAGGAGCGCCTGCGCGTCGGCATGGATGTCTCACCACAACTCCTGGAGGCCGTTTCTCTCAAGCCCGAAGGCCACGAACTCTTGTTGAAACACTACCCCGAAGCGCGTCGCATGGTGCAAATCGGTGGCTAACCAGGTCAGGTTTATTCCGTTAGATGTTCTCAATTTGCTACGCTTATGCCCCCACAGAAAAAAGCCCTTCCGCCGTGTAGCCTGGTGATTCAAGCCGGTGGTGCTTCGCGGCGTATGCGCCGCGATAAAGGCTTACTCCCCTTTTATGGCCGCCCTCTGACGGCCTGGATTTTGGAACAGGTACAGGATTTCTCCGATGACACTTTCATCATCAGCAATCGTCCGGATACCTACCGGCAATTCAACTTGCCGGTGTACCCGGATGTGATGCCGGGCTATGGTGCGTTGGGTGGCCTGTACACCGCTTTACACCATGCCCGCTACGAGTACGTGGTGATTCTGGCCTGCGATATGCCCTTTGTCAACCGGCCTTTGCTGAATTACCTGTGTTCGTTGGCCCCCGGCTATGATGTCGTTGTACCGCGCCCGCACCCCAAAGCCCCCCCGGAGCCTTTCCGGGCGGTCTACCGGCGAGATTTGTTGCCGGCTGTGCGCTATTTTCTGGAAAATGGAGAGTTGCGCATCGCTACTTTCTTGGAGCAGGTGAACGCCTGTTATGTCCCCGCGGCCGATTTGCGACGCTTTGACCCCGATTTGCGCACCTTCGCCAACCTGAACACCCCCGCTGATTTGGAGGCCGCCCTGAAAGAAGCAGGGGCCCGACGCCCTTGAGGGGGGCGCGGTAAAACCCAAAAGGGGGAGGCACCCCAAAGAGCACCTCCCCCCAAAAAAGGGCGTTTGTTCCCTATTTTCCTTCGGGGGGAACCAACCATCCAGCCAGTTTAGCGTTCTGCTTCAGGATAACATCCATATTTTCTTCTCGCAAGAACGACCACACGTATTGCTTGTCTCCCAGGCGGTAGAGTAAAAATTCACCATCTGGTGAAAGGCTCACGGGCTGCACATCTGTATCGGGGATGAGCAAGTTGTGCTGGTTGGCGGTCGTGTTGTAGGCATATAGCCCGCTGACTTCCTGTTGCGGAACCTGTAGGGCGTAATATAGCGTTCCATCCAGGCCCCACACGGGGTAATCGGCCGTGCCGGTGGCGTTATCGCTGACCGGTGCCAGCCCGCTGCCATCAGGATGCACCACGTAAACGCGCTGCGCTCCGCTCTCATCGGCCATGCTGAAAGCCAGCCAGGCGCCATCCGTTGACCAGGCCACATGACTGGCGGCCGGAATGCCGGGCAGAAGGACGGTTTTCTTGGCTTTCAGGTCAACCACGGCCAACCCGCGGAAGGAAGCGCAATCTGCATGGCTGCTACTCACGGCCAGTTGCGTGCCATCCGGTGACCAGACAGCGCCATCGTCGCAGGTGAAGGGGCTGCCATCCGGCAAGGGGGGGAGGTCTTGCCAACCTTTGCCCTCCCTGCGTATCCATCCTAGCCTACGGCTGCCATCCGGCCAGACCTGGGAGATGAGCAATTGTCCGTTGACGTTCCAGGCGCGCGGCAGGTAGTAACTGCCATCCTGTGGGGCAATCAACAGCGGTTGTTTTTCGCCCGTGTTGGGGTCCAGCGCTTGCAGGCCGTTGGCGTCGCTGAGCGCCAGAAATTGTCCTTGCGTATCAACTTGTGCGCCGTACAACGGGGAATGTATCGCAATGCGTGCCGGTTGGATGGTTTGACGCAGCATTTCGGCGCCCAGCACCTCATCTTGTTGGCTAAAAATCAGAGTGACGCCAGCCCCAAGGGGGTAGGAGAGCAAATCGTAGAAGCGCTCGGCGAGTGCCCAGGCGGCTTGTATGGTCTCTTCATCGGGGGGGACATTGCCGCTGCCCTGGAGGGTCAAAGTACGCACCTGTTGGGCGTCGGATTGATTGGCGCTGAGCGTGGCAAAGGTAGCGCTGAAATTGGCCAATTCTTCTTGCCGGGCAGCCGGTAATTGCAGCGGCAGGGAGGTCTGACGGCAGTCGTCGGTGTACAAACTGCTGCCATCTTGGAAGATAAACAAATGGTCACAGCGTGCCTGTGGGCCGTTTCCTTGGGATAATTCCAGCCAGATGCCGCTTTGGTTGTTGGCGCTCTCCTCAAGCAGGGGGGCGATTTCGGTGACAATGCTATAGCCGTATTCGCGGTTGAGTTTTACCGTACCATCGGGAGCGTAGGCAGGCAACCCCTCGGCCTGAATGACCATTGGCAGCCCCATACTTTTGTCGAAAACTACCTTGAGGTTGACCGGGGCTTCTCCGGCACCGAGCGTGTCGCGTCGCACGCGCGCCAGCAACTCGTCTACGGTGTAATTTCGTGCTTCTGTGAAGGGTAAGGAGGTCAGTTCGCCCCATTGCCCTTCGCTGCGCAGTTGCACCAGGGCGGCGCGTATCTTGCCGTCGGCAACGACAATGTGCAATCGGCGCAAGCTCTGCGCGGTTTGTTCGTCTATTTTCAGGTAGTAACTGGTGTTATTGCTTTGCTGCCAACGTTGAATGGCGGTATCTACATCCGTCAGTGGCGGAACGTTGGCTGTTGGCAGTAGCGGACGGGTGTTGCCGGTGGGCGTTGCTGAGGGGGTGCTGCTACACGCGGTGAGCAACATGCCGAAGAGTATGAGCGTGAGGGTGAAAAAGAGATTTTTTTTCATGGAGCGATTTCTATCTCCTGAGAGGTGATGTAAATAGGGCCGGGGATACGCGTATCCCTGGCGGTGATTGTCAAGCGAACGGTTGTTGGTTCATACAACACGTAAGGTACCGTAACCTGAAAGGTTCCCCAATCCTCTCCGGGTTTTGGGGTGACACCGGCCAGTCGCTGGCCGATGACCTTGTTGTCGGCGGTGATCAAGGTAATCAACAGGGGGTTATCGAATCCCACACGTGCCCAGCCAGAAACCAGCAGCGTACCGCCGCGAATGATGGCCTCCGGCTGTGGCTCAGCGAGGGTGATTGATTCCCGCAAGTCGCTTTGGGTATAGATACTTTGCGGCCCAACCGAGAGCAGCACGACCGGCACGGATTGCAGGCTGATGATGCGCCCGTTGGCGTCTGTGGTGCTGATTTGCACACGGGCGCGCTCGGCGGCTCCAGGAATCTCGAAGGGGATTTCCGTCGCTACGCGCACGCGGTCACCGCGGTAGGTGAGCACCTTGCGTGCCAGGAGCCGCCCATCTTCTCCCAATAATTCGATGCGAAACAGTCCGCCTGCACCGGGTTGTAAACTGGCTTGCAGCCGGATAGGCGAAGTCAGGCGAGATTCCGGCCCCGGAGAAGAGATGCGGATATCCGCCAGGGGGAAGGTCGGGCGCGGCGTGTTGGTGGGTAGTGGGGTGATGGTGGGCGTATTGCTGGGCGTCGGAGTGTTGGTGATGGTTGGGGTACGGGTAGGGGTCGGTGTGCGCGTTGGCGTGCGGCTGGGCAGCGGCGTGCGCGTGGGTGTGCGGCTGGGCGTGGCGGTCACATAATGCGGGGTGAAGGTCGGCGTTGGGGTGTGAGGGCCTGCGTCTGTCCTAGGTGGCGTCTGCGTAATGATGGCCTGTAGCGTGAGCGCCAACACGGTGGGGATATACTCGCTGGGGTAGGGTGTAGGCAGTGCGCGCGTTGTAGCATTCCCCTGGCAGGCGGTTAACACCCCAAAAAGCAGTACCCAGAGAATCTGAATGCGCTGGCGAGTAAAAGGAGACTTTCGGTGAAGGCTATCCATAGGACGGTTTGAGGTACTCGGCGGGTATGTACTGCCGACGGCGAATTCTACCATGATTAAGTGGGTAGCCGAGGGCATTGCCTTCCGGCCTTCCATCTACTGAGCATTTTTTGCTTCGTCATGTTACAATTGCCACATTGTGACAATAAAATGCAAATTTTATAGGTACGCATGACCCATGTTTTCAAATTTTGAACTCAACGACATCCTCACCTTGCGCAAACCCCATCCTTGTGGTGGGTACACCTGGCGCGTCGTGCGGCTGGGTGCAGAAATTGGCCTGGAATGCCTGACGTGTGGACGGCGTGTTCTTCTCACGCGGCGGGTGTTGGCGCGGCGGATTAAATCAGTGCAAAAGGTCGAAACTTCCCATGACGAATAACGTGCCTAAACGCCCCCACATTTTGTTTTTGTTTTCCGATACCGGCGGCGGGCACCGCAGCGCGGCCGAAGCGATTATCGAGGCTTTGCATTTGAAATTTGGCGAGACCATCTCGACCGAGATGGTGGACATTTTCAAAGAGTGTGCCCCCACGCCGTTTGACCGCTTCCCGGAGTTGTACCCTGTTATGGTACGCGTGCCCCAACTGTGGGGGTTGGGGTATCGCCTGAGCGACGGTTCGCGACGGGTGCATCTGTTGGAGCGCAGCACCTGGCCTTACGTTCGCCGTTCTTTTCGTTCCCTGGTGCAGCAGCACCCCAGCGACCTGATTGTTTCGGTGCATCCACTGGCCAATGCGCCCATGTTGCGCGCCTTGGGTAAAGCGCACCCGCCATACATCACGGTAGTGACCGACCTTGTGACCACGCATGCCTTTTGGTATCAGCGCCAGGCAGATTTGTGCATTGTACCGACCGAAGAAGCCCGTTTGCGGGCCATCAATATGGGCCTGGATCCCAAACAGGTGCGCGTGATTGGGCTGCCGGTTGCCGATCGTTTTTGTCAACCGGCAGGTGACCGTGCCGCGCTACGCCGGGAACTCAACTGGCCGGAAAAACGCTTTACCGCTCTGTTGATTGGCGGCAGCGAGGGCATGGGGCCGCTGGAAGAAATTGCCACAGCGATTGCCGAAGCCCGACTGCCCCTTTCCCTGGCGGTCGTATGTGGTCGCAATGAGCGCTTACGGGAGCGGCTCGAAGCCCGTTCCTGGCCTATCCCCACCTTCGTGTACGGTTTTGTGCGCGAAATGCCGACCTTCATGCGCGCGGCCGATGTGCTTATCACCAAAGCCGGGCCGGGTACCATCAGCGAAGCCCTCAATGCCGCCCTCCCCATGATTTTATACAATCGCTTGCCCGGGCAAGAAGATGGCAATGTGCCTTACGTTACCGAAAACGGTGCCGGTATTTGGGCGCCGCGTGTTGCACAAATTGTCAGCGCACTGCGCTACTGGCAAACCAATCGAGCGGCTTATGCCATGGCGCAGGCTGCCTGCCGTACCCTGGCACGTCCCACTGCCGCTCGTGAGATTGCGCGCACATTGGCCGAATACTTAACAATCCCAGATATCCTATGATGAAGACATTCTTTCGACGAATAATTTTAGGGTTAGCGGTCTTGGTCTTGACCGCCTGCAACCTGTTTTCTTCTCCACCGGCAACTCCCCAGCCTTCTCTGGATGTCACGCAGGCCTTTCAAACCGTGGAAGCCCAACTGACACAAGCCGTGGCGTTAACTCAACAAGCCTTGCAAACCCAATCCCAACCCCTCACCGAAACGCCGCGGCCGCAGGCCGAGACACCTACGGAAACGCCGGTCGTCTCCCCCACCGATACCAGCGTGCCTACGGTAGAGACAACGCCTACACTGCAATGCGACCAGGCCGCACCGGGCAATCCCATTGATGTCACCATTCCCGATGATACCGAACTCTACCCCGGTCAGGTGTTTGTCAAAACCTGGCGTCTGGTGAATGCCGGTACTTGCACCTGGACGAGCGATTATGCTGCCGTGTGGTTCTCCGGCGAAAAAATGGGCGACACCGTCAGCGTTTCTTTACCCAGCAGCGTGGCGCCTGGTGAAAGCCTCGACATCAGTGTCGAGATGACCGCACCGTTGGAGCCTGGTTCCTATCAAAGCAATTGGAAATTGCGCAACGCCGGGGGGGTGATTTTTGGGCTTGGGCCAGGGGCTGGATTGCCATACTACGTGCGCGTGAACGTCATCCCCCAAGATACACCCACCCCAACGCCTACGGCCACTGCGACATTACTGCCAACCAAAACCCCCGTGTCCACCCCCTCCGCACAGGCCAGCGGCCCGGCAACGCTCATCCTCAGCGATACCCTTGACCTGGATACCAATCTGGTGAACAACGGTGCCGGAGATGACTTGCGTTACACCCTGGCTGCCTCGCCGCAACTGGCACCGCAAAACGGTGCAACCCTGGCGCTGATGGGTGCGGCACGTCCCTCGCTGCAGGAGTGTCAGAGCGTGGCCCTGGGCGCTGACCCGTTAGCGGTAGATACCCTGCCGCTGGGCTCCTACGCCTGTTATCGCACGGACGCCGGGCGGTACGGCTGGCTGCGCATCACCGGTTACATCAGCGACACCCGAACGCTCAACCTGGACGTATACACTTGGGCTACCCCCTGAAACGCTTGCATGTCCACCCTGTATTTGGTCGCCACACCCATTGGGAATTTAGAAGACATCACCCTGCGCGCCTTACGCATCCTGCGTGAGGTGCCCTTGATTGCTGCCGAAGATACCCGTCAAACGCGCAAACTCCTGGAGCATTACAAAATTGACACGCCGTTGACCTCCTACCACGAGCACAACAAGGCCCGCAAAACGGCTGAACTGGTGAACAAACTCGCCCATGGCGATTTAGCGCTGGTCTCCGATGCCGGGACACCGGTCATCAACGACCCTGGTTACGAACTGGTGCAGGCTGCCTTGCAAGCCGGTCATACGGTTACACCTATCCCCGGCCCGAGTGCACCCTTGGCGGCGCTGATAGCCTCCGGTTTGCCGGCAGATGCCTTCCTATACCTGGGCTACCTGCCGCGTACCGCCTCTGCTCGCCGCACCTTATTGCAAGAGGTGGTTGCCCTGCCCTATACCCTGATTTTCCTCGAAACCCCGCACCGCCTGGTGGCTGCCCTCGCCGATTTACGCGCCGAATTGGGAAATCGCACCCTCGCGATAGGGCGAGAATTGACCAAAATGCACGAGGAAATTTGGCGTGGCACGCTAGATGAAGCCCGTACCCATTTTGAAACCGTACCCCCAAAGGGAGAACTGACCCTGGTGGTAATAGGTCAGACCACCCCGCAGGTGGTGCGCTGGCCCCTGAAGACCCTGCACGCCGAAATTGCAACCGCCCTGGCGCGCGGCGAAGCCCCCTCCCGCCTGGCGCGTCGCTTGGCCGAAGAATCTGGCTGGTCGCGTCGGGAAATCTATACCCAAATCCTGCAAAGCGAGGGGAAAACATAGCCCCTACTTGCTACGGGCGAAACATTTTTTGCCGCTACCTGCTACGGGCGAGACACTTTTCGCCGCTACGGGCGAGACATGTCTCGCCCCTACGTATCTAACTACCCAACCATCAAACTATCTAACTATCCACTACCAACTACCATGAACATCCTAAACGACCCCACATCCTACCCATCCCTTGACACGCAAAACATGCTGGGTGAAATTGATGCCTTACCAGAGCAACTTCAACGTGCCTGGGAACTGGGCAACAGCCTGTCGTTGCCGGATTTCTCCGGCATTCGCACGGTTTTGATTGCCGGTATGGGCGGCTCGGCCATTGGCGCCGACCTGCTGGCTGCCTACGTTGCGCCCCTTTGTCCCCTGCCGATTATCGTGCACCGCAACTACGATTTGCCGGCCTGGGCGCGTGGCCCGGAAACATTGGTCATTGCCTCTTCGCATTCTGGCAATACCGAAGAGACACTCAGCGCTTTCCAGGCCGCTCGTGAGGCGGGTTGCCGCATTCTCACCATCACCACCGGCGGCAAGTTGGCAGCCCAGGCGCAGGCTGACAACCTGGCCTGTTGGCAGTTTGAACATCATGGCCAGCCGCGCGCTGCCGTAGGCTACTCCTTTGGCCTGTTGCTGGCGGCCTTTGTCCGCCTGGGTTTACTGCCGGATCAACAAGCGGCCGTCCAAGAAGCGGTGACGGTTATGCGAGCGCAGCAAGAACACCTGCGCGCTGACGTGCCGGTGGTGCACAATCCTGCCAAGCGCATGGCCGGTCAACTCTACGGACGCTGGGTAGCCGTTTTTGGCGCCGACGTGCTCGAACCGGTCGCCCGCCGTTGGAAAGGGCAACTCAGCGAAGTTGCCAAAGCCTGGGGGCAGTTTGAATTTCTCCCCGAAGCCAATCACAACACCCTGGCCGGTCTGGTCAACCCCGAAGACGCGTTAGTGCACACCTTCGCGCTCTTCTTGCGGGCGCCTTCCTATCACCCCCGCAACCGCAAACGCACCGATCTCACCAAGCAAACCATGATGCTGGAGGGCCTCAACACCGACTTCATCGACGCGAGGGGCGAAGGACGGCTGGCGCAGCAGTGGAGCGCTTTGCACTTCGGGGATTACACCGCCTACTACCTGGCGATGGCTTACGGCGTAGACCCCACCCCCGTAGCGGCCATTGAGGGATTCAAGCAACAAATGAAAGCCTGAACATGCAGACATGTGAAGGTCGGCAGCCGATTTTGAGTCAGCAGAAATACGATTGCCGACGGTCAACGACGGAATACCCAACTATCAAACCGGATGCTGGCGTTTTTGGCCTGACTGCTATTGGTTTTCGTCAGATGCCAGCATCAAACTAGAGGAGGCCTCTATGGCAAATACCCCTTTTCCTTCCAAACGAGCACCGATTTACAAAGACATTCCCGATGAAAAATGGCACAACTGGCGCTGGCAACTCAGCCATCGCTTGAACTCGGTGGAAGACTTCGAGCAAATCTTCCCCCTCACGGATAGCGAGCGTGAAGCCCTTTCGGCGCCGGACTTATTTCGGGTGGATGTTACCCCCTACTTCGTTTCGCTCATCAACCCCGAAGACCCGGATGACCCCATCCGCAAACAAATCGTCCCCACCAGCCGCGAAATGGTACCCTTTACGGCCATGATGGAAGACTCCCTGGCCGAAGACAAGCACTCTCCCGTGCCTGGGCTGGTACACCGCTACCCCGACCGGGTTCTGATGCTGGTCACTACCCAATGCGCCACCTACTGCCGTTATTGCACCCGTTCCCGCATCGTGGGTGACCCCTCGGCCACCTTTTCACGTGCTGAATTCGAGATGCAACTCGAATACATTCGGCGTACCCCACAAGTTCGCGATGTCTTGCTCTCCGGTGGCGACCCCTTAGCGCTCAACCCGCGCATTTTGGAAGAAATTTTGCGGCGGCTGCGCGAAATTCCGCATGTTGAAATCATTCGCATTGGCTCGCGGATTCCTGTTTTTATGCCCATGCGCGTCACCGAAAAGTTAACCGACATGCTGCAAAAGTACCATCCGCTGTGGCTGAATATCCACGTCAACCACCCCAACGAAATCACCGCCGAATTGGCCGAGGCCTGCGACAAATTGACGCGTGCCGGTATCCCGCTGGGGAACCAGTCCGTCTTGTTGGCTGGAGTCAACGATAACGTCCACATTCAGCGTGACCTGGTGCAAAAATTGGTGCGTATCCGCGTGCGCCCCTACTACCTGTACCAATGTGACCTGGTGGAAGGCGCCGGTCACTTCCGCACGCCGGTAGGCAAGGGCATTGAAATCATGGAAGGGCTGCGCGGTCACACCTCTGGCTATGCCGTGCCGACCTACGTCATCGACGCACCGGGCGGCGGCGGCAAGATTCCGGTCATGCCCAATTATCTGATTAGTTACTCCGATCATAAGGTGATTTTGCGCAACTTTGAAGGCTACATCACCACCTACGAAGAGCCGACCGACTACGTACCCGAAAAAGCAGCCAAATTCCTGGGTGAACCGCGTCCCGAACGCGGACAGGAAGGCGTTTTGGGGTTACTGGAAGGCAAAGATATGTTCATCAAGCCCGAAGGATTCGACCAAATTCATGAGCGCGACGGCATTCAGCACCGCCTGAAGAGCGAAGAGAAGTGGAAGCCGTTGGGCATTGGCGATGGCGAGGAAGAAACCGCCTGAATTGTGCCTGTAGGACAGGCTGGAAAGCCTGTCCTACGCGGTACCATCAGGCTGCCCCAACGTGCCGACCTGGAGGTCGGCGCGCCCAGGTACCCTATGAGTATCGCAGGATAGGTGAACCATCCCCAAAAGTAAGAAATCCATCTTTCCCGGCATCAAAACCCTTGACACATCCTGTCAAGGGTTTATAATGCGAGGTACCTAACCTATTTTGGTGAAATTATGACGACTTATCTTCTGCGCAATTTCTTCTGCATGTGTTCGAGGCGGGGTACGTAACCGTCTCAGTTCTTTGCGCCTGTCATCTCTTCACCGGCCATAACAGACTGCTCAGGGCGGTTGCGTCCCCGCAAAAGCGGAACAGCAACCGTCTTTTTTATGTCTCTGTTGGCCGGTTTTTCTTTTTCTGAACCTATGAACGATTTACTCGATTTCTCCCCTCCCGAAATTTCTGCCCTGCCAGGCCTGGCAGGTGTGGCGGATGCGGTCGGTAACACGCCCCTGTTACCGTTGCAGCGCCTGACCGCACCTTTGCCCCCTGGTGTGCGGGTCTTAGCCAAAGCCGAATGGTTTAACCCCGGTGGCTCAATCAAAGACCGTCCGGCACTCAACATTATCCGCACTGCGTTAGCAGAGGGACATTTGCGTCCCGGTATGCGCTTGCTGGATTCAACTTCCGGCAATACCGGCATTGCCTACGCTACGTTTGGTGCTGCCTTGGGCATCCCGGTTACCTTGGTGGTACCGGCCAATGCCAGCCCCGAACGTTTGACCATCTTACGGGCGTTGGGCGCCGAACTTATCCTCAGTGACCCGCTGGAAGGTTCGGATGGCGCCATCCGCCTGGCGCGTCAAATGGCGGCTGAAGACCCACAACGCTACTTTTACGCCAACCAGTACGATAACCCGGCCAATTGGCAGGCCCACTACCTGACCACCGGCCCGGAAATCATCCGGCAAACGTTGGGCTTGGTCACGCACTTTGTGGCTGGGCTGGGCACTTCGGGGACGTTGCGAGGGGTGAGCGCGGCCCTCAAGGCCTACAATCCGGATATTCGGGTGATTGCCGTACAACCTGCCGGCCCTTTTCATGGCCTGGAGGGACTCAAACATATCCCCACCGCCATCAAGCCGGGCATCTTTGACCCTGCTGCCTACGACGAATTGATAGAAGTCCGTACCGAAGATGCTTATCATACCGTGCGCCGTCTGGGACGTGAAGAGGGCCTGTTTGTGGGTATTTCTTCTGGCGCGGCGGCCTGGGCTGCGCTGCAAGTGGCCGCTCAACTGTCTCAGGGCGTAGTCGTTACCGTCTTCCCCGATGCCGGTTACAAGTACCTGAGCGCAACGTCTGTCTGGCGTGACGCCACCGAGAACGACGGATAAGCCTTTTTACCATCCTTCAAATCCCTATGACCGAACTTCTGATTTCCCAACCTGTATTGAATGCACTTCATGCACATTTGGAAGCCGCCTACCCCGAAGAGGGTGCCGGTTTCCTCCTGGGGCACCTGGACGGAGAGCGGCGGTTTGTCACCGACATCCTGACCCTGCCCAATGCTCGCGAGGAGAATTCCCGGCACAACCGCTATCTGCTCACCGGTCAGGACGTGCTGCGTGCCGAAGACATCGCCGAACAACGTAAACTCACCCTGTTAGGCGTCTTCCACTCCCACCCCGATTGCCCTAATCGCCCCTCTGAGTTTGATCGTGAATGGGCAATGCCCTGGTTTTCTTACCTCATCACGCGGGTAGACAACGGTCAGGCGGTCAACTCGCGCGTTTGGCGGCTGAGCGATGACCGTTCCCGCTTTGACGAGGAAACGTTCACCATAATGTAGGATTTGGCTCTTAAACAACAGGAGCGCACCACAATGGTCGCCATACCTTCAACCTGGTTGTTGAGGCGGAAACCCTGCAAGCCGTGGAGCAGTTTATGCAACCTTTTGCTCAGGCCGGTAGTGTAGAAATCTACCCGGCGTCCCATTGTGAAGTGGTTGTTGAGCGTGCCGGATGCTGACACGGCAATTATGGGTTGCCGTGCCGTGTCACCTCAATACCCCCCTTTCCTGCGAGCCTTTGGGCCTTTGGGATGAGCGTTCCCTTGTGCCCGATGGCCTTTTTTGAGAAGAAGTCGCCATGAACTCTGTTCACCACCAAGCATGAAAATGTGCTATAACCTGAGCACTCGGCTAACACAGAGGTCGTTTAGTAACTGGT
>DAOTZN010000128.1:0-6921 GCA_034434095.1 Anaerolineales bacterium
GGACAGGCTTTCCAGCCTGTCTCCTTGGGTTGCCGCGTAGGACGGGCTTTCCAGCCTGCCCCCTTTGGGCCGCCGCGTAGGACAAACTGCAACGTTTGTCCGACAAGATGCCGGTAGTGTGTTGCTAAAAAGGTACTGTAGCCGAGATGGATGCTCCCGGCTACAGACAAGGTTTAACGAGTGATGTGGGGTAATCCAGCAAACAGCGTGTCAGTATTTCAGGCCGGCCAGATTTTGCGGCCGCCACCAACTGGGACAATCGCCTCGATTTTCTGCAGGGTCTGGGCATCCAGCGGTGGCAATTGCCCGGCTTCGATGTTGGCTTTGGCCTGCGCGACGTTCTTGATGCCAGGGATGACCGTTGACACCGCAGGGTGTGCCAGGACGAATTGCAGCGCCAGTTGTGCGAGCGTCTGGCCTTTTGCCAGAGGGCGCAGTTTCTCCACGTTCTCCAGGTCTTGCAGGAAAACCTGGTATTCGTCTTCGTTTTCGTGCCAGCGGCGACGCCAATCATTTTCTGGGAAGCGCGTTTCCGGCGTGAACTTGCCTGCCAGAATGCCCATTGCCAGCGCACCGCGCACAATGACGCCGATGTTTTGCTCCTGGCAATAGGGCAGGATATCGGCCTCCGCGGTGCGGTTGAGAATGCTGTAGTCAATTTGCAGGGTAGCGCAGCCGCCATCGTGATTGAAGGCCTTCAGGTATTCAAAGTCGCTGGTGCTCACGCCATAAGCGCGCACCTTGCCCTGACGTTGCAGGCGTTGAAAACCCTCCAAAAAGATTTCCATGGTCGGGTCACGGAAGTTAATGTGGCTTTGAATGACGTCGATGTAATCGGTATTCAGACGGCGCAAATTGCTCTCCACGCCGGCGATGAATTTTTCCACTGTGGTGTAGGCCGAACGTCCGGCTTCGCCATCGAAATCGCGCCAACCGATTTTGGTCGCTACGATGAAGCGCTCGCGCCGTCCCTGCATGGCCTTGCCCAGCAATTCTTCGCTGTGACCCCAGCCGTAGACATCGGCGGTATCGTAAAAATTTACCTCGTGGTCGAGGGCGTAATCGATGGCGTCTAAAATAGCGTCATCATCGGTGGAGCCCCAGGCATCGCCGCCCGCGGCCCACAGGCCAAAGCCAATTTCTGAGACTTCAAGCCCACTTTTTCCGAGTAAGCGTTTTTTGAGCATGAGAAAAACCTCCTTGTTTTGAGCACTTGATACTGGCAACGCGCAGGGGTCATGGCTGAGCCGTGACACAAGTCTGCGCGTTAGCGTCCTTGTCGTACTCGTATTCGGGGTGTGAAAGGCCAATCACGCAGAAGGTGACTTCTTTCGCCGAAGAGACCTTGCGCCCGCGGAATGGCCCGGCCATGCCATCCGCATCGGTTTCTGCACTGCTATCCGCGTTCACCGTCACGCCTGTCCAGCCGCCTACCACGCTTACCCCTTGGACGGGGGTTCCGTTCGCATCAACGACCTGCACATTGGCCTCGGCAACCCAATGCTCGTCTTCCTGTTGCAGGTTCATGTCCAGCGTGGCGACGTGGAGGCTGCCGGCGACTTCGGGCAGTACCAGTTGCGTATCGCGGTAAACGCGCACGTAGTCCACCACCAACTGTTGTGGGAAGACCGTGCTCTCGTCTGGTGCACCAGGCCAGTCACCGCCTACGGCCAGGTTGAGCAGGATGAAGAAGGGATGGTCGTACACCCATTCGCCGGGCACCTGGTCGACGCGCGCACTGTGGAAGGGTTTGTCATCCACATACCACTGAATTTCATCCGGCGTCCATTCGATGGCGTAGGTGTGAAAGTCCTCGTTGAGCGCATCGCCGAGCACCATCGGGCGTCCGATGCCGTTACCGCCGGAATAGCCCGGCCCGTGGATGGTGCCGTACACGGTATGCGGGTCGCCAACGTTTTCCATGATGTCGATTTCGCCACAACGCGGCCAGCCGGCGCTGGTGATGTCTTCGCCCAACATCCAGAAGGCCGGCCAGATGCCTTTGCCGGTGGGCAGTTTCATGCGCGCTTCCACGCGCCCATACTGAACGGTTTGCAGATACTGGGTTTTGATGCGAGCAGAAGTGTAACGTGAGCCGCGATAATTTTCCCGACGGGCTTCCATCACCAGAAAACCGTTTTCCAGACGCAAATTTTCGGGACGCTCGGCGTAGAATTGTAACTCATGATTGCCCCAACCGCCTGCACCGGTCTCGGGGATCCAAATCTCGGTGTTGAGGGCTGACCCATCGAATTCATCTGCCCAGACGAGTTCCCAACGCTCGAGGGATGTGGGTACGGACGCCGTTTGGGGTGGCGCGGTGACCGTAGGGACAACGGCCGTTACAGGGGGTGCCGCGACCGAACGGCAAGCCGTCAGCAGGATTGCTGTCAGCAAAAATGTGACCAGGGAGATGAATCTGGAAGAAGTTTTATTCATTGCAAACGGGTAAAGGTTCAGGAATGGGGTTATCGGCGGTAATGCCGTAGCCGAACGGGAAGAGCGGCGCTTCGCAGCCCGTAGTGGGGGCGTTGTACTTGTTGATGGGCAGTTGGTCTGCCGTGCGCGGCCAGGTGAAGGGCAGTTTGCCCTGGAAAGGGCGCTCGCCGAACAACACATCGGCCACGCCCGCCCCTTCTGTGCCGGGCAGCCAGGCGGCTACCAGGGCATCCCACTTGGGGAGCGCATCACCGATGAGCAGCGGACGCCCGGAAACCAGCACCACCACCAGGTTGGCGCAGTCTGTTTCCATGCGGCGCAGAACGCGGGTTTCCCCAGGGGGCAGGCTCAACCTATCGGAATCGCCGCGCCCCTCAGCGTAGGGGAGTTCGCCTACTACGGCAATGCAAACCGCACCTTCGGCACCGGCATCCCCCTCAAAACGTCCGTATGGGTTGTATTCCACCACAGTATCCGGCCCAACAGCGGCTTGAATGCCTTGCAGGATGGTTGTGCCCGGGGTGATGTCGCCTGTTTTGCCCTGCCATTCAATGGTCCAGCCGCCAGACTGAATGCCGATGTCATCGGCGGCCGCGCCACCCACAAATACATGCGGAACATCCTTTGAGAGGGGCAGCAGGTTGGCTTCATTTTTCAGCAACACCAGCGATTCTGCCACCGCCTCGCGCGCCAGGGCGCGGTGGGCTTCGGCGCCGACTTCGGCCTGCCATGCCGGTAGCGAAAAAGGTTGCTCAAACAAACCCATCTCGAATTTGACGCGCAAGATGCGGCGCACGGCATCGTCAATGCGCTCCATGGGCACATCGCCATTTTCTACCGCCTGGGTGAGCGTGGTGATGAAGTGTTCGTAATCGTAGGGCACCATGTTCATGTCGATCCCGGCGTTGATGGCGGCCACCACGGCCTGGTAGTAATCGCCGTTGACTTGGTCAATGGCGCCCCAGTCGGAGACAACGAAGCCGGTGAAACCCAATTCGCCCTTGAGTACATCGCTGATGAGATATTTTTGAGCGTGCATCTTCTCGTTGTTCCAGGAGGAGTACGAAACCATGATGCTGCGCGCACCGTTTTCAATGACCGCTATGTAGGGGGGCAAATGCACCGCTCGCAAGGTCGCCTCGTCCACCTGGGTATCGCCCTGGTCGATTTTGTATCCGCTATCGCCGGTGCCCCAGGCTGTGCCGCCATCGCCGACGTAGTGCTTGGGGGTGCCGATGACGTGGTTGGGTGGGAACAAGTCGGGAGTTTGCAAGCCGCGCAGGTAGGCGGCTGCCAGGCTGGAGACCAGCGCCGGGTCTTCGGAGAACCCCTCGTAGGTGCGCCCCCAGCGGATGTCTTGCGGTACCATGACTGCCGGGGCGTAGTTCCAGTAAATGCCGGTGGCGGCCATTTCGCTGGCGACGGCCTGCCCAATCTGTTCCATCAAGTCAGGGTTGTTGGCGGCTCCCAGGCCGATGTTGTGCGGGAATACGGTCGCTCCCCACAAATTGCCGTGTCCGTGCACGGCGTCCACACCGTAAATGAGCGGGATTTGCAGACGGCTTTGCAGGGCTTCTGTCTGGAAGCCATCCACCATTTCGGCCCATAGTTGGGGGGTGTTGCCCTCCTTGGGATGACCGCCACCGCCGCTGAGCAAAGCGCCAATGCCCAACGGGGCCAGGTCGGCGGGGTTGATGCTGTCCTTTTCGACCAGCGTCATTTGCCCGATTTTCTCAGCCAGGGTCATGCGTGCCAGCAGGTCTTCCACGCGCGCTTCGATGGCAGCATCGGCTTGACGATACAACGCATCGGCGGGTGGGGAGGCGAGTGCGGTTGCTGCAGGCGGCGTAGGCAGCAGTTCGGCGGGTTCACTTTGCCCAATTTCGAAGAAAATCAACTTGCCAAACACGCTTGGGTCGTAGTAGGACGAGTCGCTAAGGTCAAAGCGTGACCAGATGATTTTTTTATCGCGGTTGGATTTGTTACTTCCGTTTAGGTGTACCTGAAAACCGAGTACGCCACCGTGTACCGGTTGGATATCCCACACCGCGTTGTGTAACGGCACGGCGACCTCGACCGTGTAGCCGTTTTCGGTCAGGGTTACGGCTACCTGGGCCTCGGCGTTCTCATGGTTGACGCCGCCCAAAACCACTTCTTCGGGGGCTTTGCCGGCGTTGAGTGGCGGTACGGTGATTTGCGCCACGGCATCTTCGTAGGCCTTGAGTTCCAGGTCGCCGGTGGCGTTGATGTAAAACTCCAACGAATCTTCGTTCCAGAAGTCGCTACCGTGCTTGCCGGTGACAATCACCGGGTCGTTGACTTCAGCCAGTAAATACAGATGGGTGTCATCTGCGGCGGCAGCAAAGGAGACGTACGTAGAACCGGCAATTTCTGGCCCGGCCTCCGGCATGACGACGCGCGGCACGTTGCCCCATTCGTCTGCGTTGCCGTCCAGCGTGACCGCCAGTGGGAAGGGGGCGTAATACGATTCGTTGGGGGTGCCTGGCGGGGCAAGCGGCCCTGGGGTCGGGCTGGGGAGCACGGTTTCGGTGGGCGGGAGAGTGGTCGGCGTTGGGCTGGGAGCCGCCGGTGAGGGGCTGCAAGCCCCCATGAGCAGGGAAAGGGTAAGCAAGAAAAGTGCAATTTTTTTCATAACAGAGCCATTTCGAAGGGTGGTTAGGTTTTGCAATGGGCTATTAGCGGGGAGGTCACTGTGAGCGCATAGCGTGGGGCGATTAATTCAACCCGTTTCCGCAGGTTGCACAAGGACATGATGCCAAGGAGCGGTGTCCATGATGAATGCTCCGCTACTCAAGGTTCAATGGGCACCACAAAAAGGGTAGCGGAGTAGGGCGGCAGGCTTAATTCGGTGATTTCTTCCCAGGGCTGTGAAGGCATGGCCTCGGCGGCGTGCTCGACGTCAAAACGCCAAACCTGGGCCTCGCCCGCGATGTGTGCCCCGGCGATTTGGAGCGTGCGGCTTATGGCTTGTGCGCTGCGATTGATGACCAGCAGGCTAAGCGCACCATCTGTCCGGCGGGCAGCATAGAACGATAGGTTGGGGTCGGGGTTTTGGGTTGCCAGGCGCTGTTCACCAAATTCACGGTACAGGCGATAGACTGAAAAACTGGGGCGTGCTTCCCGGCGCGCAAACAGCCCATAGCCACCGATGGAGGGGCTGCTTTGCAGCGAGAAAAACGCCACAATTTCAACGTCCTGTTCCATCAGATGCCCGAGCACATCGGCCCACCACAGGGCGCTGAAGAACGAATCTGGAGTTGTTTCGCCACCGGTGGCGTTCGTCCAGTAAGAGTTGACTTCCGTCACCGCCACGGGCAGGTCGCGGCCGGTGGTTTCCTGAATCATGGCACGCAGTGCGGGGATGATGGTATCCCATTTGGCGGGGTTTGCCAGCAAAGTCTCTGGGGAGACGGTGCCGCTGCTCATGCCCTGGGGGAAGGGGTAGCGGTGAATGGAAACAATATCCACCAGGTCGCCGTTGGCCTGCAAGAAGGCTTGCATCCAGTCGATGCCGTTTTCGTCTTTGGGATTCTCGGCTGGATTGCCGGTGAATTGGGTGATTTCGGGGCCAATCAGGACGATGTTGGGGTCAACGGCCCGCATGGCTTTTGCGATGGCACGCCACTCGCGGTTCAGGCGGGTTGTATCATAGCCTGCAAAACCTTTTTTGGAATGATACAGTCCCGGCTCGTTGCCAATGCTCCAGTAGCGGACGTTGTATCCTTTTTCGATGTTGGTGTAGCGTACCAGGTCGGCCGCGGCTTCCGGGGTGCCGCCACGTAGCCGGACGGAAATTTGCGGCTCAGCCCCTAACTGTCGGCACAAAGCGATGAATGTGTCCACCTGCCAGGGTTGCAGGTCGTTTTCATCGCCCCAGTTGCCGCCGGGGAAGCGTACGAAGGTAATGCGGGCCTGCTCGGTTGCCTGGGAGAGTAGATTTTCGTCAATGAAGGCCCACGGCCCGTGGTTGACGCCATAGACCCACGGGCTGATTTCCCCAAGAGGCTGACCGACGTCAACGTACAGCGCATTGGGGAGCGGGGTAGGTGTTATTAAATTGGCCGCCTGCCCGCAGGAAGTTAGCAGGAAGACGGCCAAGATGAGGATGCTTTTCAGGAAATAGCGATTATTTTTCCACACCGGTAATAACCACACCCTGCATGAAGACACGCTGGGCCATGAAGAAAACAATTAGCGGAATGATTGATGAAATCATGGCGGCCGCCTGAATCAGGTTGGTAGATTGGGAATACAGGTTGTTGAAGGCGGTTAAGCCAACGGTGATGGGAAATTTTTCGGGGTGCCCGGCCAGGTAAATCAAGGGACCGAAGAAGTCGTTCCATGCCCAGAAGAAGTGGAAGAGCGCTACTGCCGTTAGTGCCGGCGTTGACATGGGCAGAATGACGGAGAAAAAGACGCGCAGCGGGTTGGCACCGTCAATCATGGCGGCTTCATCCAGGT
>DAOTZN010000129.1:0-3334 GCA_034434095.1 Anaerolineales bacterium
CACGTCATGTTGATTGGCTTAAAACAAACGCTTAAGCCTGGAGATACCTTCAAAATCACGCTGCATTTTCAGAATGCCGGGGATATCGTCATTGACGTACCCGTCCGGCAGCCGTAGAACCCCTTTCTGGATGGAAACCCCAGGGAACCAACGCCGACTTTTGGGTGGTTGCGCCCTTGAGGGTTCCAGCAACCCCCGGAGGGTGCGCGAGTCCCCTCAAAAAAATCCCCCTGCCGTTCACAGCGGGGGGATTTTCTCTGGGATGGGAAATTACCGGGTGGGCAATCCCTCAAAACAGCAGTCGGTCTATCATCAAGGCAAAGAGAATGAAGGCCAGGTACATATTGGAATAGCGGTACATCTTCCAGGCGATCTTATTCCCGCTGCCCTTCCACACCCGGTAAGCCGTACCTAACAGCCACAAGCCCAGCACAGCCGCCAGGATGACGTACAACGCGCCGCCCAATCCCATCAGGGGGAAGAGCAGGGTGACGACGACCAATTCAACGGTGTACACGAAAACTTGCCAGCGGGTCTCGGCTTCGCCGCGCACCACCGGTAACATCGGGATGCCGGCGCGGGCGTAGTCATTGCGGCGCACAATGGCCAGTGCCCAGAAGTGCGGCGGGGTCCACAAGAAAACCAGTACGAAAAGCAACAGCGCAGGGAAGGTTAGCGAACCGGTGGCCGCAGCCCAACCGACCAGGGGGGGGATGGCGCCTGCGCCGCCACCGATGACGATGTTTTGCACCGTGGTTTTCTTGAGCAGGAGGCTGTAAAGGATCACGTAATAAAAAATGCCTGCCAAACTGAGCAACGCGGCCAGCAGGTTGACAAAGGCCGTCAGCAGGTAGAAGGAAGCCAGCGTAATGCCGACCCCAAAGGCCAACCCTTCGGCCGGACTGAGCCGCCCGGCCGGGATAGGGCGCTTTTGGGTGCGTTGCATCTTGCGATCGTCTTCGCGGTCAATGTACTGGTTGATGGCACCCGAACCGCCGGCGGCCAGGAAGCCGCCCAACAGCGTCCAAAATGTGGTGGCCCAATCCGGCCAGGCGCGCAGCCCAATGACCATGCCAGCGTAGGTGGTGACCAGCAGGAGCAGGACGACAATGGGCTTGGTGGTTTGCAAGAAATCCAGTGCCACGCCGCGCCAGGTGCGTTCACGCCACGCAAGCGCATCCCGGCGGGCATCTTCGGCTGTGCGCCCGGAAAAGGCGGATAGGGCGGCGGTCAGTGCCAGCGCCCCCCATACGGCGGTGGACGTGGCCGTGTGCAGTACCAGCAGGTAAGGGGGAAAGCCCTGCGCGCCGAGCAGCGCCTGAGAGATAAATAACGTGGCTGCGGCCGTGCTGCTTACCAAAATGGCGGTATGACTGCGCTGGGTGCGCCAGGCTTGCCACAACAGCATCCCCACTTGTAGGGCGGCGAACAGCACCAGCGCACGGTGCGTCATGTTGAGCCACTCCAGTGCATCTGTTGGCAAGTGTAGCCCGTTGCACAACGGCCAATCTGGACAGGCTGCGGTTGCACCGGTAACGGCGACCAGCGAGCCGCTCACGTAGAGCAGGAAGGCGCTTGCCAACGTCAGGAAGGCCAGGCGGGTGAAGGGCATACGCAAGGAGAAAGATACTCCCCAGGAGGCGGCTAACGCGGTGAGCAATGCTGCTAACAGCGCCAAGGCCAACCCCATGTGTACGGAGCTGAGCCATACGGTTTGTGCGTGGACGATTGCCACGCCGACCAGCAGTACTTCCAGTACCATCAAGCCGGCGCCAACCCATAAGGCGTAGCGCACGGTGGCCTGGGGGCGGCGCGCTTGCCATAAGGTCCACAGCAGCAAAAGGCTGCTAAGCAGCGTTAGGAGGCGGTGAAGATAGTCCAGACGGGCGGTAGAGAAAGGAGGCATGGTCCATGAGCCGTAGCAAGTGGGCCAATCGGGGCAGCCATTGCCGAGGGAGGCGCGCATTATGGCGCCCAATACGATGACGGCAAAAACGGATATGGCGGTAGAAATCAACGAAATTCGGAAAGTGCGTTTCATGAGGCTTCTCCTTCCTGCGAAGTGGTTCTGGCAGCGTGCTGAGCACGTGCTTGCATTTCACGATGGACAAAAAAAGGATACCCGAACAACAATAAGACGGTAAAGGAAAACCACTGAATGGCGTAACTGAGGTGCGGCCCTTCGGTAATCTCAATTTGGGGCAGGGCGCGGTAGGGTAGACTGTCGGTCTCACCTTCTGATGGGGCTTGAATCAGATATACGGGGGGCAAGTTGACGGACATCTTGTCGCTCAAATAGGCGGTATCTACGCACCACAGTTCTGGGGTTAAGGCCGGGTCTATGCCCTCGGCGATGCAATCCTTGATGCCATAATTGCCTTGGGCAGCGACCAGCATTCCACGTACGCGCACTTTGCCGGGTTGATTGTATTTTGTCAGGGCATTGGATTGCCAGTCTTCATAAGGCACCCAGCCGCGGTCAACCATCAAGATGAGCGACAGGTCTGCAACCTGCAAGGGGGTAATCAAATGGACACCCAGTTGACCGGCGTGTTCCTGATTGCCGAGTACCACCTGGTTTTCGAAGTCGAAAGTGCCCTCAACGATGAGGGTGCGAAAGGTTAGAGCCTGCCAGTCGTCGGGCAAGGTATCGGCGGATAGGTTTAAGGGCGGCTGGTCAATTTGTGCGAGTACCTGGGCGTTGAAAGCGCGGCGTTGTTTCAGGCGGTCGAGTTGCCAGAACCCCAGGCGGGTCATAGCCAAGGCGGCCAAGAGCACAAAAGGGGTGACGAAAATCCAGGGTTTGCGAAAAATTCCCATAGGGTTGAGGGGTCAATCAAAGGCAGACTTCATTTCAGGTGGGGTGCGCACCATCAAACTGTACACGAAAATGAACATGGTTAGGGGGATGGTGCCATACCACAGGGCGGCCAGACGTGATTGCCAGGTCGTCGCGGTGCGCACGGTGAACCCCAGGTATTTGGTAGGTTGGAAGGTGCAGGAGTATACGTAATCATCCACGCGCTGCATTTGCAATGAGGCGCTACCGTTGGCGGGGATCCACAGCGGCCCCAGTTGGTGCGGTACAACATCCTGATTGTTCACTAACAGGGTGTCGCCAATGACGAAAATCATGTCGTCTGGGATGGTTGGCACCGGCATTCCCATTGTAATCCGTTCGGCAGTCCCCTTGGGGATGGTGATTTCGATGGTTTGTGGGCCGCGTTCATCCGGGCTGCGCATTAAGCGGTAGGCGGCTTCGCTGAACAACAGTAGGAAAGCCGCAGCCAGCAAAAAGGAAAACAGCAAACGTCGTCCCAGGGCACGAGTCAGG
>DAOTZN010000130.1:0-5985 GCA_034434095.1 Anaerolineales bacterium
GGAAATCGCCCTGTACCACGACCTGACCGCCCGTGAGAACCTGCGCTTTTGGGGGCGTATGCTCGGTCTGAACGGACGCACGCTCAAAGCCCGCGTGGATGAGGCCCTCGACCTGGCGCAACTCAACGGGCGCGCCAATGACAAGGTGGCGACTTACTCCGGTGGAATGCAGCGCCGGCTGAACATCGCGGTTGGCCTGCTCAACCGCCCCAAAATCCTGTTCCTGGACGAGCCAACCGTGGGCATTGACCCGCAGAGTCGCCGCCGCATCCTCGATACGGTCAAGGAACTCAACCGCGCCGGCCTCACAGTGCTCTACACCACGCACTACATGGAAGAAGCCCAGGAACTCAGCCACCGCATCGGCATCATCGACCAGGGGCAACTGATTGCCGAAGGCACGCTGGATGAACTCATCCGCACCACCGGCGTAGGCGAAGGCATCCACCTGACGATGGAAAGCACCCCCGATGACCTGCCCTCCACCGCGTTGACCTCCCTGCCCGGCGTGCGCGCCGTCAACCAGGATGGCCCCGACCTTCTCCTGTCCGTGGATGATGCCAACGGACGCTTGCCCGCCATCCTGCAGACCATTGCCGCCCTGGGGTTGCACGTCCGGCGCATCGAATTGCAAGAGCCCAACCTGGAAGCCGTCTTCCTCCACCTGACCGGTCGCGCATTGCGCGAGTAGGGGGCAACTCCACAAAAAGTCTTCGTGTGAGCACCCCTGCGCACCCGTTCATTCGGTCATCAGGTACTTTCCTTCTCATCCAACCATGAACTTTCTTCCGATTACCTTCAAAGACACCCTGATTCGTTTTCGAGACCGCCGCGCCCTGATTTACATGCTGGCTGCCCCGCTGCTGATTGGCCTCATCATGGGCGCGGCCTTTGGCCGCCAGGGTGACGACTCGCCGATTTACGACATCCCCATCGCCGTGGTCAACGCCGACGCGGGCGACTTGGGCGCGATTTTCGTTCAAACGCTGACCGATATCCAGGTGGATACGGAAGCGGGCCGCCAGCCGCTCTTTACCCTGACCCCCCTGGATGACATACAAGCCGCCCGCTCCCTGGTGGAAAATGGCGAAGCACGCGGCGCACTCTACCTGCCGCCCGATTTCTCCGCGGCCTTACAAGAGACAGGCGCAGCGCGCGCCCAAATTCGCCTGTACACCGACCCCTCGGCCCAAATCTCGCCCTTCATTTTGGAGAACGTGGTGCAACGTATCGCTCTGGGCTTCCAAAGCGCGGCCTTGGGGGCACAACTGGCGGGCACACAGGTGCAATTAGCCGCCCAAAATGACCCTGTTCTGCGGTCCGCGTTGGCCGCCTTACCACAGGCCATTGCGAGCGCACAAGCCGATTTCGCCGCTGAACAGGCTGCTCACTCCCAAATCACGCTGACAAGTGAAACGCTTGGCGTAGCCCAGCAGGTCAACGCGATGGACTACTTCATGCCCTCGATGGCGATTTTCTTCCTGATGTTCTCCATGTTCGCCGGTACGCGCGCCATCTTAGACGAAGAAAAAGCCGGTACGCTGGCCCGCTTGATGTCCACCCCGATTTCACCGGCCGCCATTTTACTCGGCAAAATCAGCGGCACGTTGCTGATTGGTCTTCTGCAAGTGGCCGTTTTGGTGCTGGTTTCCTCCTGGCTCTTCGGTGTCAACTGGGGTGTGCCGCTCGGCGTGGTGCTGATGACGCTGACCACTGTGACCGCGGCTGCCGGATTGGGCGCGTTGGTGGCGGCCTTTGCCCGTGACGATAACCAAGCCGGCGTTTTGGGCACGGTTTTCGCCCTGGTTTTTGGGGTCTTGGGCGGCAACTTCATCGTCCTACGCGGCATCCCCACCTGGCTGGATTTTCTTAGCAAGGCCACCATCAACCGTTGGGCGTTGGATGGCTTTACCGCCCTCTCGCTGTCACAAGCCCCCCTTTCCGCCATTTTCCCCAATTTGCTCGTGCTGACCGCCATGGGGGTTGTCTTCTTTGCCCTTTCGCTGATGGGCTTCCGTCGTCGCTTCGTGCACTGACCTACCTGCGTTCCCCAATACACAAAAACCATGAACCAATTGCGAACTATCGCCTTCACCTATCTCAAGCAGACCTTTGCCTCACGCAGTGTGTTGATTCTTACCATCGCCATGCCGATGATTTTTACCCTCGTGTTGGCTTTTGCCATGGGCGGACAGGGGCCGGGTACCACCCCGCGCACCTGGACCCTGTTACTGGCCGATGAAGACCACTCCCCTCACAGTGCCGCGCTGACCCGTCAACTGGAAACCAACTCCGCCCTGGAAGTGGTTGCCCTCCCTGCGGAGGACATCGCCCCCCAGGTGGAAGCCGGCGAAGCCGCGGCCGGATTGGTGATACCGGCCGGTTTTGGGGACGCACTGATGGATGGTCAGCCCGTTCAGGTGCACCTGTACCGCTCGGCGCAAGCCGTCATGGACGCACAACTTCTGGAGCAATCCGTCGGGGCGGCGTTGGCAGCCGTGGAGGGCACGCAAAACAGCGCCGCACTCGCCGGACGCGTAGCCGCTGCGCTCGATATTCCGCACCCCGCCGCGGAGGAAACCTTTCGGGAGGCCGCGCACCTGTGGGAAACGGCAGCCCCTCTTGAGGTCCGGGCAACGCCTGTGACGCGCCTGGAGAGCAGCAAAATTCCGCTGGGTGCGGTACAATCTTCTCCGGGCATGGCGGTCATGTACGTCCTGTTCCTGACCTTAGGCGGTGGAAGTACCCTGCTCACCGAACGCGAGAACGGCACCCTGCGTCGGCTGATGGTGATGCCGCTGCGCAAGGGCACGCTCGTCGGCGGCAAATTGCTCGGCATTTACCTGAGCGCGCTGGCACAACTGATGTTGATGGTGCTCTTCGGGCGCTTTGCCCTGGGTGTCAACTGGGGACAATCGCCGCTTGGCCTGATGCTTATGTTGCTCGTGTACGCCTTCGCGGCCACTGCGCTGGGTATTTTGGTTGCTGCGCTGGCGCGCACTTCGGCCCAGGCGGACGGCATGAGTACCCTGGTGGTGATGGCGCTTTCGGCGCTGGGCGGGGCCTGGTGGCCGATTGAAATCGTGCCGTCCTGGATGCAATCGCTGGCGAAAATTCTCCCCACCTACTGGGGCATGCAGGGCTTCCACGACCTCATCAGCCGCGGCCTGGGTGTGACCGCCGTCCTGCCCGAGGCGGGCATCCTGCTGGCCTTTGGCGCTGCCTTCCTGGGCATCGGCCTGTGGCGTTTCCGCTGGGAGTAGGAGCGCAAGGCCTTGCGCCCCTACTTTTGGGCGAAACATGTTTCGCCCCTACTGCCCCTTTACGGGCGAAAAACCTTTCGTCCCTACCTTTTGCCCCTACCATATGAAACCTTTTTCCGCCTGGCGTGCTGACATACTTTCCTACTACCTGACCACCTTTGCCATAGGCATCGCTGGCATGGTCATTTACTTTTCTAATGGACACCCCTTGCGCTGGGTGGGCAGCGCCCTGATTCTGGCTTACATGCTGCTGGCCGTGCTGTCACATGCCGGTGAGGGGAGATGGGGCACCCGCTGGACGTGGGCGCTGTTCCTCATCCAAACGGGATTGGTAACCGCCTTGCTGTGGTTGACCCCCGAAATGTCTTTCTTCGTCATCTGGTACTATGTGCTGGGGGTCACCGCCGTTATCGTATTCCCGGGACGGATAGCGACCGGCTGGTTTGGCCTGTTTGTCCTGCTGACGGTTGCCCTGCTCTGGCGAGCCTACGGCCTGCTGGAGGCTATGCCCTCGATTGCCATTTACCTGAGCGGCTTTGGGTTCTTCCTTGCTTTTGCGCGTACCACCCGCCAGGCGCAAGAAAGCCGTCTTGAGAGTGAGCGCCTGCTGGCCGAACTGCAAGAAGCGCACCGCACATTGCAGGCTTATGCCGCCAAAATCGAGGCGCTGGCCGTGGCCGAAGAGCGTAACCACCTAGCGCGTGAAATGCACGACACCCTCGGTCACCGTTTGACGGTTGCCGCGGTGCAGTTGGAAGCCGCCGAGTGCCTGATTCCCGAGCAACCGGAACGCGCGGTCGGGATGGTGTCCACCGTGCGCCAGCAGGTACGTGCCGCGCTGACCGAACTCCGCCGTACGGTGGCCACCTTACGACGGCCGTTGGAAGACGACCTGCTGCTAGAACATGCCCTGCCTCGCCTGGTGGACGACTTCCGCCAGGCAACCGGCCTGGAAATCACCCTCGCCCTTCCCGAAACGTGGCCGCCCCTCAGCCCTGCGCAGCGCCTGACCTTGTTCCGTGCCGCGCAGGAGGGCTTGACCAACGCCTACAAACACGCCGCCGCAGGGCACATCTGGCTCACACTGGAAAACGCAAATGGGCAAATGCGCCTGTGCGTGTGCGATGACGGGCGCGGCCCGCAGTCCACGCAGGGGGGCTTTGGCTTGCGCGGCCTGCGAGAACGCGCCGTCCACCTGGGGGGAGAAATGCACTTTGGCCCGGCGCCGCAAGGGGGCGCACAACTGAAAATCACCCTGCCCCTGGCCTAAGGGAGCAGATAACCGTGGAGTCGGCTTCCGGCCGACTTTCCTCAGACACAACCAACCGTGGAATCGGCTTCCGGCCGATTTTCCCCAGGTTGGCAACACTCTATATCTTTAGGGAACCTTCGGGCGGCACCTGCGTACATCGTGATACAATCCCCACAAGGCCATTTCAGCAAGGAGGTCCCCCAATGTCCAAACTACCCGAAGAACGCAAAGAACGCCAAGTCATTCGCGCCCCCGGCAACACCCCCGTGCGGGAAGTCATCCGCTTCATCCGCCTGGTGTGGCGCCTACTCGCCGATGAGCGCATCTCGCCGCTGCTCAAACTCATCCCCCTCGGCGGCCTAGTGTACCTGCTCTTCCCGCTGGATATCCCCGGCCCGCTGGACGATGCCGGCGTCATCGGCACCACGCTCTACCTGTTCGTCGAACTCTGCCCGCCGGACATCGTCGAAGAACACCGCCGCGCCCTGAATGGCGTGCTGGATGCCCGCTGGAAGGGCGAGGACGACGAGAACACGGTGGATGCCGAATGGAGGGAAAAATGAATCTGCGGAATTGGCGGCGGATGCTGCTGATTTTATGGATGCTCGCCCTTTTAGGGAGTGCCTGCACCCCGCAGGCCACGCCACCCCCCGCCGCCAGGGAAACAGACGCCCCCACGGCGTCTCCCGTACCCATAGCCACCGCCACTCCAACGGCTTCTCCGTTCCCCCCCTCCCCGACAGTTTCTCCGCTGCCCCCCACGGCGACCCTTACCCCGTTGCCCTGGCAGGCCGCCCAAGTTCGTTTTGCCATCATCGGCGATTACGGTGACGGCGGCGAAGGAGAAGCGCGCGTTGCCGCCTTGGTGGATTCCTGGCAGGTGGATTTCATCGTCACTGCAGGGGATAACAACTACAGCACCGGTGCCGCGGAGACGATAGATGCGCACATCGGGCAGTTCTACCACGCCTACATCGCCCCCTACCGCGGCGACTACGGCGCTGGCGCGGCCTACAACCGCTTTTTCCCCTGCCCCGGCAACCACGATTGGATGAGCGACGCCCTACAACCCTATCTGGATTACTTCACCCTGCCCGGCAATGAGCGGTACTACGATTTCGTTTGGGGGCCGGTGCATTTCTTCATGTTGGATAGCGATTGGAGCGAACCGGACGGCGTCTCGCCCGATTCGATTCAGGGGCAATGGCTGCAAAATGGGTTAGGCACCTCCACCGCCGCGTGGAACATCGTCATCTTGCACCACCCGCCCTACTCGTCAGGGCATCATGGGGATAATGCCCACACCCAATGGCCGTTTGCCGCCTGGGGTGCGGATGTGGTCATCGGCGGACACGACCACACCTACGAGCGCATTCAGCGCGATGGAATTGTATATTTCGTCAACGGCATGGGGGGTGCCTGGCGTTACGATTTCAACGAACCGGTGGCAGGCAGCCAGGTGCGCTACAA
>DAOTZN010000131.1:0-3710 GCA_034434095.1 Anaerolineales bacterium
CAGTTATCAGTGATCAGTGATCAGTTATCAGTCGTCACTGAACACTGGCCACCGATGACTGAACACTAACGACTGGCCACTGAACACTGACTACTGACTACTGAACACTGATCACTGAAACAGGGGGTTGACAGGCGGCGGGATTGGCTGTAAAATGCGAATGCTTTCGATAAGAACTATTATCAAAAGCATAGGAAAAGCGCTCATTTCTCCTCACAGACCAGCCATGAACATCTCTCAGGCCATTTCCAATTATCTCAATTCGCTTGCCGAAGCCCGCAGTGAGCATACCCAACGTGCCTACCGCAATGCGCTGCGCTTGTTTTGTGATGTGCTACGCTCTAACGATTACGAGCCGGATGAACACGCCCCGGAGGCGCTCACGTTGACCAGCATCAACTGGTTTGCCACCGCGCTCAAAACTTACGCCCCGGCCAGCGAGCAACTTTACCTGACAGCACTCAAGGGCTTTTTCGAGTACTTGATTGCCGAAAACCTCTCCCCCCTCAACCTAACGCAGATTCAGCGCCGCATTCGTCTGCGCGCTCGCCGTTCAGGTTTGCGTTTGCCGCAATTCCCTAAAGAAGATATTGAAAAAGTTATAAATTTTGCAAAATATATTACAAATGAACCGGCGGAAGACCCCACGGAGCGTCTACGCAATTTGCGCGACCGCGCCTTCTTGTTGACGTTGGCCGATACCGGCCTGCGTGTCCACGAGGCCTGCGCGTTGCGCCGCGGTGACGTAGACTGGCGCGAGGGCCGCGCGGTGATTATCGGCAAGGGGGACAAACAAGCCGTGGTGCGCTTTTCCAGCCGCGCTCTGGAGGCGTTACGCCTTTACCTGGAGGCCCGCGCCACATTAGATGGCGCTTCTGGGCGTCCCTTGGGCTCCCTGCCGCTGTTTGCCCGGCACGACAAAGGCGCCGGCAAGAAAGTCCTGCCCATCACCACCACCGCTGGGCGCAACATCGTGCGCTTACGGGTGCGTCAGGCGCTTGGAGAACAGGCGGTCGGCACCATCACCCCCCACTCTTTCCGACATTATTTCGTTACTACGGTGTTGCAGGCTTCGGGAGGCAATCTGAAATTAGCACAAAAACTTGCGCGCCATGAGAACATCGCCGTCACCCAGCGTTACGCTCACCTTTCGGATGACGAACTTGACCAGGCGTATTACCAAATCTTCGAAGAAAATGACTGATTACCCGACCAGTGACGAGACCCGTTCGGCCAGCCACGGAATCTGACGCACGAACAGAACGACGAGAACCCCAACCGCGGCCCACAAACGCGCCACCGGGTAGCCCTGTAGCCACATCCAGGCCAGGGTGAGCGGTAACGCCACGATGCCCATCCAGGGCGCCCAACGTCCCAGGTACACGCACAACAGCCCCAACACATAGGCCGGCACACTGCCCGGCCAGCCCAGATACAGGAAAGCCCCCAACGCGGCTGCCAGCCCCTTTCCACCCGGACGAAAGGCGCGCTGCGCAGGCCAGTTGTGCCCGGCTACCGGTGCAACCGCGGCCAGCACCAGCCATCGTGTCCCCCAGCCCATGTGCTCGGCCACGATGACCGGCAGCGCCCCCTTGGTGAGGTCAAAGAGAACCACCAGGGCCGCGGCCCACCAACCGGCCAGCCGAAAGGTGCCTGCACCTCCCGGATTATCGCCCCACGCCTCCGGTGTGCGGCCTGTTATTCGGCGCACAATCCACTCGGCGGGCAAGATGCCGCCCCACAAATACGCCACAATCACCCACGCCAGGGCGGCAATGGGGACACTTCCTCCCCACCCTACTATGACGTCTTCAAATCCAAATTGCATATCTCAACCTTTGCTAGGTGACAGGCGTCAGGCAACAGGCGACAGCCGTCAGGGGACCACCGTCCACCTGATTGCTGACATCTGACCACCAACCAACGAACTAATTAACTACCTGACTACCTGCATATCCAAACACCAGCCGTTTAGCGCACCCTCATTTGGACGGGAAGCATCGTGGATGCTCAGCAACCACTCCCCTTCTGTGGGTAGTCCCACAAAAGCAGACAAGGCCTGTTTGGGCCGCACCAAGCCGCCAATGGCCGGGACAATCTCCGAGCAGGCCGATTGTGCCTGACGCGTGGCCTGGTCTGCAAAGGTGGCCTGGATGTTGTCTTGCGGACAACCTATCAAGGGCGCGCTATCCCTGCCCGGTCGCTCCAAAAGCGTCACCGTTTGTCCGGCGTGTGCTAAGGTGACCGTCAAATCGCCGACCCAGTCGTGCTGTACTTCCAACTGCACCTGTAAACCGGCCACAATGCCCGAAAAATCCACGTTTTGTTGGCTGTGCAAGCCGACAAAATCGCCATCGGGGATAGTCTGGGCGTTGCCGGGCACCGTTGCACAGAATACCAAGGCTATCGGCGTGGATGTGGCTGTTGGCACAGGCGTAGCCGTTGGTACAGGGGTAAAGGTAGCCGTTGGCGTGGTGGTTGGCTCCGCCGGCCGCAGAATCAGCGGCAGATAGACTCCCCCTTGTGGTGTTGTTGGTGATGTCGTTTGCGGTGTTGCTGGCGAGGCCGGGCGCTGAGCAACCGTTGGCGGGGGCGTGACAACACCTTGCGGGCGCACGCACCCCGTCAACGCGAAAACAAAGTATATTACGACGATGAACTTCCCGGCCTTCATGCCCCAAATTTATCCAGGCGGCCGGCATGGGCCAGCGCCAGCGGCATGGCCTGACGGGCTAAGAACGTTCCCAGCCCACCGCGGGCACAGGCGCGTTCTCCAAAACGGGTCTGCTCATCAGGGCGGACGGTGGCAGGCGCCCACAGCAAAAACGGTACCGGATGCCAGGAGTGCGAACGCATTTTGCACGGTGTGGAATGGTCACCGGTAATCATCAATACGTCCGGCTTAAGCGCCATCAGTTGGGGCAAGGCCTCGTCCACCATTTCGATGACGTGTACCTTGCCATCGAAGTTGCCATCCTCGCCCATGCTGTCGGTCTTTTTGATGTGGATGAAAATGAAATCGTAGTCATCCCAAATGCGTTTGGCGGCCGCGAATTCATCGGCCGGGGTCTCCCCCTCAAAGGAGATGACATCCATCCCAACCAGACCCGAAACGCCGCGATACATCGGGTAAACGGCCACGCAGGCCGGGCGCAGGTTATAGGCTTCGGCAAAGGGCTGCAACCCCGGGTCGGTAGAAAAGCCACGCAGGGTCAGACCGTTGGCCTTGGGTTCATCGGCAATGGCCTGTTGGGCAGCCGCAACCCAGCGGTTGAACAGTTCAGCGGTGTGTTCGGCCTCCGGTGCCAGCGCCTTGACCGGCAACGGCGCAACGCCGGTGTGCTGTGGATCGGTGTCGGCCATGCGAGCATCCAGCCCAGGGCCGCGCATCACCACGGCAAAACGGTACTCCTTGACGTGACGCACTTCCACTTCCACGCCGGGGATTTGCACTTTCTTTAGTTTTTCGACCACCGGCAAGGCCTCTGCGGTGGAAATACGTCCGGCGCGGCGGTCGCTGATCAGGCCATTGGCATCCAGGGTGCAGAAATTGCCGCGTGCGGCCACCTCACCCTGTTTTACCGTCATGCCGACACCCAAGGATTCCAGGATACCGCGTCCAACAGGCTGGTTGAGGGGATCGTACCCAAAGAGCGCCAGGTGTGCCGGCCCGGACCCGGGGGTGATGCCGGGAGCCAGGGGAATCGTCT
>DAOTZN010000132.1:0-10794 GCA_034434095.1 Anaerolineales bacterium
CGCGCCGTGCCAGGGACTCGAAGGCCTGTGTGAGGGGATCGGCGTAGAGCACCAGGCCGAGGGTGGCGGCAAAGGAGAGTTGAAAACCGATATCCCAGGGCGTGAAAGGGTCGAGGGCGGTCATCAGGGCCGCGGTGAGCGCCAGGGTGTTGAGGGCACTTTGTCGGCGCCCTACCAGACGGGCGAAGAGCGTGAACGTGCCCATGATGGCGGCGCGCACCACGGCGGCATCCGCCCCCACCAGCAGCGTGT
Source organism: Anaerolineales bacterium (assembly GCA_034434095.1). Taxonomy (GTDB): domain Bacteria; phylum Chloroflexota; class Anaerolineae; order Anaerolineales; family DRKV01; genus DRKV01. The sequence goes on from DAOTZN010000132.1 coordinate 253, forward strand.
ACACCGTTACCCCCAGCACCGCCAGCAAGGTGCCGCGGCGCACACCCAGCCAGCGCCCAAAAAAGGTTACGAAGAGACCGGCGATGATGGTGATGTTGAAGCCGGAAATGGCAATAACGTGCGAGGTGCCGGTTTCTTTGAAGGCTGCCTGCACCGGCGCGGGGATGCCGCTTTCCACGCCCAACAGAATGCCCGCCAGGAGCGAGGCTTCTGGGTCGAGCCACAGGCGGTAGACCGTCTCGAGGGCGCGTTGTTTGAAGGCAAACATCGTCCGCAGGAAAGCGCTGCCGCCGCGCCCCGCCAGGCGGTGCACCTCATCGGTGGAGAGCAGGGTGTGGATGCCCTGGCGGGCCAGGTAGGCGCGGTAGGAAAAGGCTTCGTCTTCGGGCGGGGTTTCCGGGCTGCCCTCCAAACGGAGGCGGTCGCCGTAGTGCCACGTTTCTCCGCCGGGCAGGCGCACCAGGAGCAGGCCGTCCACGGGGGTGAAGGTCAGGCTGTCCACGGGGCGTAGGCGTTCAACGTGCACGCGCAGCAGGATACCGGTATCGCGCACATCGGGCGGGGCGGTTGCCCAGCCCTCGATGACGAATTTCTGGTTGGTATCGTTGTACCAGGCAATGTGAGCGGGGGTGATTTGGGGTTGCACCCCGGCGTAACGCAATCCCCCCAGGGTGAGCAGCAGGAAGAGCAATGCGGGCCGCGCTGGTCGCATAAAGAGCAGTAGCGTGGCAGCCAGCGCACACACCAGCCCCCACCCGGCCGCAGTCAGAGGGAGGACGGCTGCCAGCAGCACACCGATCATAAAAGTCAGCGCGGGGAGCAGCAAGGGGGGGAACATGAGATAAGGGCCCCGCTACGAGCGGTCTTTTCGTTGGGGGCGCGGCAGCAACATGGGCGTACGGCGGAGATAGGCTGCGTAGGGCTCTCCAAATTGGGCCAAAAGTTTACGTTCTTCAAAATAGCCCCCGACGATGAAGTACAGCGTAACAGCCAACGTGAAGGCCAGCCGGTTGAGGCTCATTGAGGCTGCGCCCCACAAAATAAACAGCGTGCCGGTATACATGGGGTGTCGTACCCAGGCATAAGGGCCTTTGACCGTGAGGCGTTCCACACTCTCGTTCGGTGTTGCACTACTCAGTTGCTTTAAGCCGATAAAAGCCCACACATCCGTTACCAGCAGCGACCAGGCGCCCAGCAGCAGCCCCACCATTTGTACCCCGTAGCCGACCGTATCCCAGGGTGACGGCAAGCGGTACAAGGGGGCGTCCGGCAGTTTCCACAGCAGGTACAAGACCGGCAAAAAGGTGAGCGTTGCCCACAGGGTGTAGAACAGGCGGTAGACGCGCATCACCCCGCGCCCCAGCACCACGCGTAAGCCGCGCTTCAGGCTGGCCGAGGCGAACAGGGAATGCACGAAGCCGTAGGCAATCAGCGCCAGGAAAATCCACAGGGGCGATTGCCACACGGGCAGGGTATTCAAAGTGGTTGTCATGTGCGCTAGTTGAGTGGGGCTAACCCTAAAGAGTGCTTACTCTACGAGTACGATGTCACGATGGATGCCCTTTGGGTTGGTGGATGGGTAGCGGAGGGCATTGCCCTCCGCTACCCATTTCATGAACTGAGGCAGGACTTCAGTCCGACTCCTCGCTATGAGCTATGAGCGCATCTCTGGCACAAAGGAAAATTCCTTTGGGCGCTGGCGACGCTGCGATGCGGCATCGGCGGTGCGCAGCATGATGGTTTGCGCCAGCAGGGCAGTGGCAAATACGAATAGATTGCGCGCCGAACGGTCTTCGGCCGGCAGCATTACTCGATCGGGCATGTGCAGCGAGCGGCACAAGGCCTTGATCTCTGCATCTTCAAATGACACCCCGCGCATTTCGTTGGCGAAGACGTTGCGCACTTGCAAAATGACCTGCAAATCTGCATACTCATCTTCGCTAATGAGTCCCAAGGCGTAACACAACTTGATGCGTGAGCCAAACGATTCTAGCGGACGTTCCGTGCCCAATAAGTTCTCGACTGCCTGGGGGTCGTCTATGAAAAAATTGAGCAGTAAGTGTCCCAGGTGGCCATCCAAAAAAGCAGCCCCCACAATGGCCGAAGCGCGGTCACTGCGGCTTTGGAACTCTTCGTAAAACCCCCGCCATTCTACTCGTCGTTGTGTATATTCGCGTGCCACCTCATGCACCTCCATAACCGGGAAATTCTATCAGGCGTCCGCCGGCCTCCACCAGGTGATATGGCAGCCAGGCCACGCCAAACAGGGTTACCAGAATATCTTTTTTATACGGCGAAACCGGAATTTGTGTTATGTCGCCCACAACTTGCGCCCACCTGTCCTGAACGTCTTGCAAGGCTTGCGCCTTCTCGGCCTCCAGGTTGGCAATTTGTTGCTTGTACTCGGAAATTGCATCGACCGATTCTTCGACATCGGCTTTGGCCTGCTCGGTCATGCGCCGTTTGCTCAGCGAAGTGCTTAAGCGGCGTTTGTGTCCGCCAAATAACCCCAGGATGTTTTCAGCGTGCGTACCCCATTCTTCCATTTTGCGTTGCTGCAATTCGCTCTCATTTTCGCGCAGTTCACGCTCCTCACGCGCCAACTTGGCGCGAATGCGTTCAATACTGCGGTCATACTGCTCGGCAACTTTCTCCAACTCCGCATCACGCAACGCGCGGGCTTCGTCGGCGCACAACGTCCGAAACTCGGCCGAAGAAACCTGCGGCCCGGCGTACACCTCGAGCGCTTCGTTGGTGCGTACCTGTACCGTCAGCGTGCGGTAAATCCAGTCAATAAAATCTTTTTGCAAACCGGTCAGGGTTCTGGTCTCATTGAGCGGCGCTTCCAGCGAGGCAAAGCGTGCCCCAGGCAGCGGCTGACGATCGAAATGGCGCTCGTCTAAGCCTTCCACCTGCCAATCTTCCCAGCGCACCACGCCGCGCGGGTCAGGCTCTTCCACCAGGGCGGCAATCAGGCGCTCGTAATCCAGGTTGTACTTGCGTTGCAAAAAGCGCACGCTGGCCTGTGCCAGCAGCACGGGGCGGTAGAGCATCCCCACCGCTTTGGCCTCCGTGGGCAGGGTGCGCCCTGCGGCTTTGGCGGCCTGGGAAAGGGTCAGATTGTTGGGCAGGAAGTACTCCATCGTGCGCCCCGGAACGGCCGGGCGGCTCTCGGTGCCGGGCAATTCGGGAGCGGAAGAAACCATAGGCGGCGCGGCACTTTGGGTCCCCGCGCCCCCTGAGGTTCCTGCGGCGTCCCCTGAGGTTTCCTGGGGTACCGACGTCCTTTGGGTGGGCGCGGCCTCCCTGGGGATGGGTGCCCCTCCGGGGGCTTCCCGTATCTCCGCGCCTACCAGGTTGTTCAGGTCGCGGAGTTGCAAGCGCGTCAGCGGCCCGGCCAGGTAATTCATCGCCCAACGCGTTTGAAACAGGAGGGGGTGTTTTTCGTGGACATTGTGCAGCAGAAAGACGCGCTTTCCCAAACGGGAAATCAAATCATCGTACTCGCGGCGATCCATGCCCCCGGCGCTGCTTTGTAGCCCGTCCAGCAGACGTTCCTTGTCGCGGTCGGTTTGCAGTTTGCCGATCATCCAGGTACCGGCATTGGAAAGCGCCTTGTAATCCACATCCACCGGGTTTTGGGTGACCAGAATTTGCCCGATGCCAAAAGCGCGTGCCTGCTTGAGCATGCGCAGCATGAGCACTTTGGAGGGCGGATTGGCAGTTGGCGGCAGGTAGCCGTAGATTTCATCGAAGTAGACCAGGGCACGCAGGCTGGTGGTGCCCGGTTGGGTGCGCATCCAGGTTTCCACCGCCGAGTACAACAGGGTGACGAAGAACATGCGCTCGGCTTCGCTCAAGTGGGCGATGTAAAACACGCTGTGGCGCGGCCGCCCGTCCGGCGCGTAGAGCAGCGTCTGAATATCCAGCGGCTGGCCTTCAATCCACGATTGGAAGGCCGGCGAGGCCAGGATGTTGTTTAGGAGCATCGCCAACTCGAAGCGTTCTTTGCTCGGGTAAAAGGTCTCAACATCGAAGACGCCCAGTTTGGGGAAGGGTGGGTTTTGGGTTTGGATGATGAGTTCGCCCAAGTCGAGGTCCTTGCCCTGGCTCCAGGCGTGCTCGAAGATGTTGCTGAGCAGGATGTGCTCCCGTGAGCGCACCGGATCGACGTCTGTCAAGCCCACCAGGCCGAGCAGGGCGGTCACCGTACCGGAGATTTTCTCGCGCAGGAGTTCGCGGTTTTCCTCCCAGGGGATGGGGGGCGCTTGCAGCGAAGCGAGAATGCTGACCGGAATACCGGCGTCTGAACCGGGCGTGTAGACGGCAAATTCGGCCGCGTTTTGCAGGGCGCGCAGACGTTGGGAGTCAATGCCCCACTTTGCCAGGCCGTTGCGCCATAATTCGGCAGTTTCTTGCGCCACTTGTTCGAGTGTCTTGCCCTCGCGACGGGCGGCATCGGCATTTACCCAGGGTTGGAAATCGGCGGGCAGCAGGTCGGGAAAGTGCAGGAGGAGGTTGGTGATGTCGCCCTTGGGGTCAATCATCAAGGCCGGGATGCCCTGTAGTGCGGCTTCTTCGAGCAAATCCACGCATAAGCCGGTTTTGCCGCTGCCGGTCATGCCCACGACGACGGCGTGGGTGGTCAGGTCGTCGGGGTCATACATCAGCGGTTCGGCAATGGTTTCACCGCTTTGTGGGTCAAAGTGACGTCCGAGGTAAAATTTTTCGCTCATAAGACTTTTCTGGGGAATGCGTTTTGCCGTTGGGTGTGAGGTGCCCCGGTAGTTGTTTTTTATTCACCACGAAGGCACCAAGTCACAAAGTTTGGTCTGTTTTTTTTAAAATTCTTGGTGTCTTCGTGCCCTGGTGGTTGTTTTTTGTTCACCACGAAGGCATATCTGCCAATAAATTGCGTTGCGAAGCGAAGGACAATTTCCTTATGGGGCGGTATACGTCAGGTGGTAGACTTTCCCGCCGGCATCATCGGAGATGAAGAGGCTGCCATCCGGTGCGACAACCACGTCAACGGGGCGACCGCGCTTTTCCCCGTCGGGAGTCAACCAACCGGTGATGAAGTCCTGCGGGCCGCCGCTGGGGCCGTTTTCATCAAAGGGGATGCGCACAATCTTGTAACCGGTGGGCGTGGTACGGTTCCAGGAGCCGTGATAGGCCACGAACAAATCGCCGGAATAGTCTGCTGGAAACAAGTTCCCATCGTAAAATGCCAGCCCTAGTGGGGCGGAATGGGCTTGCAGTTCCACCTGGGGGACGGCTACGCCTTGACACGAGCCCGGCTCACCGAAATCTGGGTCTTCGATACGGCCGGCCTGACAGCGCGGCCAACCGAAATCATCGCCCTGGCGCACTTGCTGGACGGTATCGGGCGGCAGGTCGTCACCCAGCCAGTCGCGCCCGTTGTTGGTGGCCCATAGTTCCTGTGTGCCGGGGCGGAAGGTGATGCCGACCGCATTGCGTAAGCCTTTAGCAAAGATTTCTTCACCGCTGCCATCCAGATTGTAACGCAAAATCGTTGCTCTGCGGGGGTCTTTTTCTTCACACACGTTGCATGAGGAGCCAACCGAGAGGAACAGGAAGCGGCCATCGGGGCTGAACAACACCGTGCGGGTGAAGTGTCCATCTTTGGGGATGCCGCTGATGATGGTCTCTTGCACGTCGAAGAGGCCGTCACCGTCCGGGTCGCTTAGGCGCACCACACGCTCCACTTCGCCGACGTACAAACTACCATCCGGTGCAAAGGCCAGGCTGTTGGGACGATACAACCCTTCGGCCACCACTTCCAGGCGGTCGGCGCGGCCGTCGGCGTCGGCATCCGGCAAACGTAGCACCCGTCCGGCGCCCATTTCGGCCACGTAGAGTGCGCCGTCCGGGCCGATGGTCATGAAGCGCAGGGTATCCATGCCTTCGGCAAAGACCTGTAAATGGAAGCCCGGCGGCATGTTGAAGCCATCCACCGTGACGGCTTGCGTCAGGGGAATAGCCGTTGGCGAGGGGGGGGCATCAACTTCCGTGGGGCCGCCCAGACCGCGTCCGGTGGCCATCAAGAAGTAGAAGATACCAAAGATAACGACGATGAAGAAGGCTGCAATGCCCAGGATAGCGAGAACGAGTCTTTTGGGAGTCATAGGAAGGAGGGGATGGGGTAGTTGGGTGATTTGCCTGATGCTTAAAATGATACCATCCCAAAGCGGGATGAACAAACACAATTTGGCGGGGAGCCATCAAGATTTTTGAATTTTGCTTGATTTTCTTTGTGCTCTGGCGACTTTGCGTTAAGGTTTTGGAGGTGTCCTAAAAATTGGGCGCAGAGAAAGCATGGCGTGTGCCCGCTACTACCCTGTCTACCCTGCCGACCTGGAGTTCGGCGTTCCCAGGGGCTTACTGGCCCTGCGCAACCAACTGCTCGCACTCGGTCTGGTAGGCCGCAGCCAGGGCGGGGTGATGCAGGATGAGCAAATTTTCGTCGTTTTTCTCCTCGGCGCTGGCACTAAAGTTGTACGAGCCGGTGATGACGGTTACGCCATCGATGACGATGACTTTGTGGTGCATCAGGCCGGGGTTGCCATCCAGCCGCACGTTCAGCCCGGCGGCGCGTAGTCGTCCGTATTCGCTGCCGCGGTTGCTGTGCACCTGGCCCTCGTCGAAGACGCCTTGCACCCTCACGCCCGCTTCCGCTTTTTTGAGCAATAAATCGCCCAACGCATCAGAAGTGAACGAAAAGGCCAGCAAGCAAATCTCCTGTTGCGCGTCATCTACCGTCTCCAGGATGTGCGCCAGGACGCCGTCGTCGGGCGAAAAATACACTTCCCCGCTTCCCTCCGCCAACGCAAAAGTGGGGAAGGGAGTATCGGGCAAGGAGGCCGGGCCGAAACGTCCTGCGGTGAACATTTCGTCGAATTCGCGTTGAAAGTCTGCCACCACCTGGGGGTTGTGCAAGCGTAACAAGTTGTTGTTGTCCTGGTAAGCGCTCTCGACCGTCAGATTCATTGAGCCGCTCCACACTTCTTCCCCATCCAAAATGACAAACTTATGGTGCATCAGCGCCGGATTGGTATCGGCATGCAGCGGGATACCGGCCTGCTGTAAGGCCAGCACTTCGGGAGCATCGGCGTTATCGGCTTCGAGCACCAGGCGGACGCGTACGCCGCGCCGCTGAGCGGCAATCAGGGCGTCACGCAACGGCCATAAATCCAGGCTGTAGGCGGCTAGGTCAATGCTCAGGCGGGTCTGCTCCACCGCATTGACGAGTTCCGCGGCCGGGCCGCCGCGGTAGGTCTGTGCCGATTGTGGTGCGGTGAACCATACCGCCGCGTCCGGTTGCACCAGGGCAGTAGCGGCCTTGTCCGGCGGCGCGTCCCACAGATGCCAGTCCTGGCGGGCGGCGAAGGTCAACGCGAGCGCCCAAATCAGGGCTAAAAGCAACAGACGCCAGCGCAGCGGAATAGAAGTCATGACATACTCAAGGATGCTCCTGGGGAAATTGACGCCCTTGAGGAGGCCTTGCACCCCAAGGGATAGGTGACAAACGCCCCCGCAGGTGTCCCCAGGTGGTGGTAGCCCCACCCTCAGGAGACGCGCAGGAAACTGCCTTGCGGGCTTTTCTCCACTTCGATACGCGCCGGGAAGGCTTCCTTCAGGCTTTCAACGTGGGTGATGACCAGGATTTTCTCGAAATCACCCTGAATTTCGTTGATGGCTTCCACCAGACGCTGGCGCCCCTGCTCGTCCTGACTGCCAAAGCCCTCGTCAATGACCAGGGTTTGCAAGCGCGCACCGGCGCGGCGTGCCAGCAAGCGGGAAAGCGCCAGGCGGATGGCAAAATCTACGCGGAAGGCTTCGCCACCGGAGTACATCGCATATTCGCGCTCCCCGTTGGCATCCCGAATGTGGATGTCGAGTGTCTCACGTTTTTCGTGCTGACGTTTGCTGTCCTTGTAGGCACGTTGGGTGGCGAAATGCACGCTCATCGAGCCGTTGCTCAAGCGGTCGAGAATCTCATTGGCGTAGGTTTCGATTTCGGGCAAAGCGGTTTCAATTAGCAGCGCCGGAATGCCATTTGGGCCGAAGGCAGTTTCCAGTTGCTTGTAGTGACTGGTCTTCAATTGCAAGGCATCGAACTGTTGCAGGATTTCCTTGCGCTGGCGTCGCCGTTCTGCGAGCACGTTGACGCGTTGGCGGGCAGCGTGAACTTCAAGGTTGAGTTGATTTTCCTTCTCCAGCAGGGCATTCAGGGCTCTTTCTGCCTGGGCGATATCGGGCAGGTTGCTACGGCTCTCTGCTAATTGCTGTTTGGCCTGTTCGTAGGCCTGACGCCGGGCTTCCAGGTGCGTGCGTTGTTCTTCGAGACTGTGGCTTAACTCCTCAATTTCGCGTTCCAGATGCTTCAGTGAGGTGCGGGCAATATCCAGCCTGCGCATTTCGTCTTCCACCTGACGGGCCTGGGCTTCGGCCTGGCGGGCATTTTCATGTGCGGTGGCATCATAGCCAATGGCCAACCCTTCGGCATCAATTTCGGCCAGTTGGGCACGCGCTTCGTGGGCATAATCTTCTTCCGCTAAAATGCGGGTGACTTCCTCCAGACGCGGACGTTGAGTTGTCTCCCAGGCCTCTAGTTCTTCTGTCAGGCGGCGCAGACGTTCTTCAAGTGCGCTGCAATGTGCGGCCTGCTGCTGGCGCTGGCGTGCCAATTGTCCCAGTGCCTCGATGTCGCGACCAAGGGCGTCAATTTGTGTTTGCAATTCGGCAATGCGTTTTTGATTGGTACGATAAGCATCGCCCAGGCGGGTGCCATCGGCCTGCAATTGCTCAATCAAGGTGGCGCGTTCGGCTTCACCTAACGGCTGCCCGCACAGTGGGCAGGTGGCGCCTTCGATCTCCGTCAGACGCTCCTGGCGCTGTTTGATGGCTTTCATCTCGCTTTTGAGATGCGTGTTTTCGGTCTCCAGGTGGGCGTGCTCGGAAACCATCCCTTCGCGGGTTTCTCGCAGGGTTTGCTCGTCGGCCAGTTGATTGGTGATTTCTTGCAGTGTTTGCCGGGCAGCGGTGAGTTCGGCTTCGATTTCGGCTTGTTGCTGGCGTTTCTGCTGGTTGGTCTCCTGCTGGGCAGACAGGGTTTCTTGTTCCTGCTCCAGGCGGGCGCGGGCCATCTGGATGGCTTCCAGGGGGGCGCGGCGGCGCTCCTGGTGTTGGTGGAAGTGTGCGGCTACTTTTTCCCACTCTTGAAGTTCACGACGCAGTTGTTGCCAGCGCTCATGGGCTGCCTCAATCTCTTGGGCACGCGCGCCCACCTCAAGGGCGTCCTGGTACTCCTTCTCTCGGGCCTGGAGACGTTCCTCCAGGGTGTTCACCTGCTTTTGGGTCAGGTCTACCTGTCTGGACAGGTCATCCACTCGCTTTTCTTCTTGCGCTACCTGGAACGCCAACAAGCGCATCTGCTCTAACGCTTTTTCTTGCGTTTTACGGTGCTCAGTGTGCCGCTGTAATTCGGCTTCCAGTTCGGCGAGTTGCTGCCGGCGGGCATCTTCCTCCTGTAATTCGGCCTCGATTTCCTCCAGACGGTAGCGCAAGATTTCGCTTTCTTGCTCCACTGCCTTGCGGGCTTCAACGGTGCGCTGACGATAAATTTCCCACTGCTCTAGTCCCAGGATATTGGCTAAAATGCGCTTGCGTTCGGCGGGCGTTTTCTGAGAAAACGAGGCGGCTTGCCCTTGCAAGAAAAAGGACGCATTGGTAAAGGTGTCGTAGTCCAGACGCAGGGTGTCCACAATGCGCTGGTTGGTGTCCCGGATAGAACGTTCGGTGAGCGGCTTCCAGTTGCCATCGCTCTGCTGAATCTGGAATTCCACCTGGGAGGGTTTGCCGCGTGGTTTGGCGCGCAGCACGCGATAGGTGTTCCCCTCGTGCTCGAATGTGAAGGAAACGCGCGCCAGGTCGGATTGCAAGTTAATGACCTCATCATCACGGGTGGCGCGAGCATTCCCAAACAGTGCCCAGGTCATGGCATCTAACAGACTGGATTTTCCGGCGCCGTTAGCCCCTGAGATGCAGGCGGTGTGAATAGCGCTAAAATCCAGGATGCTTTCATCACGGTAGGAGAGGAAACCTTCGAGGCGTAGTTCTCTAGGAATCATGACTCAACGTACTTGCTGAAAATTGATGATAATGCTGTTTTGCTCGCACGCATCGTAAGTGTCAAAGAAAATACGGTCCGAGAGCGGCAGATTGGCCTGGTCGAGCAACTGGATGTACAAACTATTGTGGGAAGCCACCGGTTTATCGGCCAACTGAAACTCGTAACCGCCATCGCCGTATTGACGGGCTGCCCCGGAGACGGTGTAAATATCTACCGGCTGACCGTCGAGCGAGCCATGCAGGTGAATGGTGACGTATAACTTACCGCCGCCGCGCAGGTCTTCGATATTACCGCCCAAACCCAGCCAATTACAGCCCAGGTCGCTGTGAAAGATGTTCTGAATGGCAAGGGGGGTGTCCTTGATCACGGACACCCCCCTTGCCATTCAG
>DAOTZN010000133.1:0-1849 GCA_034434095.1 Anaerolineales bacterium
GACAAGCCGTTGGCGGCCTGGCGGGCGGCTTTCGTGAAGCGCGGTGGGATTGGTCGGTGGAAAAGTTTTACCACCACTGGTTCCAATCCGATGCACATTTACTGGGTCTGCTGGATGAACTTGGGTTAGGGGCGAATGTCATTTTTCCGCGCCCCTACACGGTGATTTATCACCGCGGAAAGTGGTACCCCTTTGACTCCATTCTGCATGCCCTGACCTTCCCCGGCCTGGGTTGGGGACTGGATAAAGCGCGCTTTGGACTGGTGGGGCTTTACCTGCGGCTGACCAAAAACTGGCAGGCCTTGGAAGCCTCTACGGCACACGAGTGGATGCGTCGCTGGGCCGGACGCCGGGTTTATGAAACCATGTGGGAGCCAATGCTGGAGGGCAAGTTTGGCCCGTATTATCAAGAGGTCAACATGGCCTGGTTTTGGGCACGGATACACGCCCGCACCACCCGTCTGGGCACTTACCGCGGCGGATTCCAGCAATTTTTGGATGATTTTGCGGATCGACTGCGCGCCCGAGGTGTGCGCATTCACCCGCAAACGCCGGTAACCCAAATTGAACCCGGGGAAAACGGCCCGACCTTATGGGTGGCCGGTGAACCCCGAAGGTACGACCAGGTTTTGAGTACCGTCTCCCCGGCACTGATGACGAAACTGGCCCCCTCTTTGCCGGGGCGTTACCTTCAGGGGTTACGCGACCTCAAAAGTCTGGGTGCGGTTGTGTTGGTCCTATCCATCAAGCATCAACTTTCAGAGCAGGGATACTACTGGTTCAATATCCCCAAATCGGCTGGCTTTCCCTTCCTGGCCTTGGTAGAACATACCAACTTCGTCTCATCAGACCACTTCAACGGGGAACACATCGTGTACTGTGGAGATTATCTGCCGCCTGAGCATGAATACTTCCGCCTGAGTGCCGATGAGTTGTTGGAGCGTTTCATCCCGGCCATCCAACGCATTAACCCACGCTTTTCCGCCGATTGGATCAACCAGACCTGGCTGTTCCGCGAAGTGTATGCTCAGCCTGTACCTTTCGTTAACCATAGCCGCAATATCCCGGCGCTGAAGACGCCCCTTCCCGGTCTGTACTTTGCCAGCATGAGCCATGTATACCCCTGGGACCGTGGGACGAACTTCGCGGTTGAATTGGGACGGCGTGTGGCGCGCCTCATGCAAGATAAAACGTCTTAAAAAAATGAATAGGTGAAGGTGATGCCTTCGCCACCCCCCTCTATGAGTGCCATGAAACGCTTTTTGATTATAGACGATGATCCAGACGACCGCTTTTTAATGATTTACCATTTGCGCAGAGAATTTGGTGAACATTTGCAAGTGGATGAAGTTATCAATATGGCGCAATTCGAAGCCGCGCTGGATAACTTGAACTACGATTTGGTGATCACAGATTATCATCTGCGTTGGACAGATGGTTTGCAGGTGTTGCGCCATATCAAACTGCGTCACTCCGATTGTCCTGTAATTATGTTTACCGGAACCGGCAACGAAGAAATCGCCGTGCAGGCACTCAAAGCCGGCCTGGACGATTACATCCTCAAATCTCCCCAAAACTATGCCAAACTCCCCACGGCTGCTCAAATCGCCTTACGCAATGCAGAGCAACAACGTTCCTTGCAAGAATCAGAACAGCGCTATGCCCGTCTGGTGGAGGAAGTGCCCATTGGCCTGCTGCGACTGAAAGAGGAGGGCACTTTGCTGGATGTCAACCCGGCATTGGTGGAAATGTTGCATTATCCCGATGCCGAAACGTTGAAGCAGACGCCAGCCCATACGCTTTACGTTGACGCAGATGGCCCCGCCCCCTGGATGCACATGGCAGGAGG
>DAOTZN010000134.1:0-13622 GCA_034434095.1 Anaerolineales bacterium
AAATGTGCTATAACCTGAGCACTCGGCTAACACAGAGGTCGTTTAGTAACTGGTGCCACGAGCCTAATGAGAAGTTTATTTTCAGATCAGATACGTTTTGTCTGAATAAGGAAACCGACACACGTGTTTGAGAATCTAACGGAAAGATTGGAAGGCGTCTTTACAAACCTGCGCCGGCGCGGCAAACTCTCGGAGAACGATGTCGATGCCGCCATGCGTGAGGTGCGTTTGGCGTTGCTGGAAGCCGATGTCAACTATGGCGTGGTGAAGGATTTTGTCGCGCGTGTTCGGGCGCGTGCTGTTGGGCACGAGGTTTCCAAGGCACTTAACCCAGCCCAGCAGGTTATCAAAATTGTCAACGAGGAGTTGATTGCCACGCTAGGCGACCCGGCACCGCTCAACTTGCAGGGAGAACGGCCGCGCGTGATCATGTTGGTTGGCTTGCAAGGCGCCGGTAAGACTACACATGCCGGTAAACTGGCGAAAATGCTGCGTACCAAGGGCGAACGTGTCTTGATGGTTGCTGCAGACCCTTACCGTCCGGCGGCTGTTAAACAATTGCAGACACTGGGTGAACGTTTGAACATCGACGTTTTTGCCCAGGAAAATGTCGCCCCGCCGGATTTAGCCCAGCGTGCGGTCGAATATGCCCGCAAGGGCGGTTTTGGCGTGGTCCTTTTAGATACGGCTGGGCGTTCTCAACTCGATGATGCCTTGATGATCGAGTTGCAGGCCATCACCGAGCGGATACATCCCGTCGAAATCCTGTTGGTGGTGGACGCGATGATTGGGCAGGAAGCCATTAACATCGCACGTGGCTTTCGTGACGCCATCCCGCTTACCGGCCTGATTTTGACCAAAATGGATGGTGACGCCCGAGGGGGCGCAGCCATCTCTATTCGTTCGGTGACCAATGTCCCGATTAAATTTTTGGGTACCGGCGAAGGGCTGGATGCTATCGAAGTGTATGACCCGGGGCGTGTATCCTCGCGTATCCTGGGAATGGGTGACCTCATCGGGTTGATTGAGCGTGCCGAAGCGGCCTTGGATCAGGAAGTGGCTGAAGAACAGGCCGATCGCTTGCTCAAGGGCGAATTTACGCTGGAAGATTTTGCCGAACAAATCCGCCAGGTACGCAAGATGGGGCCGCTTGGTAAATTGCTCGATATGCTCCCTGGTGGCATGGGGCAGGTTGCTCGTCAGATTGATCCTCAGGAAGCCGAAAAGCAGTTTAAGGTCACTGAGGCCATCTTGAATTCTATGACCCCTAAGGAGCGGCGCAACCCCAAAATCCTGAATGCCAGTCGCAAGCGGCGTATTGCTGCCGGTTCGGGTACTCAGGTGCAGGACATCAACCGCCTGTTAAAACAATACCGGGAGGCCCAACGCATGTTCAAACGATTGAGTAAAATGGGCATGGGCGGCATATCTCGTCTTTTTGGATAATTACAACCTGAGGTTGCTGTCCATTCCAGCGTGCATGTGTATTTCCGTCCGCATGCCCCCTCTCCTGGATATGTGTGACAGTAACAAATGGTTGTGTACCGGTTTTTGTGATGTCTATAAGTAATCTAATAAAAAAATAACCATTCAATAAAGGAGTAACACCATGGTTCGCATTCGTCTGCGCCGCGTTGGCGCAAAAAAACAACCCAGTTATCGTATCGTAGCCGCTGATCGGGAAAGCCCGCGCGATGGGCGTTTTCTTGAAATCTTGGGTTTCTACAACCCGCGCACTACCCCGACCACAATTCAATTGAAGGAAGACCGTATTTACGATTGGTTGAGCAAGGGCGCTCAGCCTTCTGAGTCAGTGCTATCCGTGTTGAAACAGGCCGGAGCATGGGAGCGTTACCAGCGCTTCAAGGCTGGGGAATCCCTGGAGACCTTACTTCAGGAAAGCGCGGCTGCTGAAGCGGCTCGCAACGTTAACCCCAAAACAAATATTTAGGCGTCGCTTTTGGCTGCGGGGTAGGAGCCCACGCTCCTGCCCCGCACTATGTGTGCTTTTGATTGTGCTGGGGAAAGGAATAACCCTATGAAAGACTTGATTGATTTCATCGCGCGTTCTCTGGTGGATGATCCTACTCAGGTGAAGGTGCAAGAATTTGTAAAACGCGATGCTATTCGCTTGCGCTTGCAGGTTGCAAAAGAAGACATGGGTCGAGTGATTGGCAAGGGCGGTCGTGTTGCCAATGCCATGCGCACGCTGCTCAATGTGGCGGCTGCGCAGACCGGCAAACACGTTTCGCTGGACATTGATGAACCGCTATGAGCGAGAAAAGAAATAGTACATCTGAGGCAGGTTTGCCTGGTGGCGAGCCTGTTTTTGTCAGTTTAGGGCGTTTAGGCAGACCGCACGGTGTACGTGGCGAAATTCGCATGCAAGTGTGGAGCCAATCGCCCGAAGCATACCTGCAGGTTGGGAAAACGGTTTACCTGGGTGAAACGCATCACCCGGTCACTGTTCGCAGTGCGCGGATACATGGCGATATGTTTTTGCTGGCATTTGAAGAGTACCTTGACCGTTCTGCAGTGAGTGTGTTGAACAATCAGACGGTTTTTGTGCCGGTTGACGAACTGCCGCCTCTCGATGATGACGAGGTTTATCTCTATCAACTGCTTGGTTTGCGTGTGGTTACGGATACTGGTCAAGTTTTAGGTAACCTGGAAGAGATTTTGGAAACCGGTGCAAACGATGTCTTCATCGTTCGGGGGGAGAAAGGGGAAGAATACTTGTTGCCCGATATTGATGAAGTTGTGCATAGTATTGATTTGGATGCCGGAGAAATACGAGTTCACCTTTTGGACGGTTTGTTGCCTGGATTTTAGAGGGGCGGCAAAATTATTTGAGCGCTTGGCGCTCAGGTGCACCTGAAATCCCGTTTCTGGTTCCCCAGGGGGTGAGGGTGACAAGCGTTAAAAAATTTCTGAAGTTCTACGCTTGTTGCTGGCCTGCACTTGACAGGCATACTCCTTCTTTGGTATGCTGAACAGAGTTTTGGGCTGGAGTGTCATTATGGAGTCCGATCGTTCCTATTGGGTTGCCTTGAATTTTGTACGCGGCATTGGTGCTGTACGTTTTCGCCGCTTACTGGATTTCTTTGGTACGGCGCGTGATGCCTGGTTGGCTACCGAAAGTGACTTGCAACAAGCCGGACTGTCTTCCCAGATATGCCAGAATTTATTGGCACTGCGTAGATCGCTAGATGTTGACGCCATCTGGGATAAGATTGCTGCACAGGGAATTCGAGTTGTGACCTGGGCAGATGACACTTACCCTGAACGATTGCACGCCATAGATGCTTCCCCCCCGGTGCTTTACGTGCGCGGCGAATTATCCTCTGCGGATGCCTGGGCGGTTGCCATTGTGGGTACAAGGCGTGTCACGCGCTATGGACGTCAGGTGGCCGAAGAATTGGCTGCCGCATTGGCTGCGCAAGGGATTACCGTGGTAAGCGGTCTGGCACGTGGAGTGGATGGTGTGGCTCATCGGGCTGCGCTGCAAGCCGGTGGGCGAACATTGGCTGTTTTGGGCAGTGGAGTGGATAAAATTTACCCTCCGGAGCATCGCCATTTAGCGGATGAAATTTGTGCCCGCGGTGCCATTTTGAGCGATTATGCCCCGGGTACCCTACCAGATGCCGTCAATTTTCCGCCTCGTAACCGTATTATTGCCGGTTTATCATTGGCAACGGTGGTTGTAGAAGCCGGGGAAAGCAGTGGCGCGTTGATTACCGCCCGCTTTGCCCTGGAGCAAGGCCGAGAAGTCTTTGCCGTGCCCGGTAGCATTTATGCACCCCTCAGCGTTGGCCCGAATCATTTGATTCGAGATGGCGCACGTCCGCTTTTGAGTGTTGACGATTTGCTGGAGGCACTTAATGTTTCGCGCGTCGCCCAGTATCGCCAGGCGCGCCTGGCACTGCCGGATGATCCGGTGGAGGCTCAGTTGCTCTCCTTGTTGGAAAACGAATCCTTGCACGTGGATGAATTGAGCGTGCAGGCTAACTTACCGGTTTCGGAAGTCTCTGCTGCTTTGACAATGATGGAACTGAAAGGTCTGGTACGTCAGGTTGGCAGCATGCATTATGCCGCGGTGCGCGAAGCGCCGGCAAATTACGATACGTTGGAGAAACCATCAGATGACATTTGATTCGTACTATGCTGTTATCATGGCTGGCGGTGGTGGCACACGCTTATGGCCGCTTTCTCGCCGGGCTCGTCCCAAGCAAATGTTGACGTTGTTTGGAGATCGCAGCCTGTTTCAAGTAGCCGTAAATCGCCTGGAAGGGCTGTTCCCGCCAGAACGCATTTGTGTCGTCACGGTTGCCGAGCAGGTGGAGGGGCTACGCGCCCAGGTGCCTGGAATTCCGCTTGAAAATTACTTCATTGAGCCAATGCCGCGCGGTACGGCTTCCGTGGTTGGGTTGGCGGCTGCCGCTTTGCAGCGTCGCTCTCCAGATGCCACCATGGCGGTTTTGACGGCCGACCACTTTATTGCTAATGTAAGTGGCTTTTTGCAGACATTGCGGGCGGCCTATGCTGTTGCTCAGCGTGGACATCTCGTCACGCTGGGGATTGCTCCCACTTTCCCGGCTACGGGCTATGGTTATATCCATATTGGGGAGGCACTGGGTACCTTTGAGGGCATGGAAGTTTACCGGGTGGGGGGGTTCAAAGAAAAACCGGATGAAACCCTGGCGCGAGAATTCCTGGAATCTGGTGGGTACGCCTGGAATTCCGGGATGTTTGTGTGGCGCGTAGATGCTATCTTGGCCGAGATTGAACGTCAGATGCCGATATTGCACCAGGGTGTTGAGCGTATTGTCGCATCTTGGGAGGCCGAAGACCGTCAGCCGAAGGAGACCATTCAGGCGGTATGGCAAGGCTTGGAATCTCAGACGGTGGATTATGGCATTATGGAAGGTGCTTCTCAGGTAGCCGTTATCCCTGCGCATGATCTGGGCTGGAGCGATGTAGGCAGTTGGGATGCTCTCCTTTCGGTGCTCCCCTTGGATGCCGCCGGCAACGCGGTATTTCAAAGCGAGCATATTGCCCTGGAAAGTAGGAATTCTTTGATTTTCAACGCCGGTGACAAAGAGCGCTTGTTTGTTACCATTGGCGTGCAAGACTTGGTAGTGGTTGATACCGGTGATGTGTTGTTGGTTTGTCATAAGAACAAAGCCCAACAGGTGCGAGAAATTGTGCGTTTGTTGAAAGAAAGAGAGGATACGCGCCATCTGTAGCGCTATGTTCCTGGTGAGACCTGGCGGACGTGTGACGATAAACGGTAGGCCTTAGGCGATGCCTGATGGCTATCCCCTTGTCCATCGATACTTTTAAATTTATTCAAACCGATGATTGAGATTATGGAAGCATATTGCGTTAAATGTAAAACTAAACGAGAAATTCAAAACCCCGAAGCCGTTTTCACGGCCTCGGGGACGCCGGCAACGCGTGGTACCTGTCCGGTCTGTGGTACGAACCTGTTTCGGATGGGACGTACGCCGGCCCATGAAGGACTGACGCCACCAGAAGTGGTTGTCTCCCCCACCCGCAAGAAAAAATCTGCCCAGAAAACGAGCGCCCGTAAATCACGGGTAGGCAAGTTGGTCATTGTTGAATCTCCTGCCAAAGCACGCACAATTGGAAGATACCTGGGAAAAGGGTATACCGTGCGCGCTTCTGCCGGGCATGTGCGCGATTTACTGCGCTCGCAACTATCGGTGGATGTAGAAAATAATTTCGCACCCCGCTACCGTGTTCCAAATGACAAACGCCCGCTGGTTAAGGAACTGAAATCCCTGGTGGAAGCGGCAGAGGTTGTTTATCTGGCAACCGACCCAGACCGTGAGGGGGAAGCCATTGCCTGGCACCTAACAGAAGCCACGGGAATGGACCCAAAGCGTACGTATCGGGTTGCATTTCATGAGATCACGCGTCCGGCCATTGAGCAGGCTTTTTCTCAACCGCGTGAGATAGACATGCATTTGGTGGATGCCCAGCAAGCACGGCGTGTGTTAGATCGCCTGGTAGGCTACAACCTTAGTCCGTTGCTATGGCGCAAGGTGCGTAGTCACCTATCGGCGGGACGAGTGCAGTCAGTTGCGCTGCGCATTATTGTGGAGCGCGAACGCGAGATTGAATCGTTTGTGCCGGTGGAGTACTGGACCATTGCCGCTGTGCTCAGCCCTGAAGGGCATCCGAATGACAAATACACTGCTCGTCTGGTGCAAGTGGACGGTGCAGAGCCACAGTTGCCTGACGAAGCGCAGTCTACCGCAGTGGTAGAAGATATGCGCCGTAGCACCTACCGCGTGGCTACCATTAAACGGGGCACCCGTCGCCGCCGTCCGCCAGCCCCCTTCACCACAAGCACCTTGCAGCAGGATGCCTCGCGGCGTTTTGGCTTCACGCCTTCCCGCACGATGGCGTTGGCGCAACAGTTATATGAAGGTATCGCACTGGATGGAGATGAAAGCACCGGCCTGATCACCTACATGCGTACGGATTCTACGAATATCTCTAAGGAAGCCCAGGAAGAAGCGAGACGTTATATTGCCAGCGTGCATGGGGAACAGTTTGTGCCTGAAACACCACCGGTTTATCGCAGCCGTGCACAACGCGCACAAGAAGCCCACGAGGCGATACGCCCAACATCGGTGGGGCGTACCCCCCAAATGCTCAAATCTCATCTCTCTCGAGATCAATATCGCCTGTATCAGTTGATTTGGCAGCGTTTCGTTGCCTCACAGATGGAATCAGCGGTTTACGATACCCTGTCTGTGGATATTGATGCGCAAAGCATGGCACATCAATATTTGCTGCGTGTTTCAGGTAGCCTGTTGCGTTTTCCCGGTTTTTTGGTGGTTTACGAAGTGCAAGCCGATGAAAATGAAGAGCAGAACGGTAATGGCTATGACAAAATCCCGACCACGTTAGAAGAAAACCAGGTTCAAACATTGCACGATATATTGCCGGAACAGCACTTCACCCAACCGCCGCCGCGTTACACAGAAGCCGCGCTGGTTCGCACGCTGGAAGAACAGGGTATTGGTCGCCCGTCTACCTACGCACCGACCATCAGCACCTTGTTGCAGCGTGGTTATGTTTACCGAGACAAAAAGCGTTTATCTCCAACAGAAACCGGTCAGTTGGTCAACGATTTACTGGTGGAATACTTCAATGAAGAAATTTCCCCAGAATTCACGGCCCAAATGGAGGATAAACTGGACAAGATAGCCGAGGGCGAAGACCGCTGGCCAGAGGTGGTACGTCACTTTTACAAACCTTTTGCCGAGAAGGTCAAGATTGCCCAAGAGGCTATGCCGGAAGTCAAGGCGGCTCCAGAACCTATAGGTCGCGATTGCCCCAAATGTGGCGCCCCCCTGGTGGTGCGTTATGGGCGGTTTGGTAAATTCATAAGTTGTAGTAGTTTCCCCACCTGCCGTTATACTGAACCATGGCTAGAAAAAATTGGTGTATCTTGTCCCCAGGATGGTGGTGATCTGGTATTGCGCAAAACTCGGCGCGGGCGCATCTTCTATGCTTGTGTGAACTATCCCGATTGTGACTTCACTTCCTGGAAGCGTCCGCTGCCTACACCTTGTCCGCATTGCCAGGGATTGCTGGTTATCGCTCGCAAGGATACAGCACAATGCACAAATTGCGAGCGTACCTATCCACTGGAGCAAGTTGGCGGTTTTTCCGAAGAACAGGCATAGTACTTGCACCTATATCAGCACATGATAGCATGGCTTTTAGCAATTTCATGACGATTTTTGTAAATTAGGTTGCATAAATTGTGACTCTCGTCTAAAATAAGTAAGCGAACCTATTGTCCCAGGCCATCGTAGCCGGTGCCACTTATTGGGTGCCAGCGCGCTGCCACATTAAATTCATCCGATGGAGAAGAAAACTATGGATGCTATTCGCGAGAGATTAGAAAACCCTTTGTTCGCCGGTATTGTTGGCTTTATTGTCGGCATGCTCTTTGGGTGGGTCGTGCTTGGTTGGGGGCTTTTCCCGGTGAGTTGGGAGAATGCCGCCCCTGAAAACCTACACCCTGGGTTCCAGGAGGTCTACTTGCGCAATGCGATTGTGGCTTTTGCTACGGATGGGGATACCGCACAAGCGCAGGCCCGCTGGCAAGAATTAGGGGCCAACAACACGGCTGTGCTGAATGCTATCAAGGTTCAGCCGGGTACGCTGCGTCCTGAAGACATTACTCGTTTTGAGGAGGTTGTGGCCCAGGCCGGTGGTGGACAAGAAACCCCAGCCCAACCCACGAAGAAAGGTGGATTGGCAAGCGCACTGCCGTTGCTGTGTCTGCTGGTTGTTATTTTAGGACTTGCCTTTGGCGGTGTGTATTGGTTGCGGAATCGTTCCTCCAGGGGCAGCAGCCCAATGACGGCGGCCCAGCAAGCCCAACAACTCACCGAACAGGCGACAGCAACAGACTTCACTTCAACAGGGCGCGAACCCCCGGTTGCCCAATTCATGACCACCTATATGCTGGGTGATGACCTGTTTGACGATTCCTTCAGCATCGATGCCCCCTCCGGTGAGTTCCTGGGGGAATGTGGCGTAGGCATTTCTGAGACTATAGGTGTAGGTGACCCCAAACGTGTTACCGCTTTTGAGGTCTGGGTATTCGATAAAAACGATATTCAGACCGTTACCAAGGTGTTGATGAGCAAGCACGCCTATGAAGACGAAGATTTGCGCCAACGGCTTTCGGCTAAGGGTGAACCGGTAATGATAGCCCCCAATGCCCAGGTTATGTTAGAGACCGCTACCCTGGAAATGGTCGCCCGTGTGGTAGATATGTCCTACGGTGAAGGTGCTTTGCCCGATGAGAGTTTCTTTGAACGCATAACGATTGAATTGGCTATTTGGCAAAAAGAAGCCTGAAGAAATTGAGTGAAAAAAGCCCCGTTGTTTACAACGGGGCTTTTTTTTTTTGCACAATCTCCCTGCGAATGGATTTGGGGAGTGCTGAAGATTTTCGCTGGAGAACACCCTCAGGCGATACTGATAATCCGGACATTCATCTCGCCGCCGGGTGCTTTTACTTTGACCTCATCGTTAACGCGCCGACCCAATAGTGCCTGACCTAAAGGAGATTCGTTTGAGATTTTGCCCTGGCGGGGATTGGCTTCTTTGGCGCCAACCAATTGATAGGTTTCTGGCTCGTAGTCTCCTTCTTGAATGGTGACTGTTGCGCCGATATCTACCACGTCCCGTTTGCCATTGTTGCTTTGATCGATAATTTCGGCATTTTGCAGGGTAAACTTCAGTTCCTGAATACGTCCTTCCAAAAACCCCTGGTCTTCTTTGGCTTTGTGGTAATCGGCGTTTTCTGAAAGGTCGCCCATCTGAATGGCAGAGCGCAGCCGTTGGGCAATTTCTTCGCGTTTAGTGGTTTCCAGGTACTTGAGTTCTTGACGCAGTTTTTCTGCGCCCTCTGCAGTCAGGTAAATGGGTGTGGTATTACTCATAATTCTTCCTCTTTTGCTGAGAGATCAGTAGTAAATGTGTAAAAATGCAAAATGCAGACAGGTGGCAGGTGTCCGCTGTTCGCTGACCACCTGACCGCGGAGGCCTGCTTACGGCAACGTGCCGGGTTGGAATATTTTCTGGTGCTCCTCAATGGCATAACGGTCGGTCATCCCGGCGATGTAATCACAGACGGCGCGTTCCAGGCCGCGTTCCTCGATTTGTGCTTGCGTCTGAGGCGGTAAGGTGGCCGGTTCGGCAGTGTAAGCATCAAACAAATCGCTGATGATTTGTTCGGCTTTGACTGCCATGCGTACCACGCGGTAATTGCGGTACATGTTTTTGTATAGGAAGTTCTTCAACTCGCGGTGACGGCGGTGCATATTTTCGCTGAGGCCAATGACATTGTAGGGTAGACGTTGCAACTCTTCTACCGATTGAACTCCGCTGCTGCGCAGACGCTCTTCGGTAGCCTCTACCACGTCCGATACCATTAACCCAACTAGGCGACGAATGATACGGTGACGCATTAATTCGGGCAGTTCGCCGTTGTTCCAGTCTACATGTTTGCGTAGGATCTCCCACAGCACGATGCCATCCAGCATTTTGGGGGTAATCATACCGGAGCGCAGGCCGTCATCCAGATCATGGGCGGTATAAGCCAGTTCGTCGGCTATGTTGGCAATTTGGGCTTCCAGATGCCCGCGTAAATCAGGGTCGTATTCGCGTGCATCCGAAATGTCGTATTCGGTTTCGTGTTTGACGATGCCCTCGCGCACTTCCCAGGTCAGGTTAAGGCCGGGGAAGTCTGGGTAGCGGCGCTCTAGTTTGGTCACAATGCGCAACGATTGCTTGTTGTGGTCAAAGCCGCCATGGTCTTTCATCAGACGGTTGAGCGCTACCTCACCGGAATGCCCGAAAGGCGGGTGCCCCAGGTCGTGTGCCAGACAGATGGCTTCAATTAAGTCTTCGTTGGCGCCCAGCGCACGCGCAATGGTGCGTCCGATTTGCGCCACTTCCAACGTGTGGGTTAGACGAGTGCGGTAGTAATCGCCCTCGTAGTTGATGAAAACCTGGGTTTTGTATTCTAGCCGCCGAAAAGCAGTAGTATGCAAGATGCGGTCGCGGTCGCGTTGGAAAGCGGTACGGTAGGGCGGCTCATCATCCGGATAGGCGCGGCCTTTGCTGTTTTTGCTGCGCAGGCCGTAAGGCGCCAGGGTTTGATCTTCAATTTCTTCGAGTTTCTGGCGTGAATAGAACATAGCGGTTGTCCAATTGTAGAATTGCGGGGTAGCGTTGAAGATTTAAGAATCTTGGCAAGATTATGGGAGCACTATTATAACCCATTCTGATGGGCTGCCCGTCGTAATCTCGTGCCTGGGGAAGCGCCCAGCAACGCCTGGGTCACTGTGCCAGCCTGCTCCCCGCTAAAGATGAGTACTTCCTCCAGCCTCGGTTGTGCTTCCAACAAGGCCAGCATCTCGGTGACCTTGGCGTACATTCCGCCGGTGACATCGGTTTGTGCCGAGCCGCCCAGTCGGGCGGTGATATGGGCTACACTGGCCGGGGTGATTTCGGTCAGCAGGTGGGTGCAGGCCGGGTAATCTGCCCATACCCCGGCTTCCAAACCGGCAATCAAAATACGTTGGGGTGCCAGTGCCTGGCCCAGATGGGCGAAAATATCTTCGGTGGAAAGAATCGTACCGCCTAAATCCTGGTCGAAAACCACATCGCCATACACTACCGGCAACAGACCACCTTCCAGGGCGGCCTGCAAAGGTTGCAGGTTCCAGGCCGTCACCCGGCGGTTGCGTGTTATGGCGGCTGCGGAGGCCGGGAAGGTGATGGCCGGCAATCCGGCTTGCCGCAAGGCTTCAACGACCAGACGGTTGAGACTGCTGGCCATGTACCATACGTCGGCAAAGCCACGCCATTTTTCTGGACTGCTGACGCCCTGACGAGTGCCGTAGCGGCTGGCTGCGGTGTGCCCAAATGAGCCGGAACCGTGCCCCAGCACCAGGCGCATTCCCGGGTTTTCCCGCATGGCCTGGGCAATTTCCTGTGCCAGGCGGGCGATGACCTCCGGTCGCGGGGTAGCCGGCCGGGCTTTGTCGGTAATCAGCGAGCCGCCGAGTTTGAGGAATTGCATGTCAGCCTTGCACCCGCGTAGTGATGGTGTTGACCGCACCCGCTTTGCGCATAGCCAAAGAAACGGCATCGGCCTGATCGGGCCTCACCAGCGCAATCATATTGCCGCCGCGCCCGCCGCCGGAGAGTTTGGCGCCCAGTGCACCGGCTTCACGAGCGGCTTGCACCAGCGCGTCCAGTTTGGGGTGTGAGACGCCCATTTCACATAGCCAGTCGTGGGCCTCGTTCATCAACGGCCCCAGGCGCTCCGGGTGTCCGGCGACGATGGCCTGGTGCGCGGCACGCGTCAAACTGCCTAGCGCGGCAAACATGCGTTCGTAGCGCACTTTGTCCCGTTGCCAACCGGCGCGCACATCGCCCACCGTTTCTTTGGTGGGCGCGGGCAGGCCGGTATCGCCAATCACAAGCGTAAAAGGCGCCGCCACGCGAAAAGTTTGCACGGGTTCTCCCTTGATGAAATACACCGGCTGTGCATAGGTGACCACGGTGTTGTCGATGCCGGATGGCGTGCCGTGGTGGATTTTTTCGATTTCAAAAGCCAGCGCGTTGACCTGTTCATCCGTCAGCGGTGCGCCCAAAAAGGCGCTGACCGCCCGCAGGAGCGCCACCGATACCGCTGCGCCGGAGCCTAGCCCAGCGGCAACCGGGATAGTAGATTGGATTTTCAGGTGACCCGCAGGGAGGCCGCGCACCCCCAGGGTGCGGCATACCCCATCCAAAGCGGCACGTAACGGACTTTCGGGTGGGAGGTGATCCCAGGGGGTGTCTACCCTTATGGCGGGCGCGGTCACCCTGAATTCCTTCCCACCAGGTTTTGGGGTCACAATGGCGCGCGCTTGCACTTGAGTGACGGGCACGGCAATGGCCGGTTGACCGTATACCACCGCGTGTTCGCCAATGAGAATGATTTTTCCGGGAGCAGTTGCAGTAAATGCGGGCATGAGGTCTTAGAAAATATAGAAAATGAGTAGTACGCTCAGCCCCCACATCAGGATGGAGAGTTGCATGGGACGGTCTTCGAAGAGCACTTCTTCGGGGGCTTCGCCGACGCCTTTGACTTGCACCAGGTACAGGTAGCGGAAAACGCCGTACAGCACGAAGGGGATGGTGAGCATCATGCTGTGGTTGTCGGGCAAGTTTGGGGCGGAGAAGGTGTATAGACTGTAGGTCATCAGCGTCATGGCTGAGTCGAGCATCAGCAATTGATCCAGGAAGGGGATGGTGTAACCAGCCAAGACGCGGCGGGTGACGCCGTTTTTGTCTTTCATGGCAACCAGTTCGGCGCGTCGTTTGCCAATGCCCAGGTAGAGCGCCAAAAACGTGGTCACCAGGTACAGCCAGGGCGAGAAGCGTTCTACGCTAATCAGGCTAACACCTGCCCCAACGCGCAACACGTAGAACCCGGCCAGCAGCAGGACATCCAGCAGCGGGATGTGCTTGAGCCACTCGGAATAGGCCAGGTTGGCCAGCAGGTAGGTCAGGGCAATGAGGAAAAAGGTACGGTCGGAATCGAGCAGCCAGGCGGTTGGCAAGGCGATGGCGGGCAGCAGCACTGCCGCGCGCAGGGCAACGCTCTGAGGCAGCGCGCCGGAAGCCAATGGACGCAGGCGTTTGCGCGGGTGTTGGCGATCGGCTTCCAGGTCGCGCAGGTCGTTGATCAGGTAAACCGTGCTGGCAAGCAGACAGAAAACAAAGAACCCGCCCAGTGTGACGAGCATATCGGGCAGGTTTTTGGGGTGAAATTTACGGTCAAAGAACAGGGCTGCAAAGAGCAGGCTGTTTTTCACCCATTGTTTAGGGCGCATGCTTTGGAGCAGTGCTAAGGGAATGTTGCGCGTCTTCATGGGGGAAAATTATAACAGGTAGTTAGAATGCAGGGTTTTTCCGAACCTTTGAAATTCTTGGAAATGTTGTGATGTCGTCTCGCCAGCGATGGCGCGGTATGAGGATGGTGTGTTGTCAACGATGGCGTGGTA
>DAOTZN010000135.1:0-4643 GCA_034434095.1 Anaerolineales bacterium
TATTTCCCGCGCCCTGCACGCTTGGCGGCAATTACGTTGGTTTTTGCTTTTGGAGCGCGTCACCCGCCGGCAATGGAGGCGTTAGGGGTCGCGATCCAGCCACAATTCTCGATACTGACGGCGCCAATCGCTGGCAAAGCGCACGGCCAGCAACACGCCAGCCAGGGCAGCAAACCACACCACCGGCACAGGAAAACGCAGCAGGGCAAAGAGCGGCGCCATCAACAGGGCAGTGAAGACGCTGGCACGCGCACCGTGCCGTAAAATCAGCAACAGCGCAATCAGCACGCCCAATGCCAACGGGAAAGTAAGCGGGAAGAACGCCAGTAAGCCGCCGCTGCTGGTCGCCAGCCCCATCCCACCACGAAAATTTGCAAACCACGGCCAGATGTGCCCGGCTGTGGCACACACCCCTACCAACACCGGCCAATACCAGGCCAGGTCAAGTCGCAAACTGAGAAAAACGGGCAGGAAACCTTTGGCGATATCCAGCATCAAGACCAACGCGCCCCACCCCGCCCCCAGCGTGCGAATCACGTTCGTGGTGGTGGCGTGCCCGGAGCCAAACTGACGGATGTCCTGACCGCTACGCCAACGGGTAATCCACACTGCCCACGGAAGCGAGCCGGATAAGTAGCCCAACACGAGGAGGAACAATGGGAGGGGGTTCATGTCTACGCTTCCTTGAGAATCACAACCCAGGCATTGAAGCCATCGGCGTGGATGTGCGTTTGCGCCTGAGGAAAGAGGGCAGCAATTTTCGATGGGGACATAAAGTGACTGCGCATCAAGGCCAGTTTTTCAAACAAGGCAATGCCGCGCACCGTCCAGGTACGAATGTCCGGCTCTTCGATGACCAGACGCCCGCCAGGAGCGAGCACACGCCACAATTCGGCTGCTGCCTGGGGCTGGTTGGCCAGATGATGCCAGGCATCCACAATCAAAAGGCGCGCAAAGGTGTTGTCGGCAAAGGGCAATCTTTCGGCATGCCCACCAAGGGTCATCAAACCGCCCTTGTGCATTGCCTGACGCAGCATTTTGAGCGATTCATCCACGACGAAGATACGCTCCGTGTGAGGTTTCAAAGCGACCGCCACCCTACCGGTACCTCCGCCGACATCCAGCACAGGACCATCTGCCGGCAAGTCAAGGTGCGCCATCAGCGCTTCGGTATGGGCAAGCGGAATGAGACGATCATAAAAGGAGGCCAACAGGCCAAAGTGGTCAAGTAGGGGCATGGTTTTTAGCGGTTGATGAGCGGTAGGAAAATTTCGGCGGCCGGGGTTGCGGTCGGCACAGGCGAAGGCGTCGGCGAGGGGAAACTGGCCGGGTTGGCAGTGAAGTTGATAAATACCAGGTTTTCCTGGCAAGAAGGCGCGGTATCAAAAGTCACCGGCGCCGAGAGCGGTTTCAAATTGGCATCGTACAGGCGGATTTGCAACGCGCCGCTGCTCCCCAACGGCTGGTTGGCAAGGGTGATTTCAAAACCGGCCGGGCCATAATCCGGGGCCATACCGGCGGAGGTCAGTTGATTGATCGGTAGCCCGGCAATCTGCCCGGTGACTTCAATGGCAATGAATTCAGTAACCGGTGCACCATTGACATCCAGTACCTGGCCGCCAATTCCCATCCACTGGCATGTGCCATTATCGTGAAACAGGTTAGGCATACGGCGCGGCGTACCCATCTGTACCTGGTACGGCCAAACCGGCTCGGTTGGCGTTGGCGTCTCGGGGAGCAGGGTAGTCATCTCGGACGCTTGGGCAGGCGATGGCGTTGGGCTGGGCGGCAGCGGTGGCACCCCAACCTGGGATTGTGCCGTCGCGGTGGCCACAGGCGTTTCGCCATTTACGGGCGGCAAGGTTTGTTGCGGCACCGGCGAGGGGTTGGGCGTTCCCAATATGCCACAAGCCGATAAACCAACGAGCAAAACGAGCGGTAACAGCCCTTTAAGTTGACATAAATGTCTCATAGCAATTTCTCCTCGACATCGAAAGACGGTAGTGACAGGGGAATTATACCTGTTAGTTGGGTAGTTAGTTAGTTAGTTAGTTGGGTAGTTCGGTAGTTAGATAGTTGAGTAGGGGCGAAACACTTTTCGCTCCTAACTACCCGACCACCTGACTACCCGACTACCCGACCACCTGACTACCTGACTACCCGACTACCATTTGGGGATTGACCCCACCCCAAAAAATGACTACACTAAAGATGACACCGGGCCGCGCAACGGCGGTCTCGCCCCCTGGAACATCACAGCAGATAAGCGCATGGGCATCGCATTCCTCGCGGTGATGGTCAAGACATTCTCACAAGGAGGTTCCCATGTCCTCAAGTTCCAAATCCTTCCACATTCTGGCGGCAGTTGACGGGTCGCAACACGCCCAGGCCATGCTGCACTTGTTAGCAGACCTGCCCTTACAGGCAGAAGACCACATCGAATTGTTGACCGTTATGTTACCGCGCCAGGCATCCGATTACTATTCGTCCTACCAGACGATGAATCAGCAAGCCCAGAAATTTCTGAGCAAATCGGCGGCGCAGGTGCACGGGCACATCGTGGCCGGTGATCCGGCAGAGGAGATTCTCAACTACGCCGCACAACAAAAGCCAGACCTAATTACAATGGGTGCCAAAGGGCTACGAGCCACGTTAGGGCTGTTATTGGGTGGCGTTGCCCAACAAGTGCTGGAGTACGCCGAACAATCGGTGCTCATCACCCATGCTTCCTATGAGGGTCTACGCCAGGTCGTGGTTGGGATAGACGAATCCGATTTCACGCCGCTAAGTTTGCATTACCTGACGCAACGCTTTCCGCTCCCGCCACAGGCGCAACTTACGCTGGTACATGTACTGCCCCCACAAGTGACACTCGAATGGGTAGCGCGTTCCTGGGCAGCGCTTCCGGGCGAGGATATCGCCATTCCACAGATTTCGTCGGAAGAACGTGCCGCACTGGAACGCCAGGCAGCAAAAGAAGAGGCCCAAGGACAGGCACTGCTCAAACGCTGGCAAGCAGAAGTCGCCAACTATCGCCCGGTAAAAACCACCCTGCTACGCGGTGACGCGGCCACCGAGTTAATCGATTACAGCCGTCAGCAAAATGCCGACCTGATCGTCACGGCCCATCGTGGGGAGAGCGGCATCACCCGCTGGCTGCTGGGCAGCGTGGCGCGTAAAATCGCCTACGCCGCACCGTACGCCGCGTTGATTGTCAAGTAGGGGTGGGACACCGCGCACACGGCAGGGGAAAATTCACCAGGCGGATAACCAGGGCCAACGTCCTCGGCTATCCGCCCGATCATCACACAACAACGGCCACCGCAGAAGGCGAGGGACAGGATACCCGCTGCGATTTACAAAACGCCGGTCAAATCTTCCCCGCAGCACGGGCGCGCACCAGAATTTGTTCGGCGGCCTTGATCATCGGCGCGTCCACCATGGCGCCTTCCACAGCGAAAGCGCCTACGCCTTCTTGCTGACTGGCTTCGAAGAGCGTGATGAGCTCCTGGGCGGCCGCAATAGCCTCATCCGAGGGGGTAAAGGCCTGCTGCACCGGCTCAATTTGCGCCGGGTGGATGATTTGCTTGCCTACAAAGCCCAGTTGGACACCTTGTTCTGCTTCCCGTTGCAAACGCTCTATATCCCGAAAGTCGGCGCACACCATGTCAATTGCCTGTAAGCCAAAGGCTGCCGCGTGGGTAACCACTGCACTGCGGGCATAGAAGACTTCCCAGGCTTCCGGTGTGCGTATCGCCCCTACGCTGCCGGCAAAATCCTCGGAACCGAAAATCAAGGCCCCCAAGCGCTTATCGGCGGCCGCAATTTCCCGCAAGGAAACCACACCCATGGCGGTTTCGATAATGGCAATCAGCGAAATACTGCCCAACGGCCAGCCATAGCGCTTCTCCGCCTCCCCAATACGCGCACCGACCCAACGCACCGCCCCGGCACGCTCCACTTTGGGTATGACAATGCCCATCGGATGATACGGTAACACAGATTCCAGGTCCTCCGCTTCCAGTTTTGAACCAACCGGATTAATGCGCACCAGCACTTCTGAGTGCCCGAAATCTATGCTTTGCAGGGCCTGTGCAATCGTCTCACGCGCTGCCTGCTTGCGATTCCAGGCCACACCATCTTCCAAATCCATACACACACAATCCACGCCCAGGGTAGCCGCTTTCTTGATTTTGTGGAGGTCATCCCCCGGCATGTAGAGCAAGGCTCGTCGAGATCGCACGAAAATCACCTCCTATTTGGTTGAGGGATGGTTCAAATTTTTCACGCGCATTCCGAATTAGATCAACTGGCGTTCGCTCAAAAGTGTCCACTAATTTTTTGGGATGGTTCAGAAATTTGCTTTTGGTTGCTCGCTAGGAAGCAGATGAGCGCGGAAAACGGTGCAATCCGCCCGTCTCTGGTGTTGCTGCGAGCGGAGCGTAGGGGAAGCAGTCTTCCCCTGGTAAGCAAGGAGACTGCTTCCTCGCCGCAAAGCGGCTCCTCGCAGTGACACTTGGTTATGGCTGGAATCTGCGCATGGATGGGGGGGAACGTTGCAGGCGTCCTACATCCAATGGGGACATGTCCCACATATTTGGGGCGCCAAATGAACCATCCCCTACTTATTCACTGCACGGATG
>DAOTZN010000136.1:0-10416 GCA_034434095.1 Anaerolineales bacterium
CAGGTGGAAGACTGGATTGCCCAAGCCAAGAAACTGCCCCGCGCAGTTGAATACTAAAATTGGTGGCGGCGGTAACAGGTGACGGTCATGCAAAGTCATGCCAAGTGACTGTCACCTGTTTGTATTTGCAGCCAGGTCCCCAGAATGGGGAAAGGGCGGTATAATGGAAATTAGCCACTACTGAGGAAACAATGGCTTGTATAGCAATTTGATGGAATCCCTTGAAATAGCCAACGTTTTCCTCTGAACTTAACCACCAACGTACACCTTATCTGGTATACTTTTGAGGGAGGCAAGATGGTCGAACAAGACCTTATGGCACGACGAATCTTGGAAGTAACCGAAGAGGAGTTCCAGCGCCTGATTCTGGATATCCACGATGGGCCGGTGCAAAAACTATTCGCCGTGCTTAGCCATTTGGCACTATTGCGCTCCTCGCTGGAGCAAGATTCTTTTTCTCCAGACCAGGTGATTCCTGTTATCCATCGAAGCATCCGCCTTCTCGAAGAGTCCCTGAAGGACATTCGTGACCTGTTAGGGACGTTTCGGTCCCCTGAATTTGCGGCCAGCACGGTTCTGGAACTGGTGGAGAATGTGGTCGTCCAGCATGAAACGCTGACCTCCGGCACAGTGACGCTTGAGGCGGCCCCTTCACTGCCTAAGGTATCGCTGCCCGTGAAGATCGCGCTCCATCGCATCTTGCAAGAGGCGCTCTCGAATATCAGGCGGCACGCTGGAGTTAATCACGCTCAGGTGAAAATCTATAAGCAGGAAAAGTGGCTGGTTCTTGAAGTTTGTGATCAGGGACGGGGATTTGTTCCTCCGCCTCTGAATGGCCCTGAGGCAAGCAAGAAACTAGAACACATTGGCCTGCGAGGAATGCGCGATCGAGCGGCGCTGGTAGGAGGCGAATTTTCAATAGAGAGTCAGCCCGGAAAAGGCGCCTGTGTTCGGGTGAGATTTCCTGTGTATGAACGATAAACGGCCTGTTCGTATTGTGCTTGCCGATGATCATCCCCTGGTGCTGGAAGGGCTTCGCGCCCTGATCACCACACAACCCGATCTGCATGTGGTGGCTACAGCAACCGATGGGGAACGGCTGCTAGAGGCTGTAGAGCGATTTCACCCAGAAGTGGTTGTTATGGACTTACAGATGCCCTTCATGGATGGCCTGACTTGTTTACAACGCATTCGCGCCCAGGGGTTAGCGGTACGCATATTGATTATCAGCGCCTTTAGTGATGCCTTTTTGCTGCGTACAGCCATCGAACACGGTGCCGATGGTTTTGTGCTGAAAACCGATTCGCCAGAGATCACCCTGGCGGCTATTCGTCAGGTGAGTGGAGGGCAACTGGTCTTTCCTGAATCAGCCCGTCGGTGGTTAACTCGTCCATTTCCAGCCTCTCCGACCGATCTCACGGAACGAGAAGAGACTGTCCTAGCCCTGATTGCAGAGGGGAAAAGCAATGCTCAAATTGCTTCCCTGCTCCACTTGAGCGAAAACACGGTCAAATTTCATATAAAGAACATCTTTGCCAAACTGGGGGTGAGCAATCGCACCGAGGCCGCTGCCCGATACCACAAGCGTTAACCCACCCATTCGAGTAGGTTTCCCCTCGAATTCCTGGTTTTAGAACCACCCAGGCGTGTGTTGCTCTCTGCACGCTTTTTTGTTATTCTTTTTACACAACTGAACCTGTGTACTTTATGACTTTAACTTTATGACTTTAAAATGGAGGTGAAAAGGCAAGGTTTTTACAGTGGTTGATCAATGATTCTGTCAGAAAATCGAAAGGAGTGCGGAATGATCGTTACAACCGCCGAATTGTTCAAGATCGCTTATGGGAAATTCGCCATTGGCGCCTACAACATCAACAATATGGAACAAGCCCTGGGATTGTTCCACGGGCATATCGAGGCGCAGGCACCATTCATCATCCAAATCTCAAAAGGTGCTCGCAAGTATGCCGGGGTCAAGATGCTTGAAGCCATCATTCGCGCCTGCGATGAAATGTTTCCTGAGGCCATCTATGCTGTCCATCTCGATCACGGTGACGAGGCCACCTGCTACGATTGCATTGACTCGGGCTTCTACTCGTCGGTCATGATTGATGCCTCCCACGAGCCGTTTGAAGAGAACGTAGCCATCACCCGGCGAGTGGTTGAACGCGCTCATGCTCGCGGGGTAAGCGTGGAAGCCGAATTAGGAATGCTGGGTGGCGTGGAAGAGCATGTTGCCGTGGATGAAAAACACGCCCGCCTCACCGATCCTGATGAGGCTAAACGATTTGTAGAATTGACCGGTTGCGATAGCCTGGCTGTCGCTATCGGTACCAGCCATGGCGCCTATAAGTTCAAGGGAGAACAGCGTTTGCATTTGGAGCGCAATGCCGAAATCCAAAAGCGATTGCCCGGTTTTCCGCTGGTGATGCACGGCTCCAGTTCCGTGCCACGCGAAGAAGTCGAGCGAATCAACAACAGCGGTGGGAAACTGGATCCCTCGGCGAGGGGGGTAGATGAATCCGAATTTGCCAAAGCCATCCCTCTGGGTGTCACCAAAGTCAACATTGACACCGATGGTCGCCTCGTGTGGACGCGTGTCCATCGTGAATATTTCCGCGATCACCCCGAAAACTTCGACTTCCGCAAACCCGGTGAAGCCTTTATCAAGGCGTATGCGGAATTTATCGTCAAGAAATCAAAGGCCCTGCTTTCGGCGGGAACCCTGCCAGAAGTGCGGGCGGCTCTCCTAGCAGCAAGGACAGTATGACTCTTTCCTCTCCTTCTCCTATGATCCCCACTCGTGGGGAAGCCCCAAGTCGCAACCTGGGGATGGATCTAGTACGCGTCACCGAAGCCGCGGCCATGGCTGCCGGTCGCTGGATGGGACGCGGGCAGAAAGAAGCCGGCGATCAGGCGGCCGTAGAAGCCATGCGCCTGATGCTCTCCATGGTCGAAATGGATGGGATCGTGGTAATCGGCGAAGGCGCCAAAGACGAAGCCCCCATGCTCTACAACGGGGAGCGAGTGGGCAACGGCCAGGGGCCGGCGGTGGACATCGCCGTGGACCCTGTGGAAGGTACAACGCTGTTGGCTTATGGGCGTCCCGATTCTATCTCTGTGATGGCCACGGCCCCACGCGGAACGATGTGGTCACCAGGGCCAGCCTTTTACATGAACAAACTGGTCGTTGGGCCAGAGGCGCGAGCCATGATTTACCCCGAACTACTCAAGGCGCCGATCGCTGAGATTTTATCGGCTATTGCCTCGGCCCTGAAAAAATCATTACGCGACTTGACCGTCTTCGTCTTGGATAAGCCGCGTCACCAGGCCCTCATCGCCGACATTCGCCAGACGGGCGCGCGTGTTCTCTTGCGTACCGATGGGGATGTGGCAGGCGCCCTGATGGCCGTCACTCCAAATTCTGGTGTGGATGTCTTGGTGGGGATCGGCGGTACACCCGAAGGAATAATCGCCGCCTGCGCGGTGCGCGCCCTGGGTGGAGCGATGCTGGCTCAACTAGCCCCTCAGAAACCCGGCGAGCGAGAAGCAGTCGAACAAGCCGGCCTCAGCCTGGATCGCATCCTGACCGAGGCCGATCTGGTTCAAAGCGAGGATGTCTTCTTTGCAGCCTCTGGCATCACGGATGGAGTTCTTTTGCCAGGCGTGCGCTACACCAGCCAGGGCGCAATAACTGTCTCTATGGTGATGCGAGGCAAAACCGGCACCATTCGCAAAATCTATGCGGAACACCACCTGGAGAAACTGAGGCAGATCAGCGCCGTGGAATATTAGCAACAATCTAATGGCGAAATTCATTTCGCAACCCGGTAACGCCAAATCCATTTTGCGGTACCATAATGCCAAATTTACTCCACACCAACAATTGCACCTTGCGAACATCTATGCAATTGTGACAGATTATAGAACAAAGGAGCAAAACCATGTCGGGTGAAGAAACAAAAGCCCTCTATGATGCTGGGGTTAAGAATTATAGCGCTAGCGATCGTTATTACTATGATCCCGGCTTCCAGCCTGACGACAATCATGTGCTGGTTGCCTATAGGATCACTCCTCAAGAAGGGGTATCCTTCGAAGAGGCAGCCGCGGCAGTAGCCGCCGAATCTTCCTTCGCCACCTGGACGACCGTCTGGTCGGATTACCTGGTGGATTCGTCCCGCTACTGCGCCCGCACCTACGACATGAAACCGATACCGGGCCATGCGGACCAAATGATGGCGTACATCGCTTATCCGCTGGATTTGTTCGAGGAAGGTTCTCTACCCAACCTGATGTCTTCCCTGGTTGGGAATGTGTTTGGCTTCAAGCCATTGCGCGCCTTGCGCCTGGAAGACATCTATTTTCCTCCGGTCCTTCTCAAAACATTCCAGGGGCCGCCCCACGGGATTCAGGTAGAGCGAGATAAGTTGAACAAGTATGGCCGGCCTCTATTGGGAGCGACCATGAAACCCAAACTGGGCCTTTCTGCCAAGAATTATGGGCGACTGGTGTATGAGGCCCTGAAGGGTGGACTGGATTTCACCAAAGATGATGAAAACATCACCTCGCAACCGTTTATGCGCTGGCGCGATCGCTTTGAATTCGTTATCGAGGCGATCCACCAAGCCGAGGCCGAGACCGGCGAACGCAAGGGACACTATTTGAACGTCACTGCCGGCACGATGGAAGAGATGTATCGCCGCGCTGAATTTGCCAAAGAATTAGGTGCACGCGTGATTATGGTGGATTATCTGGTGATAGGATTCACGGCCTTTGCATCACTCTCCAAATGGTGTCGTGAGAATGGAATCCTATTGCACGCACATCGGGCCATGCATTCGGTGATAGATCGCCAACCCAATCACGGCATCCACTGGCGCGTCCTGGCCAAATGGTGTCGTATCGTCGGCGCCGATCACTTGCATAATGGAACGGTGGTAGGCAAACTGGAGGGAGACCGCTTGAGCACACTGGGCATCAACGAAATGCTGCGCGCCACAGACGTGGCCAAAAAGGAGAAATGCTACGGTTATCACTTTGATCAACCCTGGCTTTCCATGTCGGGAGTGTTTCCGGTGGCTTCGGGCGGAATTCACGTCTGGCACATGCCGGAACTGGTCTCGATCTTTGGAGACGATGTGATCCTGCAATTCGGCGGCGGGACGGTGGGCCATCCCTGGGGCAGCGCAGCCGGCGCAACCGCCAACCGCGTGGCGCTGGAAGCGGTAATCAAGGCCCGCAACGAAGGACGCAATCTGCTCACCGAAGGAAAAGAAATCCTGGAAAAGGCGGCGCGTCACAGCAAGGAATTGCGGGCCGCCATGGAAACATGGAAAGATGTCGTCTTCGACTATGAATCCGTGGACAAGCTCGAACAACCTGCCCCATAAAACCCTTTGTCAAGGAATTTGCTATGAAGACAGAAACATTCTCTTACCTGCCCCCTCTCTCTGAAGAAGAGATTCGCGCTCAGATTGCCTATTTTCTCAATCAGAGATGTGTAATTGGCGTGGAATATTCTCCCGCTTCCCAAAGCAAGCGCTCGTTCTGGGATTGGTGGAAACTGCCTCTTTTCACCCTGAACACAGTAGATGAAGTGCTGGCAGAAGTCCAGGCCTGTCAAGCGGCTCATCCGGATTGCTATATTCGCTTAACCGCATACGATCAACGCCAACAACGAGAAGTAATGGAGTTCATGGCGTATATTCCCGGCTCAAACCGTTAAGT
This sequence comes from Anaerolineales bacterium, assembly GCA_034434095.1. Classification (GTDB taxonomy): domain Bacteria; phylum Chloroflexota; class Anaerolineae; order Anaerolineales; family DRKV01; genus DRKV01. The sequence goes on from DAOTZN010000136.1 coordinate 5,728, forward strand.
ATGAACGAGAGAAGGTGAAACATGCGAAGACGTCCAATCATCTTAGGGATTGTTGGCGATAGCGCGGCTGGAAAAAGCACCCTGAGTCAAGGCCTGGCAGAGGTGCTGGGCAAGGAGCGCGTGACAACCATCTGCGTGGACGATTATCACAAATACGACCGCCGCCAACGCGCCCAGTTGGGGATTACACCCCTTCACCCTGACTGCAATTATCTGGATGTGTTCGAACTTCATCTGGAGCGATTGCACTACGGTCAACCCATTCTTAAGCCAGTTTACGATCACTCTACGGGAACACTGGCGCCACCGGAGTATGTGCAGCCCGGCGAGTTCGTAATCGTGGAAGGACTGTTGAGCTTTCACTCGGAGGTGATGCGCCGCTTCTATGACGTGAAAGTGTATCTCGACCCGCCGGAGGACCTGCGAATCTTCTGGAAGATTCGTCGGGATACCACCAAACGCGGCTACACGCTAGAGGCACTCCTGGAAGACATTAAGCGGCGTGAGCCTGATTCCCAGAAGTTCATCCGCCCTCAACGCACATCTGCTGACATCGTTGTTCGATTCTATCCCGAGGAGGGAATATCGCCCGAAAAGGCCGGCCCGAACATGAACGTCCAACTGGTCCTTCGCCCGACCATCCCTCATCCCGACCTGACCTATCTGGTGGATGAAAACCCCTCCAATAACATTCGATTGCGCCTGGGCCGCGATGAAGGGCGGCCGGTGGATTTCCTGGAGATCAACAGCCAGGTAAACGCCGAAGAAGGCGCTCGCCTGGAAAATGCCATCTGGGAGCATTTGCCCGATTTACAACCGATTGGAGAGGAGCAATTTGGCAACTACCAAGATCAACACGAAACCCGACATAGCCGTACGCTGGCACTCACTCAACTGTTGCTCGCCTATCACCTGCTGCGCAAATACAACCAATCTGAACAAATTCCTTTTGCGCCTCCCGTAGCCGCCTTGAGCCGCTTACGCTCCACAACAGAGACTTCATCTACTTGAGGAACTCTGACATGGATGACAAATTTGACGTGACTATCATTGGACGTGCCAATGAAGCCGCGCTGGCAGCTTGCGCAGTAAAAGCCCTGGATGGAGGGATGCAAATCCAACGTGCTCCCCAGAGCGAAAGGAACGAGTACGGTTGGAAGCCACGCTAGGACCATCCATGAATGAAGTCTAAGCCTGAAACAATGAACGAACGGAGAAAACCGGTGGTTAAACTGGCTCCATCTCTCCTCTCGGCAAACTTTGCCTGTCTGGAGGATCAGGCCCGGCAAGCAATTGAGGCTGGCGCCAATTGGTTACACGTGGACGTAATGGATGGCCATTTCGTGCCAAACATCACCATTGGGCCGCTGGTAGTCAAAGCCTTGCGTCCTCTCAGCCAAGAGACCGGCGCCTGGTTAGATGTTCACCTGATGATCGAAGACCCTGATCGGTACCTGCAAGATTTCGTTCAGGCTGGCGCGCACATTGTGACCGTCCACGTCGAGGCCTGTCGCCACCTGCATCGTACTATCGAGACCATCAAGGAACTGGGCGCTCGGGCCGGCGTGACACTCAACCCGGCTACGCCGCTCTCTACATTGGAAGAGATTGTGCCAATTGTGGATTTGGTCCTCATCATGTCGGTCAATCCCGGATTTGGCGGACAGAAATACATTTCCTCCTCCACCCAAAAGATTCGCCGCGTCCGAGAGATGCTCGATTCGATAGGCGCAACTGCCTGGTTGGAAGTGGACGGCGGTGTAAACGCCAGCAATGCTGCCGAAATTGTCGCCGCAGGCGCAACCGTGCTGGTGGCCGGCAGTGCCGTCTTCGGCGGGGCACGTTCGATTGCCGAAAACATAACGACCCTCAAACAGGCTATCGCTTCGGCCGGGGGGTGAACATTTGCAGGCTTCGTGTACGGCTAATATCTCATGACGCTACTGCAAAAAAGTGTAACTGCCTACCTTCCTGCAGAGGGATGCGCAAGCGCGTAGGGCAACTTTGCAGAGTTACCCTTGCCTGTCATTGTGAGCCGAAGGCGAAGCAATCTCCACCCCGCGAATTGGAGATTGCTTCGGTCGTTGCGCTCCCTCGCAATGACGTGGGCAGTTACCTTTTTTCTGCGACCTGCGGCAAGCTTTCCGCACTTTGAGGCAGCCCTGCCGCCTGGGATTCGGTTGGTAAAGTGCAGGTTGTTGCAGCGGAGTCTGATATGCAAAAGCAGCGGCGATTTTAAGCGCCGCTGCTTTTGTTGGGGGACTTGAAAAGTATCTAGTGGCTGTGTTCACTGTTGTGGACGTGACCGTGTGCAATTTCTTCATCATTAGCGGTACGCAGTCCTACAACGGTGACATCAAAGTGCAATTCTTTACCGGCCAGTGGATGATTAAAATCCAATGTAACGGTCTCGTCACCTACATTGGTGATTTGCGCCAGCATAACATTGCCTTCATTATCTTGTACTTGCAGGGTAACACCGGGTTGCAGGGTAATGTTAGGTGGAAATTCACCTTTGGGAACCTCGATAACGGCATCTGGATCGACTTCTCCATAACCGTCCTCAGGGGAAATAACCACTTGCTTCTTCTCGTTGATTTTCATATCATACAGGGCATTTTCCAGGGCGGGTATGATGTTGCCGTGACCCTGCAAAAATTCGATGGGAGCGCCGCCCTCGGTTGAATCCATTACTTCGCCATCTACACGTAGTGTGTAATCCAGGCTTACAACAACGTCGTCTGAGACGCTCTGTGGGGTAGTTTGTTCGTTTTCCATTGAAACTCCATTAAAATCGTCCGGTAAAACCGGGGAAACCTGGTTGTGCCAGGTGAAATATAGGTGGTTAATTCTAACACAGAGTTATTCTTTGAAATCACAGAAAACCACACAATCTTTTTGGGATGGTTCAGAAACTTGTAGACACTTTTGGCAGCCCATTCCCGAGCAAAGGATTGGTCTGAAATTTACTTTCTTTTTTCTGAGCGGGGCTAACCGGTGCTGACCCTACGAGCAGGATGTAGCGAAGCCCTCCGCTCAGTTCGTGTAAGCATTTTGGGCTGGAGGGGTAGCGGAGGGCATTGTCCTCCGCTACCCACTTTATTTGGTTGTAGCCGGAAGCCGCGCTATGGATGTGGGCAATCACCGAATAATGGCAGTGACATCTGCCTCGTTTTTGTGTATACTGAAATTGGAGTTTAGCGAACATTGACAGGTACCTCACTCCGCAGATAGACGCAGATTTTTGAGATTGAAGGAGCGATGAAATTTCGCAAGCGATAGGTCGTGCTTATGGCAACCGTAGCAAATGTCCTCGATTCGTTGACTGTTCCAGGGGAATTGTACGAGAAATTGCCCGATGGCGCGGTGCGCTGTTTTGCATGTGGGCACCGCTGTTTGATTCGGCCGGGGCGGCGGGGGATTTGTAAGGTGCGCTTCAATCAGGAGGGGGTGTTGCGCGTGCCGTGGGGCTATGTGGCCGCGTTGCAGGTTGACCCGATTGAAAAGAAGCCTTTCTTCCACGTCCTGCCCGGCAGTGATGCGCTCACCTTTGGGATGTTGGGTTGCGATTTTCACTGTGATTTTTGCCAAAACTGGCTGACCTCCCAAACGTTGCGCGACCCGGCCGCGGATTATGGCGCCAGCCTTATCCGGCGCGTTTCGCCGCAGGAAATTGTGACGTATGCCTTGCGCAGCGCTGCGCGGGTGGTGGTCTCCTCTTACAACGAGCCGTTGATTACCTCCGAATGGGCGGTGGCTATTTTCAAGCAGGCCAAGGAGGTCGGCCTGTTGTGTGGATATGTCTCCAACGGCAACACCACGCCCGAAGTGTTAGACTACCTGCGCCCGTATCTGGATGCTTACAAAATTGACCTGAAGAGCATGCAGGATAAACGCTACCGTCAACTGGGCGGTGTGCTGCAAAATGTGCTGGATAGCATTCAAAGGGCACACGATTTGGGGCTGTGGGTGGAGGTGGTTACGTTGATTATCCCCGGTTTCAACGATTCTCCCGCCGAGTTGATGGAGGCTGCCCGTTTTCTGGCCTCTGTTTCCCCGGATATTCCCTGGCACGTGACCGCTTTTCATCCCGATTACAAGATGACCGATCCGCCGCCGACTGCGGTGCAGACCCTGATTCGGGCCGCGGAAATTGGCGAGGAAGCCGGGTTGCACTACGTGTATGCCGGTAATATCCCCGGTTATGTGGGAGATTATGAGAGTACGCGCTGTCCGCATTGCCAAAGCCGCCTGGTGAAGCGTATTGGTTACGTGTTACATGATTACGACGTGGGGACGGAGGGCACTTGCCCTAAGTGCGGTACAGCGTTGGCCGGATTGTGGCACGCCCGTCCGGAAGATGCCCCGCTGCATCGCCCTGGGGTGCCGCGCCCTCTCTAGGGGTCACGCCCCCTCCCGTGGGTGGTTCGTCTCCGATCCCTCGGGGAGCGGGAGAACCTGGTGGGTACGTCGCCCCCCAAGGACTGCTGATATTTTTCCTACATAAAGTTAACAGAAAAATTGCAAAAAGGGGGTATGCTATTCCTGTGTCATTAAACTATCATCATTTTGATCTATCCGAATTGTAGGAGGAACTACTATGGGAAAAATTATCGGTATTGACCTGGGGACAACGAACAGCGTTGTGGCCGTGATGGAAGGTGGGGACCCGGTCGTGATTTCAACCGC
>DAOTZN010000137.1:0-7070 GCA_034434095.1 Anaerolineales bacterium
TTACCAGAATGCCCCTCATGGCATTGTCATGGTTTCAGAAGACGGCACAATTTATGATATCAACCCTGCCGGGGCGGCCATGTTTGGATACGCCGTAGAGGAACTACTCACCCGCCCACTCAGTATTTTACTGCCGGCGCGTTTCCGAGAGAGGCACGCTAAACTACATCAGCAGTACATGGAAGCACCCTACTTGCGGCCAATGAATATCTTTCGCTATCTGGTGGGCATCAAAAAAGATGGACGCGAGATTGATCTCTCCATTAGCCTAAACGGGCTGGAAATTAACGGACGCCGGGGGGCAGTAGCCTACGTACAAGACATTACCCCTCAGCGACAAGCCTTAAGAGCCCTACAAAAAGAACGAAACCTGCTGTACAGCATTATGACCACAGATATGACCGCCATGATGCTCATTTCCGACAAGCAGGAAGTGCTTTTTTCCAATGCCTCGGCACGTGCGTTATTCCACCTGGATGAGGATATTCAAGGGCAACTGCTGCCCCCTGAAGCGCCCTTCTGGAAACTCCGGCATCTGGACGGCACGCCAATCCATGCCACAGAACACCCCTTCTCTCTAACGCTGCAAAACCAGGTCCCCATCAAAAACAGGGAATACCTGCTCCTAGAGTCCAATTCCAGCACCCGTCACCTGGCAGTTAGCACGGCTGTGATTAATAATCCTTCAAACCACATTCGCGGTGTAGGGCTGGCGTTTACAGATATCACCGTGCAAAAAGAAACCGAACAGCGCTTGCGGGAAGTCGAAAGCGAGTTGCGCAACAGCATGGAGCGCTTCCGATTACTGGCGGAGAACACCACCGATATGATTTCTAAAGTTTCACCAAATGGTGTTTTTCTGTATGTATCCCCGGCCAGCAACACCTTGTTGGGATATTCCCCCGATGAATTATTGGGCAAATCCATTTATGACCTGACACACCCAGATGACGTCGTCACTATTGTCCAGGCTGCCCGACAAGGACAACACGCCGACAAGTCATATACCTTCATGCATCGAGTACGCCACAAAAATGGGACGTATATTTGGATCGAGACCACAAACAAAAGTGTGCACGCTCAAGGCACAAACGCCATCAGTGAAGTAGTTGCCGTTAGCCGCGACATCAGTCATCACAAAGCCGCCGAAGAAGCACTTAAGAAAGCCCGTGATCTAGCCGAAAGCACAAACCGTGCAAAGAGTGAGTTTCTGGCAAATATGAGCCACGAAATCCGCACCCCACTCAACGCGGTCATCGGTATGACCAGCCTATTACTGGAAACCGACCTTTCGTTAGAGCAACAAGATTATATTGAAACGATTCGTACTAGTAGTGATGCCTTGCTAAGCGTAGTCAACGACATCCTGGATTTCTCCAAAATCGAGGCCGGCAAGATGAAATTGGAGCAACATCCCTTTGACCTGCGCGAGTGCATAGAATCGGCGCTTGACCTAGTTGCCCAGCAAGCCCATGAGAAAAACATTGAACTAACTTACATCATTTCAGAGAATGTACCGGCAACTGTTGTTGGCGATATAACACGCATCCATCAAATTTTGGCTAACCTATTAAGCAATGCGGTTAAGTTTACTCCAGAAGGAGATGTCGCTGTCCAGGTCACCGGTCATCCTCAACCAGATCATACGTACGAAATCACCTTTTCGGTACGTGATACCGGCATTGGCATTGCGCCGGAGCGTTCGCCTTATATTTTCGATGCCTTCAATCAGGCAGACGCATCGACCACCCGTAAATTCGGCGGCACCGGTCTGGGGTTGACCATCTGCAAACGCCTGGTGGAGATGATGGGCGGGAAAATTTGGGTAGAAAGCGTTCCAAACCAGGGGTCCACTTTTTCATTCTCCTTGCGCATGCAAGAGGGTGCTTCCAAGAAAACCCATAAGACAGGCACCCAACCGCTGCTCAAGGGTAAACAGTTGCTCATTTTGGATACAAACGCTAACACTCGCGACTTGATCGCCCGCCAGGCCGAAGCCTGGGGCATGCTGCCACTAACCGCCAGCCGGCCGCAAGAGGCACTCGACTTAATCCAAAAGCAAGAATACATCGATGTGGTGTTAGTTGACTCCGATTTTTCCGTAGATACCGCTGGATCAAATGGACAGAAACTAACCACCTTTCTACAAAGTGCCTTACCTGAAGAAGTGCCGATTGTCTTTCTAACGCGCGTTGGCACCCGGAATAAATTCTTTATCTCTAATCACCCTATCTCACACCTACCCAAGCCGGTCAAGTCGCTGCAGTTGTACAACGCTTTGGTCAGTGCCATAGACCGCAGTCGTCGTCCCGTCACGCGCCCGATTCAAGAGATCTTTGACCCCGAGATGGGCCAACGCCATCCCTTGCGCATCCTGATAGCAGAAGATCACCTCATCAACCAAAAAGTCATTGCGGGCATTCTGGACAAATTAGGGTACCGTGCCGATGTAGCCGCCAATGGCATTGAAGTTACCGAGGCATTAGAGCGGCAATTATACGATGTCATTCTCATGGATGTACAAATGCCTGAGATGGACGGCATACAGGCCACGCGCTATATTCGCGAGAACCTACCTACCCGACGTCAACCTACCATTATTGCACTGACTGCCCATGCCTTACCCGGAGACAGAGAGCGCTACCTGGAAGTTGGCATGAACGACTACATCAGCAAGCCGGTAAAAGTCTCTCACATCAAAGATGCCCTCCAACGTTGCAAACCCATTAAGGAGCGTGGCACGCGTCCATTGCGACCCTTCCCAAGAAAAATCGCCGGAATGAAAATTGACGCGATTCCCGCCAAAGAAGAAGCGGGCAATGCCATCCCCTTGCCGGCCCCCCAGAAAACTACCTCGTCGTCATCCCCCTGGAAATACGTGGATCCGGATGTTCTAAAAAATCTGCAAAGCATCCTGGGAGGAGAAAGAAAAGCCCTACAAGAAATGGTTGACATTTACCTACAGGAGACACCACAAAAATTAACCCTCCTGGAAGAATTGCTCGCCGGCCAACAATATACCGACGCCCAACGCGTCGCCCACAACATCAAGGGGTTAAGTGCCACCTTCGGCAATTCCAACCTGGCCGAGATACTTAAAAATCTCGAGGCGGCTTGCGAAATCAAAGACCAGCGGGAAGGGTTCCGTCTGGTACAAGACGCACGTCAATACTTCGAGAAGGTAAATCACGAGTTACAACTGTGGTTCCAGGAGGAATAGCCGTGGATAGCAGAGCGGTAGTGGGGGGTAGTGGAGGGCAATGCCCTCCACTGCCATCCAGCCCAAAGGACTTCTGCAAATTGAGCAGGTGGCTTCGCGGCATCGTACTCGTAGAGTAAGCACCCTTTAGGGTTAGCCCCGCTCTGCCCGCAGTGACACCAGAGATGGGGGATTGCGCCGTTTTCCGCGCATATCCATCTCCTAATGGGCGGCTAAAAGTGTCTGCAAGTTTCTGAACCATACCATTTCCCGCCGGAGAATGATTAAAAAAAATCTAATCTGTGCCCATCTGTGGATTAATGGACCGTTATTTCGGCAATCCGCCGGTTTCGTCAGACTTCAAGACCTGCGCAACTTTGCACCACAGACAAAGTGCGGGTACAATGGGGGCAAAACTATCCCCGGCGCTTTACGCGTCGGTATAACACAAAGGGAACTATGACCACATCTCGTATCGAACACGATTTGCTTGGGGAACGCGAAGTCCCCGCGCAACGCTACTACGGCATTCAAACCCTGCGGGCGCTGGAGAATTTCCACATCACCGGTATTCCGCTCTTTCACTACCCACACTTCATTCAGGCGCTGGCCTATGTCAAGAAGGCTGCTGCGCTGGCAAACGCCAAACTCGGCCTGCTGGATGAAAACATCGCCCAGGCCATCGCCCAGGCTTGTGACGAAATCATTGCCGGGCAATGGCACATCGAGTTTGCCGTGGACATCGTCCAGGGTGGCGCAGGCACCTCCACCAACATGAACGCCAACGAGGTCATCGCCAATCGCGCCCTGGAAATTTTGGGCTACGAAAAAGGGCGCTACGACATCATCCACCCCAACACCCACGTCAATATGGCGCAATCCACCAACGACGTTTTCCCCACTGCCTTGCGCCTGGCGTTGTACATGGACCTGGCCGGTTTGCTAGAATCCATGAGCGTGCTGCATGAAGCATTTGAAGCCAAGTCCAACGAATTTGCAGAAGTCATCAAGGTTGGACGCACCCAATTGCAAGATGCTGTCCCCATCACCTTGGGGCAGGAATTTGCCGCCTACGCTACCACCCTGAGAGAAGACATCCAACGCGTCGAAGAAGCCCGGGCGCTAATTCGAGAGATTAACCTGGGCGGCACGGCCATCGGCACCAGCCTAAACGCCGATCCCGACTACCCGGCGCTGGCCGTTGAAATCTTGCGTCAGGAAACCAACATCCCGCTGGTATTGGCCGAAAACCTGGTGGAGGCCACCCAGGATACCGGCGCGTATGTTCAGTTATCAGGTGTTCTCAAGCGTGTGGCCGTCAAAATCTCCAAAGTGTGCAACGACTTGCGTCTGATGGCCTCCGGGCCGCGCGCCGGCTTTGGGGAAATCAACCTCCCCCCCATGGCTCCGGGTTCGTCCATCATGCCGGGCAAGGTAAACCCCATCATTCCTGAGGTAGTCAACCAGGTGGCCTTCCAGGTCGTGGGTAACGATGTTGCCATCACCATGGCCGCTGAGGCCGGGCAACTCGAACTCAACGTGATGGAACCCATCATCGCCTACAACCTGTTCAACTCCATCAATATGCTGCGCCGCGCGATTCTGACGTTGGCTGAACGCGCCGTACGGGGCATTACTGCCAATGCTGAACGCACCCGCACGATGGTGGAAGAAAGCATCGGATTGGCAACGGCCCTCAATCCCATCTTGGGCTATGAGAAAGCCTCCGAAGTGGCGCGCACAGCCCTGCAAAGCGGGCGCAACGTGCGCGACATTGTGCTCGAAAAGGGCTACCTGACCCCAGAAGAACTAGAACAAATTTTGAGCCCCCAAAACATGACCCGGCCTCGGCCACTGCGCCATACCTAACCACCACCATGTCCCTCACCCGCCGCGATTTTCTCAAACTCGGGTTGCTTACGCTGAGCAGCCTGGCCTTCCGGCCCCCCTTTGGACGCCGCGAAGGGCATACCGCGCCGCGTTTGGGGCGCATAACCATCGAGACGGTCTCTGTTTATGCCGAGGCGACCTCTGAAAGCCCCGTTGTCGGCACCCGTTACCGCGACCAGGTAGTCAACATCTACAAAACCATCGAAAGCCCGCACGGCCCGGCCTATAACCCGCGCTGGCATCGCGTTTGGGGCGGCTACATTCATAGCGCCTACGTCCAACCCGTTCGTATGCGCCTCAACGAACCACTGCCCGGCCTGGCTACCGGCGGTCAACTATGCGAAATCAGCGTTCCTTACACCGAAGCCTACACCTACGACAACTACAACGGCTGGCAGCACCGCTACCGCTTGTATTACGAAACCACCCACTGGGCAACCGACATCGTTACCGGCCCGGATGGTCAGCCCTGGTACCAGATTACTTCCGAACTTGACCGCTACCTGAAGTACGCCGTCCCGGCCATCCACATGCGGCCAATTTTGGATGAAGAAATCGCGCCGCTCTCATCAGACGTACCACCGGAGAACAAACACATTGTGGTTTCCATCTCCCGTCAGGAACTGACCGCCTTTGAGGGGGATACCGTTGTTTTTAGGACGCGCATCTCCTCAGGGTTGCCCAGTAAAGACCCCATCCCCGAGGGGACGCGTACCCCCCGCGGGGAATTCCGCGTTTTCTCCAAGTCGCCATCCAAACACATGGGCGCGCTGCAAACCAGCGGTGCGCCCGGCTCCTACACCCTGCCCGGCGTCCCGTGGACGTCCTTCTTCTCAGAGCACGGCGTGGCCTTCCACGGCACCTTTTGGCACGACAACTTCGGCACCCCCATGAGCCACGGCTGCATCAACATGCGCAACGCCGACGCCAAATGGCTCTTCCGTTGGGTGACACCGGTTTGGGAGATCCCCCCCACAGACCCTACCCGCTGGGACCGCCGCGGTTTCGGCACAAGGGTCACGGTAGAGTGAATATGGACAAATTTACCGACCAACGCTACCTGGTCACAAAACAATACGCCAGCGATGCCAACCTCAACGCCCGCATTACGTTGCATGAGCGCTTCAGCACCAACCCACAAGGCTGGTACCGCTGGTATTTCGAACAAATCGCCCTGCCGCCCAATGCTCATCTTCTGGAAGTCGGTTGCGGGCCGGGCAAGTTGTGGCAGCAGAATCTTGAGCGCATCCCAGCCGGGTGGGACATCATCTTAAGCGATCTTTCCCTGGGCATGTTACGCAGTGCCGTGCGCAATCTGGGTGCCGCTGGGCGCTTCACTTTTCGCGTCCACGATGTGCAACTTTTACCCTACGAGAACGAAACCTTCGATGCCGTCTTTGCCAATCACATGCTCTATCACGTCCCTAACCTGAAACGCGCCTTGCTGGAAATTCAGCGCGTACTCAAGCCCGGCGGCGTGCTGTATGCCGCCACCAACGGCGAGCATCACATGACGGAGATAGACGACTTGGCTCAGACCTTCGCCGAACACATCGGTTTCACCCTGGATGAGGGCTTTGCACAGCGTAATTTGCGCTTCAGTTTGGAAAATGGCACCGAACACCTGCGCACCTTCTTCTCACAAATCGAACGCCGTGACTACCCCGATGCACTGGCCGTCACCGAGGCCAGGCCGCTGGCCCATTACCTGCTGTCCATGACCTCAGTCGTCGCCAATCTGGATGCCGCTTTCCGCAAGCAGGTCACCCAGCGCCTGGAAACCTTTCTTGAACGGCAATTGCAAGCGCAAGGTGGCCTCATCACCATTCACAAGGCTACCGGTCTGTTCATCGCCCGGAGGTAAATATGCGCCGCTCCCGCTGGATACTCCCCCTGCTTTTGTTTGCCATGCTGGCCTGCAACTTCCCCTCTTTGATTCCCCCCACGCCGACCGCGCCCGTGGAGAGGGCCTCCTCGACCC
>DAOTZN010000138.1:0-6136 GCA_034434095.1 Anaerolineales bacterium
CGTTAGGGCGGTTTCAAAACCTTGACGCAATCGTACCGCCAGGCTCCGCCTGGGCTGGGCGCGCCGACCTCCAGGTCGGCGTGGGGACGGAGAAGGCCTGCTTTTGGCCCCAAAACGTGACTTTCTTTGCGTCACCGCCCCTTTGCGTTAACGCTTCAACGCAGAAGAACCAACAAACCGATACTTATGGACGAACCCTAAGCGTAGGGTGGCCGCCCCCTACGCATCCAACGAATCTGTACGTATCTCCCGCCTTGGCGGGTAGTGTGGCGGAATGGCCTCCAACAAATCGCGCAACGTGATTTGCAACTCGTCCTTGGAAAGCGTGCGCTGCAATTGCACCTCCAGCACGGTGCCGGGCATCACTCGACGCTCAGAGGGCGGGTCGGCGGCCGAGATGATAATCACCGGCAAGCGTTGTCCATCAGCGCGCAATTGCCTCAACAGGTCGTAGCCATCCACATCCGGCAATTCCAAATCGAGTAACAACGCATCTGGCGGTGTGTGACGCAGGATTTCAATGGCCTGCGCACCGCTTTCCGCGGTCTCCAATTGCCAGGTGCGGGTATCACTGCGCAGCGTCTGAGCAACAAAGCGCAGCATGGCCGGGTCATCATCCACCACCAGCAGGCGGTGCGCCTGCTCGCCCAGCGCATTGACCGCAGAAAGCAAATCGACCGGCAGAATGGGCTTCACCAGGTAAGTTCTCACGTCTTCGGGGAAACGATACTCCACGGCTGCCGCACCCGGCAAGGCAAACCGTACCACGGGGGCATCGTAGGGCAAATTGGCGGGCAAACGCTCCGAGAACGTAGATTCCACCAAAACAGCACGCGGATAAACGCGCTGCATCACACTCGGCAAATCGCGGCCATCGGCCAGCGGAAGAATTTCATACCCATCCAGACAGGCACGCACCAATTGTTCCGCGGCCGGGTCAGATGACAAAAGCACCACCACCGGCTGCTCCTGTCGATACGGCAACGGTTTAACCGGCAGACCTTCGGACGGCAAATCGGCATAGGAAAGCGGCAAGGTAAACCAGAAACGCGTCCCCTGGCCGAGAGCACTTTCCACCGACATGCGTCCGCCATGCAGGGTGATAAAGCGTCGGCTGATTGCCAGCCCCAAGCCGGTGCCTTCGCGCCGCTGCCAATTGCGCTGCCCGGCCTGACGAAATTCTTCGAAAACCTTGGGTAAATCTTCCGATGAGATACCACTGCCGGTATCGGCAACGCTCACCCGCAAGTGTTGGCCGTCAACGTCAGCCGTAATCGTCACGCCGCCCTGAGATGTAAAGCGCAGTGCATTCATCACCAAGTTGAGCAATACCTGCCGAATGCGCGTTCGATCCATGAGCACTTCTGGCAGGTCAGGCGCCAATTCGGTACGCAGCCACAACCCCTTGCGCTCCAGCAATTCCTGCGTCATGGCGCACACTTCGGCAATCACCTCTTCTATGCGGCCTCGCTCGCGGTAAATCGTCATGCGCTGGGCGTCTATTTTCCCCAGGTCAAGGATGTCGTTGATTAGCCCCAGCAAATGCTTGCTGCTGCGGTAAATTTCCTGAACGTCATCGTACAGGCCGGGGGGCAGTCTTCCAGGGGCGCGTAGGTTCCGGGGGATTTAACCATCAGGTCGCTGAACCCCAGGATGAAATTGAGCGGGCTGCGCAACTCATGACTGACCGCCAAAATAAAACGGTCTCGCTCGCTACGGGCTTCTTCGGCGCGTTGACGGGCGGAGGCCAGCATTTGGTTGAGACGCTCCAACTGGTAATTGGCCTGGTGCTGCTCTTTGAGCATCCGGCTGATTTGGGCGCGGTGCTGACGGGTTTCCTCCAGCAGTTTACGCGCCTGATGGTAGTGATAGGAGGCCGAATCGAGTGCCGAGAGCAGATTTCCCGAAAGCCCCCATCCCAACGCGACGGCAAACAGGCTGACGACCTTCAGGGTGGCCGCGTACCCTGGGGGAAGTTGCCCACCCACGAGTCCGGTCAGTATCCACAAGAGGACCGCAATCCCCAGGGTGCCGCGCATCCCCAGGGTAAACGGTCCCATCAGCGGCAGCAGCAACCACAAAAAGGTGATTTCGGGCTGCCCATACACCATCCATAGCGCCTGTGAACGCAGGTAGCCGCGCGGCAGCAGCCACACCGTCGCGGTGGTCAACAATGCCATGCCAAACGTCAGCCCCCAGATGGAAGGGGTAAACTGACGCGACCAACCCAGCGTCGCCACGATGTGAAACAGCGCGTACAGCGCGGCCAAAGTGTACACCAGGTTGCGCGCCGTCGAGCGCAGCAAATCCAGGTTCTCCTCGGGGATAGCCAGCAATCGGCGAATCATTTTTTTGGGGGCGGTTTCCCGCCCCCGAACAACTCATTTTGTGTAATCGTAGAACCCTTTGCCGGTTTTGCGCCCCAAATGACCGGCATCCACCATCTTGCGCAGCAGGTAGGCCGGACGATACTTGTCGTCGCCCAGGTCACGCTGCAACACTTCCATCACAAACAGCACCACATCTAAGCCGATCAAATCACACAGGGTGAGTGGCCCCATCGGGTGGTTCATCCCCAGTTTCATCACCTGATCAATGGCTTCCACCGTGCCGACGCCCTCCTGCAAGGCAAAGATGGCCTCGTTGATCATCGGGCACAAAATGCGGTTGGAGATAAAGCCGGGCGAATCGTTGGCTTCGATGGGCACCTTGCCCATGCTCTCGGCCAGCGCGAAGGTCACATCGCGGGTCTCGTCGCTGGTTGTCAGTCCGCGAATGACCTCCACCAGGGTCATCAACGGCACCGGATTCATGAAGTGCATTCCAATCACCTTTTCCGGGCGCTGGGTGGCCGCGCCGATTTTGGTCAGGCTGATGGAAGAGGTGTTGGAAGCCAAAATGACCTCCGGGCGGGCAATTTCGTCCAGTTCGCGGAAAATTTTCAGTTTCAACTCCGGGTTCTCGGTAGCCGCTTCGATGATGAAATCGGCTTCTGCGGCGCCATCCAGCGAGGTGGTGGTGGGCATATCCAACACCGCCTGGCGCTGCTCGGCGCTGATTTTGCCCTTCTGCAGCAATTTGGCCGTGGATTTATCCATCGTCTGGCGGGCACGCTCCAACTGGCTCTCAAACACGTCCATCAACGTAACCTGATAGCCGCTGGTGGCTGCCACCTGGGCAATCCCGTTGCCCATCGTTCCTGCGCCAACGACAAAAATTTTCTTGATCTCCATAAACGCTCCTTTCGTGTATTGTGCGTGAACGCTTTCGCCGTTTTTTATCTACCGCTGAACCCGCGCGGGGGGCTCACGCTGCGGTAAGCCAATTTTCATACCATCTCTACCGCCACGCTGACGGCCTCTGCGCCGCCCAGGCATAACCCGGCAATGCCGCGCTTTAAGCCACGTTGCCGCAGGGCATACAGCAGGGTGACTAAAATACGCGCCCCGCTGGCACCAATCGGGTGTCCCAGCGCAATCGCACCACCGTTGACGTTTACCTTCTCCCAATCCCACCCCTGATCGGCCAGGATATAGCCATCGGCCAGCACCTGGGCAGCAAAGGCTTCGTTGAGTTCAATCAAATCCACATCGGCAAATGACCATCCAACGCGCTGCAACAAGATGGGGAACGCCTTGGCCGGGGCGCGGAACAGGTATTTCGGCGGCTCGGCGGCCTGAGCATACCCCACAATGCGCGCCATAATCGGCAATCCGTGCGCCTCAGCGTAAGCCTGGCTGGTGACAACCAGCGCTGCAGCGCCATCGTTCAAGCCAGGGGCATTCCCCGCCGTAACGCGCCCGTCCTTCTGGAAGGCGGGGCGCAATTTGGCGAGAATCTCCAGCGAAGTATCGCGACGCGGCCCTTCGTCGGTATCTACGACGGTGACCTTCCCTTTGCGTCCCTGCACCTCCACCGGCACAATTTCTTCCTTGAAGCGCCCCTCATCAATGGCCGCAAGCGCCTTCTGGTGGCTGGCAAACGCAAGTTCATCCATCGCTTCCCGTGTGACGTTGTACTCACGGGCGATGAATTCGGCCGCGTCGCCCATGCCCCAGTTTTCGAAGGGGTCCCACAAGCCATCGTTGAGCAGCGCATCGGTCAACTGCGCATGACCATAGCGCAACTGCCCACTGCGTCCATGCACCAGGTACGGGGCGGCGCTCATATTCTCCTGCCCACCGGCGACGTAAACCTGCCCATCCCCGGCGCGGATAGCCTGTGCAGCCAGCATGACAGACTTCAAGCCAGAACCGCACACTTTGTTTATGGTCACCGCACCGACCGTATCGGGCAGGCCGCTAAAAATGCTTGCCTGTCGGGCGGGATTTTGCCCCAGACCGGCGGTCACGACGTTGCCCATAATCACTTCGCTTACGGCTGCTGGGTCGGGCAAATTAGCGCGTTCTACGGCTGCCCGAATAGCGATAGCGCCTAAACGCGGTGCCGATATGCTGCTCAAGCCCCCCTGAAATTTCCCTACCGGGGTGCGTACAGCGCTGACAATGACAGGTTGTGTTTCTTTACTCATACGGCTCTCTCCTCACAAGTGAAAGTTTTGTAGATAACTGGGCTCTGGCGGTCCATTTGTGGGTGAGTGGACTGTTATTGCGGCTGTCCACCGGATTCGCCAATCCCCAGAAAATAACACGCTGGAAACGGTTTCTTGACTGAGGCAAAAAACCGCCTGCCCAAACAGGGGACAAGCGGCATGCTGGTTATTCTTCGGCTATCCAGGCCTGGCGTACCCGCCGGTATGTATCCTCCAACGATTCAGGCAGCACACGCGTTTCGCCAATCGTAGAAATAAAGTTGGTGTCGCCCCCCCACCGCGGCACGATGTGCATGTGCAAATGCTCTGCAATCCCCGCACCGGCTACCCGGCCCAGGTTCATGCCGACATTGAAGCCCTGCGGATGGTACACCCGGCGCAACACCCGAATACAACGCGCTGTCAGGGACATTATTTCGGTGCGCGCGGCCTCGTCCAAGGCGTCCAATTCAGATTCGTGCACCATCGGCACCACCATCAGGTGACCGGTGGTGTAGGGGTAGCGGTTCAAAATCACAAAGGCGTGCTTCCCGCGGAACACAATCAGATTTTCGGCACAATCGTCCACCGCTTGCACTGCACAAAACACACAAGTGTTATTGGACTTCTGTAAATCGTTTTGAATGTAAGTCATACGCCAGGGAGACCAAAGATGATTCATATTTTCAAAAAAGCGCACAAAGGCGGGAACCAGGGGCAAGCATTTACCAATGCCCCAATTGTAGCAGAGTTTCGCCATTCGTGGTAGTTGACATCTTTCCTCAACGCGTGTATCCTCATGTCTATGAGCCAATTGCCCCTTTTCGAAGCGCCCGTGTGGGAGGTCATTTCCCTCACCCAACACATTCGCGCCCTGCTGGAAGACGACCCCGACCTGCAAGACCTGTGGGTGCGCGGCGAAGTCTCCAATTTCTCCCATCCGCGCTCTGGGCACTGGTATTTCACGCTCAAAGATGCCAGCGCCTCAATCCGTTGCGTGATGTGGCGCAGCCTTGCCGGCCGTCAACAGTACGTACCGCGCGATGGCGATGCCCTGGAAGTACACGGTAGCATCGGCATATACGAAGCCGGTGGTACCTACCAGTTGTATGCCGACCAAATCCGCCCGGTAGGGCAAGGGGGATTGTACGAACAGTTTTTGCGCCTGAAAGCCCGTCTGGAAGCAGAAGGACTATTTGACCCGCAGCGTAAACGTCCCATCCCAGATTGGCCGCGGCGCATCGGGATTGTGACCTCCGGGACCGGTGCAGCCCTGAGGGATATGCTGAACACCCTCAAACGGCGCTACCCCCTGGTGGAAGTCCTGCTGGCACCGGCCGCCGTTCAGGGGGATGCCGCCCCCCCGGAGATTGTCCACGCGCTAGGGCGTTTGCAGGCCCTAACCCCACCCCCGGATGTAATCCTGGTAGCCCGCGGCGGCGGCTCCATCGAAGACCTGTGGGCGTTCAACGATGAGCGCGTCGTGCGCGCCGTGGCGGCTTGCCGTGTGCCGGTCATCAGCGGCGTGGGGCACGAGACCGACTTCACACTCACCGATTTCGCCGCTGACCTGCGCGCGCCCACCCCCACCGCCGCCGCCGAGGT
>DAOTZN010000139.1:0-23237 GCA_034434095.1 Anaerolineales bacterium
TGTGGCTGATTCCCTTCCAAACCGTTGGGGTGGGCGTTCTGCAAAATTTCATCTCCGAATGGGCTTCCCCCGATTTTCATCAACTCGCACAACAGCCCTTCGCCTGGCTGCTGGTCGCCACCTTCATGGCGCTGGGACTCTCTCGAAAACCGGCCACCGGCTTCGAGGTGCTTTCTGTGGCGTTATTCGCCTGGATGGGCTTGACCGCCCGCCGCAATTTCGGCCCCTTCGCGCTGACCGCTGCGCCGGTACTGGCGCGTCACCTGGGGGATGTCTTGATCCAAATGGGCACGGGACTCCCCGAGAGGGTACGTACCGGACTTGAGGGGGGCTGCGCTCCCTCGAGGCCGCGCCCCCCCAAAGGGGGGCCGTCTTCCGCCTGGGGGTCATCGCGCTCCTCCTGGGGGTCGCGTTGCTCAAGGGGTACCTGGTCACCCGCCCGGCCTTTGTGGAAGCAGTTATCCAACAGCAATTTCCGGCCCAGGCGGTCACCTGGCTCAAGGAAAATCATTCACCGGGGCAATTATTCAACGAGTACAACTGGGGCGGGTATCTGATTTGGGCGTTGCCGGCGTATCCCGTGGCGGTGGATGGGCGCACGGATTTGTTCGGAGACCAGATCTTGCAGGCCTACCTGGATGCGCGCGCCGCCCGGCCGGACTGGGAAGACACGCTAGATGCCTGGCAGGTGGATTTGGCGCTCCTCTCCCCCGAGGCACCATTGAACAACGCACTGGCCAAGGCCGGATGGCGGGTGTTGTATCAAGATAAGATAGCCGTGGTATGGGGGCGCTAAAGGTTGCGCAGTAGAATGTAAATCACACTGAGAACATCGAAGAACAGGTAAGCCCCCACTAAAACGCTCAAACGCTCATGCAAACCCCTCATGCGGACAGTGACGCCGGGGCGGTGGCGGAAGAAACGCCGTATTCCTAATAACGCCCCCACAAAACCGACCAATATCCCCACCAATAGCGCATCAAAAGCGAATAACACTATCCCAGGGGGCAAGTGCTCCTGTAAAAATTGCGCCACGATGGGCAGGGTACGTATCCCTATCAGCCATAAACCACAAACCAGCAATACAGCATCCAGCGCGGGAAATTTTTTCGGGCGCAGGCGCAAGGTGAGCAAGGCCAGAGCCAACGTCAACACCATGCTCTCGAAAAGGGCAAAGGCGAATACATAAGCCCCATGCGCCAGAAAATCCGGCATGGACATGCGTAACATCAACCCCGGCAGGTCATAAAAATACACCAACGCAGCCCACAGGTGTACCGGCAAGGCGCAAATCACAAACAGGTGACGAAAACGCTGGGGAAAGGTCATGATTCGGAAGGTATGTAAGGGGGACGTTGATACCTGGCAAGCAGGGCCAACAACGCTTGCACCACTTCGGGCCTTTGAGCGCTCAGGTCGACGCGTTCTTCGGGGTCAGTCCGCAAATCATAAAGTTCCACACGGTCATCAAAACCGGGATACCCCAGGTAGTGAATCAGTTTGTAATCTCCCCGCCGAACGGCAAAGGTTGCCGTGGTGAGGGGGGCGTTTTTGGCGTTCTCCTTGGCATCCAGTGCGAAGACCGGTCGCTCATCCGAGGCGCGCTGGGATTCGGCCTCGGAAAGGGGCAGGGGAAGGCCTTCCACCCAGTCAGGCAACGGCAAGTTAAACAGACGCGCCAGCGTGGGCAACACATCCACCGCGCTGGTAGGTGCGTGGATATCCTGGCGGGTACGCTGACCGGGCAAGTGAATCAACAGCGGAATGTGCAATAGCGGTTCGTACAGTACGGGGGTAATGTGCCCAAGAATGCCGCGCTCAAACATCTGCCCGTGGTCGGAAGTGAAAATAACGATGCTATCCTCCAACTGGCCGCTGGCTTCTAGGGCATCCAGTAAGCGGCCAAATTCGGCGTCTGCATAGGCCAGGTACTCATCGTACTCGCGGCGCAAGTTGTTCAGGGTGGTCTGCGTAAATCCGGCACCAAAGGGCGAGGCTGGCTTGGACGGTGGAGCAAAGCCATCGTCATCAAACAGACCAACGAACTCGGCGCGCGGGGTGTACGGTTCGTGTGGTGGCAAAACGTGAAAATACACCTGTTTGGCAGGTGGGTTGGCGCGCAGTTGAACGGTGAGCCAGTCTACCGCGTCTTCCAGGCGAAAGTAAAGGCCATTATCGTTGGTCGGCAGCCCACGCGGATACATCTGCCGGTAGCGCGCCAGTTGCCGTTCGGTGACAAGGGTGTGATAGGCCTTCTGCAGCGTAGCCAAAAAGAGCGCCGTCGGCGCACCGGCATAATCCAGATTGGTGACCATGCGCTCCGCCCAGAAGGCCGTCTGCATATCCCCCCGGAACAAGCGGTAACTCATCAAATCGTTGCCGAGGAAGGTCTCGACCGCCTGCTGAAACTGCCGCACGGGCAGGCGCATTTGCTGCAAAAGGTCAACCACAATCGGGTTATGCGTGTAAGTTAACCAATCGGCCGGGGCTCCGCCTGGCAAGGAGAACAGGTTCTCGGTTGCGTAGGCGGGCGCAATGCGGGCATTGAACAGGTGCAAACCACGGTGCTGCCAGGGGTAAACGCCGGTAAGTAGGGATGCCGTTCCAGGCATGGTGAAATTTCCCGCCGCCCAATGCTGATGGTACACCGTGCTGAACGCCGCGAAGCGCTCCAGGTTGGGCGTGGTCCGACGGGGATAGCCGTACAGCGAGGCGTGTTGCGCCGATAGCGTATCGAAGACCAGAACAATCACGTTGGGGTGGCTATCCCTGGCCGTCAACCGTTGGGCCGAGACCGGCAGCAGCGCCCCAGACAACGGTGCGACGGTGAGCGCGCCTAACACTTTGAGAAAATCACGCCGCGAAATCATGGCCACAACCCCTGTGCCTGCAACGTGTCTATCAGCAGGGATTGCAAAGCGCCCGCTTGTGGGTCATGCGCAAAGCGGTTCTCCAATTCTTCGGGGTCTTCCTTCAGGTTGTAGAGTTCCCAGCCTTCAGGCAACTGGGGGTAACCGCGGGAATAAATGAGTTTGTAGTCCCCAAGACGCAACGCGAAGGTGGCTTTTTCGAGTTTGCCCCATTTGGCGCTCTCCTTGGCCTCCAGCGCAAAAATGGGGCGCTCTGCTGCCGGCAGGAAGGGAGGCAGGATGCGCCCCTCCATTGGATAGGTTGGCGTTATCCCCAACAAATGCGCCAACGTGGGCAGCACATCCACCGCGCTGGTGGGGGTGCGGACATCCTGACGGGTGCGCTGACCCGGCAGGTGAATCAGCAAGGGCACGTGCAGTAAAGGCTCGTACAACACAGGCGTAACGTGCGCGTGGATGCCACGCTCGAACATCTGCCCGTGGTCGGAAGTGAAAATGATGATGCTATCCTCCAAGCGGCCACCCGCTTCGAGGGCATCTAGCAGGCGGCCAAATTCGGCGTCTGCATAGGCCAGGTATTCATCGTAATGCGTGCGTTCAACCGCCAGGGTCTGGGGCGTGACGCCATCGGTAAAGAAGTGCGGTGGCTTGTCCGGCACACCGGCCGGCACATCATCAAAGCGCCCGATGAATTCTGCGCGCGGGGCATACGGTTCGTGCGGCGGCCACAAGTGGTAGTAGCCCAGGAAAGGCTGCGGTAAATTGCTGCAACGCTGGGCAATCCAATCCATAGCGTCTTCCAACAGGAAAATCTGGTCGTTATAGTTGTCCGGCAGGCCGAGGGGATAGCGCGAGGCATACTCCGCCTTCAACCGGCGAGTCGTGAGCCAGTAGTGCGCCTTGCCGAGCAAAGCCAGCACCAGCGAGTTATTCAGTGAAGGACGATAACCGCGGATACGTTCTTCACCATAAAAGGCTGTATCGAAATCTCCGGGGAACAAATTGTCGAAAAAGCGGTCATCGTACAGGCACAATGCCTCGACAGGGGTGAGATGGTCAAGGTACGGCCGATATTGGTCAAGCAGAATGTAGGCCAGGTTATTATGGGTATAAGCATCGCGAAACAGGGAAGGCAGCATTGCGAACAGGTTACGGCGTTCAAAAGCAGGCAACGTCTTGCCGTAAAAGTGCAATCCGCGGTGACTCCAGGGATATGTGCCCGTGAGTAGGGATGCCGTTCCAGGCAGGGTGAAATTTCCCGCCGCCCAATGCTGATGGTACACCGTGCTGACCGCCGCGAAACGCTCCAGGTTGGGCGTGGTCCGACGGGGATAGCCATACAGCGAGGCATGTCCCGCCGATAGCGTATCGAAGACCAGAAAAATCACGTTGGGGTGGTCATCCTTGGCCGTCAACCGTTGAGCCGAGGCCGGCAGCAATGTTCCGGCTACTGGCGTAGCGGCAAGAACGCCTAACACCTTGAGAAAATCACGACGAGAAAGGGGGGACATGCGCTCAAACTCCTACGAAATCAGCGTCATGCCCGTACCCAGGTGGGGGTAGCGGGCAGGAGTATCTGTCCGGCGGTATGTTCGTCACAATCCACCAGGTAATCCCAATGCAAACCAACCTGTTTGATGATCTCCGTGACCAGTGGGAGTTCGGTGTCGTAATCGAAGCGCGCCGTTTGCAAACCGATAACAAAGCCCTGAATATGCCCATCCGCCAGCAACATCCAATTGATGGCCGACTTATCGTTGATGTTGGCATCGTCCAGGCGGCCAATCGGGGTCTCCCCCGGACGCACGACCGGGCCACCGCGCAACAGGGTGAGGTTGCGCAATGAGCGCATGGCAGAAGCATCGCCGCGTTGCACCAGAGAAACGAATTTCTCGAAGGCCTGTTCACAGGGCAGGACATTAACCCGCTCGGCGGTGATGTGCAGCACCCGGCGGGTGGTCTCATCTGCCGGGCGGAATTCAATGGCGGTCTCGCCACACCATAAATCACGCCACAAGGGCAGGCGGTCGAGCACATCCCGGCGCAGCGCATCATCGTCCCAGGGCGCGCACAAAGCGGGCGTCCAGACAGCACCCTTGAGCGCGAAAGCGTTGTATTCGGAGGGCAACAGACGGCGGCGGGCAATCACCCGTTGACCGAAATTCGAGGCCGACGGGCTGGCCCAAGCCAACGGAGTGAAGGCCAGCACCCGGCTATCGGGGGCGCGCACGCCAATGCCATCCGGCGTATTGTGCACCGCCAGGTTCAGGAAAGCACTCCGCCAGCGCGCCCCTCGGGGGTTGGGGTCATCGGGGGTGATCCAGTCCACCGACGGGTCAAAGTGATGCCCCAGGACATGCCGCGGCCCATCATCGGGAAGCATAAGGTCCAAACGGGCGGCAATCCCCTGGGCATCTCCCCACTCAGCCGCATGGGCGTAGTACGGCCGACATTCCTGCGGATGGATGACCTGCACAGCGTGTACGTACATCCTGCCTACGCCCGGCTCGGTTTCCAGTTCAAAGGTATGCAAGGCGGCCTCCAGGCGTCCCTGCGCCGAGCGATAAATTTCCTTGGGGTTTGCGCGGCGCAACATGCGGGTTTGTTCAACATACGTATCCTGCAAGGCTACAAAGGCCAGGCTCTCGAATACCGTGCGGGAGGCGATTGCCCCGTGGATAGGTGTGCCACCAATGCGCGCCGCCAAAGCGTCAATGCCAATGTTGGCTATTCCCCCAAAGGCCAGCGCGGCCGACAGGCCGCCCGCAGCCGCCCACGTCACGTTCTGCATCTGCGGTGGACGGGAGGCCAGCACTCGCGCTAACAAGGGCGCCAGGGGACGGTAAGCCGGCCAGCGTTGACGCAAAAACGTATCCAGGTTACGGATAGCCTGTAAGCGCGGCGCGCGCAGTGGAGCAGGATTGGCGCGCCGCTCCAGTACCACAAAGAGCAGCATCCCCACGGTCAGGGCCTCAGCAATCCGCAACATGAGGGTCTTATCGGGCAGAAAAGCGATGTGCAACGCATCGAGCGGCCAGGTATGGCTTTCGTCCAGTGTATGCAGGCGCAAACGGCGGTAAATGATGTCGCTGCTGGCACTGGAATCCACGATTTGCCCGTCGAGCAGGTCGGTGATGGGGAAGACCTCACTGGTCAGCGAGATTTCCGGGCCATGACGCGCCCAGTAAGCCGCCGCACCCACCAAAGCGGTGCTGCTGGCGGCTACCTTGAGGAATTCGCGGCGAGAAAGTGACATGAGGGGATTAGAACAGGTTGCGAAAAACGATAAACACCAAAGAAACCACATCCAGCGCCAGGAACAGGCCGGAGAAAACGCTCAAGTGCGCCACCAACGCGTCGGTTATGCGCCACCACTCGGGGCGAATACGCACGAGATGCGGCAAACGCAACACAAAGGCCGCATAAGAAAACATAATCGCCCCCAGGGTGCCCAAAAACAGCCCCTTGAAGTTAGCCGCCGGGAGCAAGGCCGCCAGGGCAACCAGCATTTGCGGCAGAAAGTAAAACGCAATCGTCCAAAGCATGGAAAGATACGCCAACGCGATCGTGGTAGGCAAGAAGGGGTTGCGCAACGCATTACGCGGCAAAAGCGCAGCCAGCAAGGTGAGCGCCCCGCAGAGCAACAACGTCTCTACCAACTCGGCGCTCAGGATATACGCCAGAAGGGCAAGGATTTCGTTCAAGGGCAGCCGTAGTATGAGCGCCGGTAGGCGATAGAGAAATTGCAGCACCGCCCAAAAGTGCAATGGCGCAGCCAAAGCCAGCACCAAGGCCAAAAATTCCCGTCGGGAGGGGAAACGCCCCCCGGTATTTCGCCGGCTGTCAGTATGCCCAACACTCATGCTACAAATACCCCAGACTTTCCAGACGTTCTTCCAACGCGGCCTGATCATCCTCGGGAAGGCCACCACCGGGAGGGGGCGTTGCGCCGCTGTCATCTGGCGTCGCGCCAACCGCCAGGGCCGGGATATCGCGATAGGAGGGGCGTGAAAATCCATCCAAACCATCCGTAGCGAAAAGCGTGCCGGGTACCGCGCTCGAATCGACACAATGATCGGCGCCCCAGTGGTCACGGTTCGGCTCAATCGCCTTAGCCGCCCATGCCCCTTTGCCGCCATCTTGTGAGGTGCGGAAACCAGGGGCATAACCAATCACCAAATCTGGGCCATAAGGGGCCAGCGGGCCAGAGAAGGCCTCGGCATTGGTCAACACACGCTGCACCACAGGCATCCCTTGCGGACTGCGCCAGGCCAGTAAGTCATCTTTCAGGCGCGCCAACAAGGCTTCCCGTTCATCGGGTGCAACGCGACCCTGCCCCTCACGCCCTTGTAAATTCAAGTACAGGCTGTTCAGGCCAATCGCGTAAGCCTGGGTGCGGAGCCAAGCCACATCCTTCAGGCTGCCGGAAGTCTGCACCTTGTGTGTTTGCAGATAACCGCGCTCCTGCAAAAAGCGATTGAGATGCACTTTGTAATCGAAGCGCGTGAAGCCATGGTCAGAGAGCACCAGCCAGTGCGCGGCTTCTCCCGGGGAAGCCGCCAGCCAGGTGCGCACCTCACCTACCAGCGCATCCATACGCCGATACCAATCTTCCACCACGTCCGGACGGTCGCGCAGGAACATGTGTTGAACGCGGTCAAGCGAATCAAACACAATCCCCAACGTGCCCTCGCGAAACTTCGTCAGGTGATAGCGCAGCGCTTTGCGCCGGGCTTCAAAAATCGCATCGCACAACGCTAGAAATTGCTCATCGTTGATGCAGCCATCCTCCAAACCGCTGGTATCCTGCGGCCAACCGACCGTCAGGAAGGGGCCAGCCTGTTGCCAGGTGCGCTTCACAAAACCATGCGGCGTACCATAACGCCAGATAGGGTGCAGAGGATGCAGTTGCAGCGGCAAGGCATAGATGCGCACGTGAGGGGATGTGTGGGTAAGAATCAGGCGCGTGATAGCATGAATGCGGAAGAACAGCCCAACTTTGAAGGATACCGTCAAGATGGGAGACCACTCCCCGAGGGTCAAACGCAGGGGAACCGAACCCAATTTCAGGTGTACCTGCTCCCCATTTTGCCGCGCCACCTCCAGGGGGAGTTCCGTACCCACCTCCCCCCGACGGGTCTGCCGGACAGGCCCAGGGAAAACCCCCTCGAAACGGTCTACCCCGCGGGCGGTGAGGTGCTGGACGTGCGTTTTCCCCAAACGGGTGGGCATATCCGCATCTGAGGTGAACAACGTCCCCACCCCCCAGCGTCCGAACAAATCGGGCGTACCCAGGCCGGGGATGGTGGCTACCGGGGATTCAGGGTGCGCTGGGAAGGTGGCCGGCCACCACAACGAGATGGACGGGTACCCCTGTGCAGCCGTGTAATCGAAGAGGGTATGTGCCGTAGATGGACGCACAAACTGCACCCCGCCCAATCCTTTTGCCATCGGTAGCAGCGAAACAATGGGCTGATACGTCTGCGGGTCGCGATGCACAAAATCAAAAATGCCATGCCCACCGGCATCCAAGCCGGTAGCAATACTCGTCCAGGAGACTTCGCTCTGTGGGGGATTGGCTACCTCAAAACGAGCATACCTGCCCTGGGCTACAAATTTCCCCAAATGGGGCATTTGTCCGGCTTCGTACAGGCGCTCAAAGATGTGGGGAGCAAAGGCATCTAAGCCCAGGAGCAACGTCTTCATGCTTCGTTATCGGAAGAATCGTTATGGCTGCGTTTTTCTCTAAAAAAGCGCATCAGGCGTGCAATACCGGTTTTGATTTGGCGGGAGAAAAACAATAAAATGCCCGAAAAGGCTGCAAAGAGCACGGCGAGAAGTTGAAACAACATCCCGCCGGTATTGGGGTCAATGTAGGCGACGAAAGGGAGAAAATGCATGAGAATACCTCCAAAAAAATAAGTTTTTCAGTACGCAATACAGAATAGAATGAGGCTGTTCTGATAAGGGAATGTGTGCAAAGCGATTATACCAGCGTGACACCTGTTCGGCATGTGGTGAAAATGACGCTGGGGGTAGAATCTCTTCAGGGCCTGCAACCAGTCGTGAGCCTACACCCAACGAACCGTGCGCTCAAGCCACAGAAAAAGCCTCCTGCACCATGTACAGGAGGCTGGGGCATCGAAAAGTCTGGGTGAGGCTACTTGATAATCAACGGTAAGAAGACATCTGTCCCCAGGCGTTGTGTGACCGTAACCGGGGCAGTTGCAACCGGGCCGGGGATGGCACCGCTGGGGCTGTGTCCCTCGATGGTATTCAGGTACACACCTTCATTGACAGAGCGGGCAATGTACACTTCAATAACAATCGTCTTGGTGCAATTCGCGGGGTTGGTTGGCGAGCAGTGACCGTTGACCGATAGATTTTCCCATACCAGGGTACGCTTATCGGGGCCAATGCTAGAGGGGAGGGGACCACCCAGCGTGCGGTAGTACGAGAAGCCCAATGGCAACGTATCCGTAATCCGAATAGACGCATAGTTGACGTCACTCAGATTGAGCATCGTGATGGTATACACGACCGTCCGGGCAGGCGGGGTATATTGCAAACTAACCTCTTTGAGCAAGTCAAAGATGGGTTGCACAATCACGGTAGCATCATTGACGTTATCCCTTGGGCTGCGATCGGTGTCCACCGTTACAGGACGTTGAGGATCCACATAACCGGCAATCTGGTTGACGTAAGTACCATACAACGGCGCTGCTTGTAGGCGCAACACCCATTTTGTCTTGCCTGTTGGCACGGTGATATTTTGCCACAGGATGCGGCTGTTGTTATAAGAAGTCGGCTCCTCACCAGTGACCATCAGGTAGTATGCAAACCCATCGGGCAGGGTATCGGTCAGGCTTTGCATGGTGTATTCGTAATCCAGTTTATTTTCCAACCACAGTTCGTAATCCACCTGTGCCAGGGGCGGCACCTCGGAGGTGGCTGCTTTTTTGTACAGCACCAGCGCCTGCTCCACCACCGTGACTTTGCCGTCATCTTTATATGGCCCACCACCGACCTTGCTGAAGCATACCCCGTAGGCGCTGCCGGTAAAGGTCGGGCGCTTATCTCCTAACGAAGCATTGGCATCTACCTGCACCTGGAAGGCGATTTGCACCTCATCATTGGCCGGGATGAGCAAATTATTCCACGTCAGGGTCTGGCCGTTAACGTTGGGCGGCGTACCGCTGACCGTTTGCAGATAATACAAGTCACCCGGCAGGACCACTTCCACCGTGCTATTGTTGGCGGCAACATTCGAGACATTCAACAAGTGCATGGTGTAGGTGAACGTCTCGCCGCGCAACACTTTGGTATGCGGTGCATCCAGGTCTACCTGGATATTAGGGTTGAGTGTCAACGGTGCCAGGCCGACACCATTGGTCACGTACACATCCAGTGGCGAGGTAATATGCGTTAAAATGCTGCCCGGTAAGTTTTTGATGGTCTTGGGCAAGTTGTTACAACCATAATCCATACTCACCAGGGCGGTAAAATCACCATACCACGAAGCCCCTGGCTGCAACACCACCGGGGTGGGCAGGTTAATGGTGGCCGGATTGCCGCCGGGATTATCTCCGCCGACCTGATAAAAACCGCTCGGCAGAAAATCTCGCACATTATCGGCCAGCGTAAAGGGCACCGTGCTGATATTCGTGATGGTAATGGCGTAGGTCACATTGTTGTTGATGAAGGTTTCCTGCGGCGTTACGCCTTTGTTAATGCTCAGTGGGGGATCCACCTTGACGGAAGCAATCCGATAACAACTGGGGATGAAGGCATCTGGCGAGGAGGCATCCAGGTTATTGGCGTAATTCGCCAGCCAATCGCCCTTGACACGCGCCTCAAACGCCATTTCAAGTGTTTCTCCGGGCATCAAACTCAAACCCTGCCATACCACCGGGTTACTCTGGTAGTCTGGCAGGGGGTTTTGGCCTTGAACCATGCGGATATAGCGAAATTGTCCTTCCAGGGTATCGGTCAGGGTGATATTTGTGACGGCAAAATCTACCTGATTGGTCAGGGTAATGGTGTAAACGACCGTATCGCCATCCATCACGTGATTGGCCGACGCCACCTTGTTCATCACCACGGCAGCCTGCACTTTTACCGGCGCCAGGTTATCCTCAGGGAAGAAGAGCGCCAAGGCATGTTCGGCATCCAACGCATTGTAGTAAGTTTTTTCGGTACGGTTACGTTCAATCCGCGTCTGGGGTGGAATTTGGGCTACAAAAGTGCGCGTTATCCAACCCCAGGGCGGCAAGTCAACTGTCCAGGTGAGATAACGCCCATCGGCAGACAGGCCATCTGGCGGCGTACCACCCGCTGACCCCACGTAAGTAAAGGGATCAGGGTCACCCGGCAGGGTATCGGTTACCACCACACCGCTCAAGGTTTCCGTTAATGGGTTGTAGACCGTCAGCGTGTAGGTGACAAGATCGTTAGGGTACACCCGCGGCGCCCCTGTACCACCGGCAGCCGATACCACACTCTTTTCAAACAACGACCCAATTTTGACGCTTACGTCGCGCTTGCCTTGCAATGGGCCATGCCACAATTCCTGGGAGGTCACGTAATATTCTTTTTTGGTGTTGCGAATCGTTTGGTTCGCGCGTGCATCCGGCTGAATACGCACCGAGAAAGTAAAGACCTTGTCCGTGCCTGGCTCAAGCGGTCCAGGCCACTCCCATAATACCGAACCCAGGGTAGGGGAGTAGTAGCCATTGTCGCTCGCATGATAGAAGGTGCTATATTCCGGAAGCACATCGCTAATGACCAAGTTGGTGGCCGCAATGGCATCCTGGCGGGTGAGATTACTCACGGTCAACGAATATTCTAACAAGTGCCCTGGGCGCACTACGTTTGTCGAGGCCGCCTTGTCCACTTCTAGCAATGGGCCGACCATGGTGACGACATCATCGGCCTGTGCACCACTGATTCCAGGCTGCGTGGTAGAGATTGTCGCGCTGGTGCCCAGGAAAATGATAGGCTGAGCGCTATTCGGTTCAGTGCTCGTTACTACCTGGATATTGTAGACAATCTCACCACCGGTACCGGCTGCCAGCGTCCCCACCTGCCAGGTGAGAATATATCCATCTACTGGATTGCCGGCGCTCTGAAAAGTTCCCAGGGGCGGAGTAGATTGGTAAGTGCCTGTCCAGATTTGCTTGCTGCTAATGGTGGCCGTAACAACCACGTTGCTCACGGCCTGCGCGGTGGTGTTAGAATACGTAATCGTGTAAGAAAATACATCTCCAGGACGCGCTGCCTGGACTGAGGCATGTACGCTGATGTCCAGGTTACTTACCTCAGGCTGTGAAACTTGCATAACCAGTTTTGGGCTGGATGGCGCAGCCTGAACACGCTGCAGCAGGCCAAACACACCCCCTAACAGGATGATTACCACAACCATGGGAATCAAAACCAGCCCTTTGTGAACGCTACGACGATAAAGATTAGGAAAATACATGGTTATCATCTCCTCAACTTCAAAAAAAAAACCCCATAAAGAAAGCGATAGGATCATCGCCTGTGCGCTAATTTTACCATGAAAAAACGCGCCCTTTCTTCGGGTATCACCTTCCTGTTTGGACGCCTGCTGTTGTTCGCCAGTTTGTCAGCGGGGGAACTTTTTGTTTACGGCGACCACTGGAATTTCTATGCCCAGGCCGCACTGCCAGGTTGGCCATATCTGCATACCTGGACAGAATTTCCGCCCTTGTTCCCTTTACTCTCTAAAGTGCTCTATCTGCTGACAGGCGGCCGGGAACATGCCTTTTCGTACCTTTTGGCCTTGTTACTAACCCTGGCACAAGCCGGGGGCGTGTATTTTTTCGCCCGCCTGGCACAATGCTATTGGAAACCTGAAACCGCCCGGCAACGAATCTGGTTGTATGTGTTGCTCACGCTGGCATTGCCCTACGGTTGGTGGTATTTCGATCCGTTAGCCGTCTTCTTTCTCCTATGGGGACTATGGGACGCAGAAAGCGGGCATCCACTGCGCAGCGGCCTGGCACTGGGGTTAGGGGGGCTGACGAAACTCTTTCCGCTCCTGGTGCTACCTGTTGTGTGGGTGCATTTGCCACGTAAGGCCGCGTTGCGCCTCACCACTGTAGCCATCGGACTTATGCTGTTGGGTTACGGCGGGTTGTACGCTTTCTCACCACGGATGACCTCAGCATCTCTACGCGCACAATCCGCCAAGGGGAGTTGGGAGACAGTATGGGCACTGACCGATGGCAACCTGGGTACCGGCAACCTCCATCCACAGGCAGACCACACCCAACCGTCCACTGCCGACTTGTCATCTGGAAATCCGCCCCGCTTTTCACCTTGGGGGTTGCTGATTCTCTTTGGAGGGCTTGGACTTTTGGGGTTATCTCGCCCCCATCAAAAAGGGCGGTTGGCCTTGCCGGCCTTAACGGGTTTCACCTGGGGGGTCTTCCTGCTTTGGTCACCGGGATACAGCCCCCAATGGGTACTTTACCTACTACCACTTATCTTACTCGGCCTGCCGGAAAGTAATGCGTTTTTAATGAGTGCCGTCTTCTTGTTAATCAACATCCTGGAATGGCCGCTCATGCTCTCGCGCGGCTGGTTTCAGGGATTGTACATTCTCATTCCACTGCGTACCTTGCTCTTGATTTTGCTCACGTTAACCTTTCACCAGCAGGTAAGTAAGGATACAATAAAGCCATCCCCACAACATGCATCATAGGAGGCCTTTTCTTGAATCAACTTCCCCGTACCCGGATGCAGAACGTTTTGTATACCCTATTGGTCCTGGTTTTACTGGCCCTGGTAGGCGCGCTGGGCTGGATGAATTATCGCTTCGCCGTGCAAAACCCAGGGGGCAATGACTTCCTGGCGCATTGGGAGGGGGCTCGCGCCATGCTTTTCGATGGCATCAGCCCGTATAGCGATGAGGTTGCCTTACACATTCAGCAACGCGCCTATGGACGCCCGGCACAAGCCGGAGAAAACGAACTGCGCATTGCTTATCCACTCTATTCAGCACTCATTTTCGGCCCCTTTGCACTGATCGGCGATTACACGCTTGCGCGCGCCGTGTGGATGACCACCCTGGAGATTGCGCTCATCGCCCTAACGCTCTTGGGATTGCGCCTGGCCACCTGGCGGCCGGCTCCCTGGCTGCTGGCTTTCCTGCTCCTGTTCAGCCTGACGTGGTATCACGGTGTCCGTCCGGTCATTAACGGCAATGCCGTCATCCTGGTAGCATTGTTTCTCACCACTGCAACGCTAGCCTTACAATCCGAACAGAACGAGGCCGCCGGTATCCTGTTGGCTCTGGCAACTATTAAACCACACCTGGCGTTCTTGCCGGTATTATTTGTCTTTCTGTGGGCCTTCTCTCAACGTCGCTGGCGGTTCATCGTTTGGTTTGCCGGCTTTCTGGCTTTCCTGGTGGCTTTGGGCATGCTCTTCCTGCCAGACTGGCCGCTGCAAAATTTACGCGAGATATTGCGCTATACCGGCTACAATCCACCCACGACCATTCAGGCGGCCTTGCAGGAATGGCTACCGGGCGCCGGAAAGCAATTAGGCTGGATATTGAGCGGCGGGTTGACCTTACTCTTACTCTCCGAATGGGCGCTGGCCTGGAAGAAACCCTTCCGGCATTTCTTGTGGACCTTTTGCCTGACCCTGACCGCCAGTCAGTGGATTGGCATCACAACCGACCCCGGCAACTTCATCATCTTGTTTCTGCCGTTGATCGTGATACTGACCGAATTAGAAGGCCGCTATGGGCGTACCGCTCGCTGGTGGGCGTTGTTTTCCTTGCTGGGGCTGCTGGTCGGCCTGTGGTACATTTTCCTGTCCACGCTGAGCACCGTCAACGGCCAACCGCAACAGAGCACCGTTATGTTTCTGCCGCTGCCCTTTTTCCTGTTTTTGGGGCTTTATTGGATACGCTGGTGGGCCATCCGCACCCCGGGCTTAACCGATGTTTCGCGTTGAGTTTGCCACCCGTTTGCGCCCGCACCTGCCCGCCCTGATGTTGATTACCTTAATCAGCACCTTGGCCCTATGTGGGGTACGGGCGGTGCCTTTTCACCCCGACGAAAGCACCCAACTCTTTACCAGCGCCGATTTTGACCTGTGGCTAAGCCATCCCACGGCAGCCGGCTGGCAGCCCGGCCAGGATGACGACCTGCGCCAACGCTATCGCCTGTTGGACGCGCCCCTGACGCATCTTGTACTTGGCCTGGGACGCGCGGTAGCCCATCAACCGCCGCTACCTGTCGATTGGGATTGGAGCCTGTCGTGGCAGGAAAATGCGCTCGCCGGGGCTGTGCCCTCCGAGACGCTATTGACCGCCGGACGCACCGCGGTTACCCTGCTCTTACCGCTCACGCTCACTCTGCTATACCTGACCGGCCTATCCCTGGGCGGGCGACGCGTTGGGTTATTGAGCATCCTTTTTTTGGGCCTGAATCCGCTCACATTGCTACATGCCCGCCGGGCCATGGCCGAGGGGGCCTTGCTCTTTGGCATCACTTTTACCCTGTGGGCATTGTTAAGTGCTTCGCGCTACCGCACAATATGGCTGGGAATAGCACTCGGACTAACGATAAACGCCAAGCAAAGCGCTTTGGCATTGCTCCCTACGCTGGCATTGCCTGCCAGTCTATCCAGGCGCAGCATCCTTTGGTTACGCCAGACCATCAGCGGGCTTCTAATAACGATTGTCCTCAGTATCTTGCTCAATCCGGTCTTCTGGTCACACCCTACCTTGGCTATGCGCAGCGCGGCACATCTGCGGACAGAACTTGCCAGGCGTCAAAGCGCCGACATCGCCCGCATGAACCCCGAGGCCTTGCTGGACTCCCCTTCGAAACGGCTGATTGCCTTGCTTGGCAACCTGTTCATTGTGCCCCCTCAGTTTGCCGAGGTGGACAATTACCACACCGAAACCGCTACCGCAGTGGCCGCCTATCTGGCGCAACCACTGCATACTTGGGGACGCGGTCTGGCGGGGGGTGCTTTTTTCCTGACGCTAACTTTAATCGGGATGGGACGAGCGGCACGGGAAGCCTGGAAGGGACGCACCACCTTTAGGGTTTCGCGCGCCACCCAAAAGGTCGTCTGGCTGTGGGTGGCGACCATCCTCCAGGGTGGCGCGTTGCTCCTGATGATTCCCCTGCCCTGGCAGCGCTACGTCATCCCCCTATTGCCAATGGTCGCCCTTTGGCAGGCTTATGCTCTCCACCCTGCCATAAAAAAACAGCCCTGACGAGATATGTCAAGGCTGTTTGTGCATATTTTCGGGAAACTATCCCAGGTATTCACGCAATTTACGTCGGATTGCCGGATGCCGCAGGCGGCTCAGTGCCTGGGCTTCAATTTGACGAACGCGCTCCCGGGTAACGCCCATCTTACGCCCAACTTCCTCAAGCGTATAGGCCTGTCCATCTAGCAGCCCGTAGCGGAGTTGTAAAATGCGTACTTCGCGCGGGGGTAGGCTTTCAAGTACGCCATCCAGATGCTGGCGCAGCAGGTTATAGGTAGCCGTTTCATCTGGCGGTGGGATTTCTTCATCTTCGATGAAATCGCCTAACACTGAATCCTCTTCATCATCGGTGGGGGTTTCTAAGGAAAGTGGGCGGCGGGCTACCTGAATCATGTTCTCAACTTTTTGAGGCGGCACTTCAAGTGCTTCGGCTAATTCCTCTACTTTAGGGTCTCGCCCCAATTTTTGGGTCAACTGATGTTGAACACGCAATAGTTTATTGATTTGATCGCCCATATGAACGGGCACACGAATGGTGCGCCCTTGATCGGCAATCGCACGCGTTACGGCTTGCCGAATCCACCAGGTCGCATAGGTGCTAAATTTGTGCCCGCGACGATAATCAAATTTTTTGGCAGCACGAATCAGGCCGATGTTTCCTTCCTGGATCAAGTCAAGGAAAGGGACGCCCCGCCCCATGTATTTCTTTGCCACACTAATTACCAGGCGAGAGTTAGCGGTAATGAGGTGTTCGCGTGCCGCCCATCCATCTTCAATCAAGGCACGCAGTTCCTGGCGTCGTTCAGAAGAGATACCAACCTGTGCCAATTCCTCGCGTGCCTTCCGACCGGCCTCGATACGTTTGGCCAATTGCACTTCCTCTTCAGCAGTTAACAAAGGCACGCGGCCTACTTCTTTAAGGTATAGGCCGATGGTGTCATCCGTATCTATGCTGGCCAGGTAATTCTGCTCGCGCTCTAAAGGTGAGATGCCGTCGCTATCTTCCTCTTCTTCATCTTCATCTTCTTCATCTTCTGCATTTTCTTCTGTAATGAGGTCTTTTTCGCTAACATCATCGGATATCTCGCCTTCCACATAGGGAATGCCGGCACTAATCAGAGCCGCAAAGGCTTCTTCAAGTTGATCCATATCCTGCTCGGCATCAGGAAAGAATAACAAGATATCATCAATGGTCACAAAGGATTTATGGCGCCCAAAAGCAATCAGACGTACCACCGCCGTATCATGGTCTGATTCTTCATCGGCCTCAAGGGTATTCAATAAAGATTGGTCAATCATCCGCACTCCTAAAAGTAAATTCAAAAATCAAGTTGTAGATCTGAAAATTAGAGGTAAAAAAACACGACGAATGTTTTCAGGATACTCTTTTTTAGAGACAAAATCAATAGGCAATTTAACTTCGTCGCGAAAATTTTGGTGAGGCTCCTTTTACAAGATACATACCATTAGAATTACATCTAATAATATCCATAAGTTCAATTTAAGGCTCTTTGGGATTTCCCGTGATGCGCCCCAATATCTGGCGGTGCGCGGTAGGGCGGAATTATTCGGCCCTACACCTGGCGGTCTTTCACGGTAATTCCCATTAATCCCAATTTAACTCTCCTACGGGCCAACAAGGGAAAGCATCCTACGCTATACAAGAAAAAGCACAGTGCTTGAGCAGCAGTGCTTTCGTCAAGGTAGATACACAAGAATTTTTTGTGGTTGCTGGTCTTTACTATACAAAACCCAAGTGCAAAAGTCAAGCATTTAATGAAGTTTTTATCAAATACTAATACTAATACTGTCTTTCGTGAATTCGCGCCAAGTTTCTCGTCACTGCAAGTGACACCACCGCACTACTGACGCTGCTCAAACAGAAAGAAACGGAGCCCAGGTTTGGCGGACTGAAGTCCTGCCTCAGTTCATGAAATCCGGTTAGAATCGACTTGGGATGCAACCCAATAGGGACATTAAATTGACCGACTTCACCGCACAAAGATATTGTTTTAACGCAAAGGCACAAAGCCGCCAAGATTTTTATGTTTCGCTTGTTTCCCTTTGTACCTTGGCGACTCTGCGTTAAGGTTTTGGGGATGTCCCCAAATTGGACGAAGCGAAGGCACAGCACATCACCCCCAAGGGGCGCTTTGCCGACCTGGGGGGGCAGCCCCCCCACAGGCTAGGGGCCCGTCCACATCCTAACGAGTGCCAAAAGTGTATCCAAGGCTCTGAACCATCCCGACAAAACGACCCCAAAACGCTCCTATGCTCCCCCAACCTGTAGGGGAAGAGCGGCAGGGAGAAAGCCACCACAGAAAAGGGCTTCTAAATCAAAGAAATCAGCCAATTCGTTTGTGATACTTGACACATTTCTTGCATCCTTGTACAATGCTCGCATTCAACCGATTAATCGGATAACTCCGACTAAATCACCAGTAAAAGCCACCAAAGTATGTTTTTTTCGGTCTTTATGAAACCGCTTCCGGTAATTAACAGGAAACGGCATTTCTATACCACCACAACCCATTTTCCAGGAGGAAAGTTTTCATGTTCGGTCTAACCGCTTTTGAGCAAGCAGCCATGTGGGCTGTCCTGGTTATTGCCATCTTGGGGTTGCTATATGCGCTTTTCCTGCGCAGGCAAATCCTGCAAGAGGACACAGGTGACAAAAAAACACAAGAGGTCTGGGGGGCGATCCGTGATGGTGCAGATGCCTATTTGCGGCAGCAATTGCGTACCATCTTGCCCCTGATTGTCGTGCTAACAGTGGCATTATTTGCCTCGGTGTTTATCGTCAAACCCACTCCTGAATCTTCCGAATGGTACTGTCTGGCTTTCAAAGGGGCATCTGTTGGAGAAGCCGCTTTGCAATGCGCCCATGGCCTGAGCGAAACAGATCAACAAACCGTTCGTCTCTTGATTGGATTGGGAAGGGCAATCGCTTTTGTGATGGGCGCTACCTTTTCCCTACTCGTTGGTCAAATTGGCATGCGCATGGCCGTTCAAGGGAATGTACGTGTCACATCGGCTTCACGACGCTCCTTTAGTGATGCACTGCGAATTGCTTATCGTGCCGGCACAATCACCGGTATGTTGACGGATGGCCTTGGGTTGTTTGGCGGCACAGTGATATTTATGATTTTTGGTATCGCCGCTCCTGATGCGTTGCTAGGCTTTGGTTTTGGCGGTACGCTACTGGCGCTATTTATGCGCGTTGGCGGCGGTATTTACACCAAGGCAGCCGATGTAGGCGCCGACCTGGTTGGCAAAGTGGAAGCCGGTATTCCCGAAGATGATCCTCGTAATCCAGCCGTGGTCGCCGACCTGGTGGGTGATAATGTAGGTGACTGCGCCGGTATGGCCGCTGACATCTTCGAATCTTACGAGGTCACTATCGTCTCCAGCCTGATCCTCGGTGTGGCATTAACCGCCCTGACCGGACACATGGAATGGATTATCTACCCGTTATTAGTGCGTGGGATTGGGGTACTTTCCTCTATCATTGGTACGTATCTCGTCAAAGGTACAGGTGACAAAGGTACCAACGCCATGCAGGCCATTTTCAAGGGCTTCCTGACTTCGGCCGGCATTTCGACGGTGCTCTTTGGCCTGGTGGCTTTTGCATATATGCAAAATGTTCCTGGGGGCTGGCTACGTCCTTTCTTAGCAACCACGGTTGGTGTGGCACTGGCCATCGCCATTGACCGTCTAACCGATTATTTCACCGGCACACACGCCAAACCCGTTCAAGAAATCCGCAAGTCAGCCGATACCGGCCCAGCCACGCTCATTCTTTCCGGTACATCTGTAGGTTTTGAATCATCCGTATGGGCTATCCTGGTCATTGCTGCTACGATCTTCGCTTCTATCGTGATTTACAGTGGCGTCTCCAGTGAACCGACAGCGCAGTTTACCTATGTGCTATACGGCATTGCGATGACCGGTATTGGTATGCTGACACTAACCGGCAACAACGTGGCTATGGATTCCTTTGGCCCGATTTCTGATAATGCCGCCGGGATTGGTGAGATGTCTTGGAACGATAGGGATGATGAAGAAACCAAAGCCGCCCAACAGATTATGGCCGATCTGGATGGCGTGGGTAACACTACCAAAGCAATTACCAAAGGCATTGCTATTGGCTCGGCAGTTATTGCCGCCGTCGCGTTATTTGGCTCTTTCATCACCGATGTAAGCCGCGTTGATCCTACCGCTTTGGCCAATGGTATCCGCATCTCTGCACCACGCGTTTTTGTGGGGATGCTGATTGGTGGCGCCATTCCATGGCTATTCTCATCCTTTGCCATTCAGGCCGTTAGCCGCGCGGCATCTCAAATCATTCAAGAAGTCCGTCGACAATTCCATTTAGGTGTACTGGAAGGCAAAGTTGCTCCGGATTATCGTCAGGCAGTGACCATTTCAACCAGTGCAGCCCAAAAGGAATTGGTGCCATTGGCCCTGCTGGGTGTACTCACTCCAATTATTGTGGGGCTGGTATTGCAAGTGGAGGCCTTGGGTGGCATGCTGGCCGGCCTGATTCTTTCTGGACAGTTACTCGCAGTATACTTGAACAATGCCGGCGGGGCGTGGGATAACGCGAAGAAAATCATCGAGGACGAGCCCAAAGACCCAGCGAATAATTTAGGCAAAGGCTCCGAACGGCATAAAGCCGCAGTGGTTGGTGATACCGTTGGGGATCCTTTCAAGGACACTGCGGGCCCGGCCCTGAACCCAATGATCAAAGTAGTCAACCTGGTTTCGGTTATCATTGCCCCCATCATCGTGACCTACAAGAGTCTGGGAGTTGGCGGTTGGGTAGTGGTGTTGCTATTGCTTGCTGCGCTCATCTGGGCCATCATGCAAAGCAAAAAACCAGCGCCAGGTATTTAGTCTTTACAGATAATCATTCAGCGGTGGGCAGGAAAAGTCTTCTTGCCCACCGCTTTTTTTCTCCCATAAACAAATATCTTGAACTATTGCTTCCCACAAATACAAAGCGTACAGGGGTACAACCATGTATCGCGGCGCTATCTGGCCAATCATGTCTCATATTTTCAGCATCTCGGTAAAGTGCCTGAGCACATAAAAAGCCTAAAATGCGCTTTTCGTTATGAAAAAATTCTAAACTCATCCTACAAACTGCACAAAGTTCGTGTAGAATAAGGGATACTAATGATCTTTTTTAGGTATTGTTTTTCTGTTGGGAAGAACACACGCTAAGGGAGCGCAAACTTATGGGACGTATTTCGCTTCGCGCCTATAATAACGAAATCGAGAAACTCATCGAGCAGGAATCTTTTGAAGAGGCCATAGCACATTGCAGGCATATCCTTTCTATTTTCCCCAAGCACGTAGACACCTATCGCCTGCTGGGGAAAGCATATCTTGAAAGCCACAAACACACTGAGGCCTTGGATATATTTCAACGCCTGCTCTCTGCCGTCCCCGATGACTTCATAGCACACCTGGCGATGAGCATTATCCGTGAGGAAGAGGGCAATTTGGATGCAGCCATCGGGCACATGACATATGCTTTTGAAATTCAGCCCTACAACAGCGCCATCCAAGATGAAATGCGTCGCCTGTATGCCCGTCGCGATGGGGCCGCGCCAGCCAAAATTCGGCTGACCCATGGCGCGCTGGCGCGCATGTATACACGCGGTAATCTGTACGAACAAGCCCTGGCTGAAATTCGTCAAGTGTTAGCCAACAACCCTCGGCGAGTAGATATGCAACTTCTCCTGGCACAGATATACGAAAAACTAAACAGACCCGTCCAGGCAGCCGAGGTATGTAGTCTATTGCTCAAAAAACTCCCGTATTGTCTGGAGGCTAATCGTATTCTAGCCAACATCATCACGGTTTCCAAAGGCGAGAACGAAGCGAAAATATACCACTCTCATTTAGAGGCGCTGGATCCTTACCGGGTATTTATCAACCCACAAGCCCCCACGCTAAGTGATATTCCCGATCAGGCCGTTCAACTTGAAAAATTTGTTTACCAACCCGGTGGTCTGGTACCTACGGCGCAAGAAGATACCTGGTTGGCTTCTATCGGGGAGGATGAAAGTGCCCTGGCACTCTCTCAGGACGAAAAACTCCCTGATTGGCTCACCGGTGAAGGGGAGGAATTTCCAGCAGAGCAGGCGCCCGCCCAGGCTACAGAGACATCAACGAGCGAAGACGTCATTCCCGATTGGATGAAAGCAGCAGGTTGGGGCCCTGACAGCGGCACTTTCGATGAAGCGGCTGCATCTAAGAGCATCTTGACAGAGGACGTAGGTGAAGACGAGAGCATCGCCACCCCGGCCGAACTTCCCGATTGGCTGCAAGAAATTGCACCTCCAGAGGTTACTACTGGTGATCTTAATTTGCCACCCGACGAGACAACCGCCGAAGAAGATGAAACCCTGGCCGCCCTAATTGACACCGGCAGCCCACATCCCGAAAAGGCCGCCAAAGCCGCACCTGCGGAAGAATTGCCTGATTGGCTCAGGGCATTGGAAACGGAAGAAGCCGCACCCGCAGCGGAAGTCAGCGCCGCGCCCGCCGAAGAATTGCCCGATTGGCTCGGTGAATTGGGCGCGGAAGAAGCCACACCCGCAGCGGAAGTCAGCGAAGCACCCGCCGAAGAATTGCCCGATTGGCTCAGTGAATTGAGCGCGGAAGAAGCCGCACCGGCAGCGGAAGTCAGCGCAGCACCCGCCGAAGCCGCACCCGCTGAAGAATTACCCGATTGGCTCAGTGAATTGGGCGCGGAAGAAGCCGCACCAGCCGCAGAAGTCGGCGCAGCACCCGCCGAAGAGTTACCCGATTGGCTCGGTGAATTGAGCACGGAAGAAGCCGCGCCCGCAGCAGAAGTCAGCGCAGAGCCCACCGAAGCCGCACCCGCCGAAGAGTTGCCCGATTGGCTCAGTGAATTGGGCGCGGAAGAAGTCGCACCCGCCGCAGAAGTCAGCGCAGCACCCGATAAGGGCAAAGCCGTGGCCCCAGCGCAGCCCGAAGCAGGTCTGGAAGCCCCGCCCGATTTTGAAGACATGGACGCTGCCATAGCCTGGTTGGAAGGCCTGGCCGCCAAACAAGGCGCCAGCGAAGAAGAA
>DAOTZN010000140.1:0-2874 GCA_034434095.1 Anaerolineales bacterium
TTTGACAATGTCACATTAACTCTGAAAATCTGGTAAAACTGTGCGAATGAGCCAAAAAACTAACACACTATTTTCTCCCCAACGCTGGGGAATACCTGTTGAAAAGATTACCCAACTGGGTTCGGACTTGCACGCCCATTGGGAGCGGTTTCGAGTCCACTTTCGCACCAAGACCCGCGACACAAGTAAGCGTGCGCTGGCATATATGCAAGGGCAATTGACCATGGATGCCAAGCGACACATCGCAGGGATAGCCAATGCAATGGAGAATGGGGACGATGGGCAAGCGATGCACCATTTTGTGTCCATATCGCCGTGGGATGCGAATGGCGTGTACGAACAAATCCAGGAAGAGTTGAAAGAGCAGGAAGAACTGCGGGTGAATAGTTTTCTGGTTGTGGATGAATATGCCGATGAGAAGGCGGGGGTGAAGAGTGCAGGCAGCGCCCGGCAATACAATGGGCGATTTGGGAAGGTGGATGAGTGTCAGGTCGCAGTAGCGTTGGGGTTTGTGAATTGGAAATTGCAGCCGTGGCCATTGTGGGCATTAATTGATGCAGAAATCTATCTGCCGGAAATCTGGCTTTCGGAGAAATATGCGGAAGAACGGAAACGCGTCGGCATCCCAGCGGAACGAGCGACCTACGAAAGCAAGTTGGACCTGGCTTTGAAGATGATTTTGCGAGCCAAGAAGCGAGGCGTGGCGTTTGAAGCGGTATTGTGTGACGATTTGTACGGACGCAGCAGCCAATTTCGCCGTGACCTGGAT
This sequence comes from Anaerolineales bacterium, assembly GCA_034434095.1. GTDB lineage: Bacteria > Chloroflexota > Anaerolineae > Anaerolineales > DRKV01 > DRKV01. The sequence goes on from DAOTZN010000140.1 coordinate 770, forward strand.
AAAGCGGGGATCAAATACATGGCTGACATCCCCTGCAACCTGCGGGTATACCTGGAGCAACCGCAGATCGGCATTCCCCAGGTCAAACCGGGGCAGAAAGGTCCCAAGCCACAGGTCAAAAAGGTCATCAACGGCGTGCCTTCTTATAGCGTTGCGCAGGTTGGGAAAGCAGCAGACACCACCTGGCAGCTTTTGCGCATCCGCAATAACGAACATGGTATCCTGGAAGACCGCTTTGCGGCGCGCCTGGTATGGGTCTGGGATGCTGAACAGCCCGACATCGAACCACACCAGGAATGGTTGACCATGCGTATCGAAAGCAACGGCGACCATACCTACGCCTTCAGCAACGCACCCGAAAATTCCAGCCTGCAACTCCTGGCCGAATGGCTGTGTGGACGCTATTTCGTCGAACGCATCATCGAAGATGGCAAAGATGAACTCGGTGCCGACGAATTTATGGCGCAAAAATACCGCGCCTGGCAACATCACACCGCTTTGACAGCTTGTGCTTTGTGGTTCATCGCCCTGACCAAGTTAGATTGGGCAAAGTCCCAGCCGCGCGACCCAGAACTGCTGCAACAGTTGGAACTCGAAGTTCTCCCTGCACTCTCCACTGCCAATGTGCGACAAATGCTCAAAGCCGTATTTCCCTTGCCGCAACTGACCATTGAGGAAGCACAACGCCAGGTCGTGCGGCATTTGGTCAACCGCTCTCGCTCAACTGCCAGCCGCTTGCGCCATCGGTCAAAAACAGAAACTTAATGTGACATTGTCAAAATAGAGTTTATTCAGAATTAGCGACTTTGGCGGCTTGCCACCGCTGGGTCTGCAAGTTGACCAATCCACAGACGGTGCGCATAACGGATGTGTAGATTGAGTGAGCACAGCGGAAACGATTGGCAAGGATGGCCCAATTTTTGAGCCAACCGATGCAATGTTCAATCCGCACCCGAATGGCGCTCAACAAGGCATTGAAAGCACGCTGCTCTTCAGTCAAATCAGCGCCTTTCGGTTTTTTGTAGGGTGTCTGAACCGTCAACCGGGCGACTTCTTGCACTTCTCCGGTATCTTGATTGACCACGGTCACCTTGCTCACTTGCTTATCTAACCCTTGGTAGCCTTTGTCCGCATCCACTTCACATCCATCTGGCAAACGATCCAGCGTGCGAAGCTCATCGCTCAAGGTTTTATCATGTTCGGCGCCTGGAACACTTTCGCTGATGGCCTTGATCCCATGCTCATCATCGCTGACGATCTGGGTTTTGATCGTGAATTGCTTCTTCTTGCCAGAATAATATTCCTTACGAGTCTCGTTGTCGCCAGGGCGAGAGACACGCTGCTCGGTAGCATCTACCAACAGCCGTTGAGTAGCTGCTTCGGTCAGCTTTAGCATCTCCGTTTCTTCCAGTTCTTGCCCAGCTTCCAGCACTTTCCATACTTCAGGACAGGGTAAGGCAACTTGAATGGCCGGTAAAATCCGCCGTAAATCGCGTGATAGACCCGTTTGGGTCATGCCGTACATCAAAGCCACCGGAATCTGGGGCGCATGAAGCCGTAGGTAGGTCAACACAGCCGCCACACGTATCACCACCGCTTGACCACAAAGCCGCCCCGCTCCAGGATTGCGTTGGCGATCAGGGCGCTCCAGCCGTTGACGGTCAATATCTGGCAAAACAAGCTCGACTACCTCGACAATCATCCAAAAGACTTCCGCTGGAATGCCCATGAAAGCCTTGACCATTCCAGGATTTTCGCACAGAATCTGTTCGGTGAACATGGTTTTCAGTCCTTTCCTTGGTTGGTTTGGCCTGTTGTACCATGTTCACCGCTAATTGTGAATAAACTCTATTATTCTTTGATTTCAGCTTCCAGCACTTTTTCACCGGATTTTTCGAATTTCAGCGTGAGGCTGATTTTTGTGCCAGCGGTAAAGTCAACCAGTTTTTCGATGCACATAATGTGCAGCCCGCCAACCTTCAACTCCACCGTTCCACCGGCGGGGATTTCGATTGAACCGCCTTCTACGGGGCGCATACCCATAGCGCCGTTTTCCATCACGTACGATTCGTGCAACTCGACGGTGCCACAGGCTGTTGATGTGG
>DAOTZN010000141.1:0-25499 GCA_034434095.1 Anaerolineales bacterium
CGCTCACAACACGCGGGCGTAGTTCAGTGGTAGAACGTCAGCTTCCCAAGCTGAATGTCGTGGGTTCGAATCCCATCGCCCGCTCAAAGCATACTGATAATTCAGTGTGCTTTTTCTTTTTAAGCGTTCCCAGGAAAACAGGTTAAATGACTACGCAATTTGCCGCCCTTACCTTATAATTGTATATGTGCCCCAGTTACAGCATCATCAAAGAAATCTGACATGTTCAAGTGGTAGATGCGCTGCAAGTTATCATAACTTAGCCCCACGCTCTGCAGCCAAGTTATCCAGGCCTGATACCGCCCCTGCATCGCCAGTCTGGCACCTTCTCGTTGTACACCATGCTCATTGCATTCTTGCCCACACACAGGGCAAAATGCATGAAATGTTGTAGCAGTGTGCTCTACACGCATCAAACGAAAACCACAAACATCGCACACTGTATAGGTCAGAAAAGGTTCACCACGCGTAGTCATAATTGAAGCATCTTAGGTTTGGTATACAATAGCACCATCTCAAAATTTACATGTAGCAGGTTAAACCTACGCTGTAAACTATACCAAAAGCAAATACAGCATCTATTACAAATCCGTCTACGTGCCCGAAACAACCTGTAACGCTTGTGTCACGGGCATAGCAAATATTTGTGCTAAAATTCATCCTGGAGTAAAAAGAAATGTTTGATCAAGATGCCATTACCATCCTATACGTTGAAGACAACCCAGATAATCGTCTGCTCATCCGGCGCATTCTGATGGTCGAAGACTTCAATGTCGTTGAAGCCGAAAATGCGCTGCAGGCACTAGAAATCATCCAAAAAGGTTTTCGCCCCGACTTAATTTTGATGGATATCAACATGCCAGATATGGACGGTTATACGCTGACTGCCAAACTCAAACAAATTCCACATTTGAAAGGTGTGCCCATCATTGCGTTAACCGCCAACGTAATGCGCGGAGATAAAGAACGCACACTAGATGCCGGATGTGATGGTTACATTCAAAAACCGGTAGATGTTGATAACCTGCCAAGGCAAATCAATGCCTATCTGGGCCACTAACTACTTCACACAAAATAAGACCATGTCAATTCCTGAATCTCCATCTCCACAATCCTCAAAAAACGAGAACATCATCCCCAATGACGCCATTGTTTTAGTAGTTGAAGACAATGTTTCCAATTTCGTTTTGATTGCCCGTATGCTCGGTTACATGGGCATTCACTGCGAATGGAAAACGTCCGGATATGAGGTTGTCGAATACGCTGACACTCTGCCACACGTTGACTTAGTGCTTATGGATATCCGCCTCCCCTATGAAGATGGATACGGAGCACTTAAGAAAATTCGGGCATCTGAACGGCTAAAAGACACTTTAGTTGTGGCTGTCACTGCTGAAGCCAGTTTAGAACAAATTAAAAAGGCACGTGAGGCTGGTTTTGACGGGTTTATCGGAAAACCCCTCAACCCTGATCGTTTCCCAGAGCAAATACGCCGCATATTAGCAGGCGAATCAGTCTGGGAAATTACAGGATAACTCCATATTCCCCACCGCCAAATAACGATTCGGCCTCGTTATTTTCAACACACCATCTTCTCATGGCGCGCCAATCAAAAATCTCCCGAACTTCTTAGGATTATTTCATGTCTTCCAATCCATCCCACCAATCTTCATCGGTCAATCCACTAGGCGACAATATTGCCCCGTCTACAGATAGCATTGACATGCCGGTGACACCAGAAATCCTGGTATCTCGTCTGGGAGATTACCTTATTGAGAAAAACTTGCTAACTACCGAGCAATTACAACAAGCATTAAATTATCAGAAAGCAAATGCTATTGCCGGCAACCCACGCTTACTAGGGCAAATTCTAGTTGAATTGCGTTTTATTGACCGGGCAACCCTTGATCAAATCATCACAGAGCAAATTCTCAAACTACAAACTGCCCTCAAAACAGCCAACAAACATCTTGAGCAACGGGTAAAAGAACGCACTCACGCCTTACAACATCGTCTGACTGAGATTCGTGCGGCCGCCGAGATTACCCGTCTGGCAACGCGCGCTACTCACTTAGACGAATTGTTAAGCATCACCGTTAATCGAATTGTAGAGCAATTTGAATATTATTATGCCGCCATCTTCTTGCTTGATCATCAAAAGAAATTCGCTGTTCTAAGTGAAGCAACCGGGAGTGCAGGAAGAGAACTCAAAGAGCGCAACTACAAATTAGCCGTCGGTTCACGTTCCGTTATTGGGTGGGTCACCGCCAACAATAAACCGCATGTCGTGAGTGACACATCCGCGGATGGGCCCTTTCTACAAGATGAGTTACTACCACAGACCCGCTCCGAAGCATGTATACCACTTTCTATAGGTGAAGAAGTATTAGGGGTATTAGACGTACAAAGCACTGAGTCAGATGCATTTGATGAAGATGACATCGTTATCCTGCAAACGCTAGCAGACCAAATTGCATCGTCAATTCGCAACGTACATTTACTTGAAAACACCCGCGTTAATTTACAGGAAATAAACCTGCTCTATGAAGCCAGCCATAAAATTAGCCAGATGGACGATGCTGCATCTATCATGGAACAGGTTAGCCGTGCTTTTGCACAAACATCCTTTCACTCTGCCACCCTACTTGCCGAAAACGACCGTTTACGTCTAGTTGGTATTTCAACTCCAAAAGAAAGTTACCATACTTTCGACGAACCCAACTACATTCCCTACACCCTAAGGGAAATGGAATCCGCCATCCCCAGAAATCAGCGCTATTTGCTAATTTCTAATTTTAGCGAGACAACCTTACCAGCAGTGCTAATACACGTTCCTCGTGAAATGAAATGTGAGGAAATTGCCTATCTTCCCTTATGGCGCGGAAAGCGCCTCGCTACCCTTTACGTCCTGGGTACCCGAGATAATGGAATATTGACCCCCGCGGTTTTACAACCTTACGTAAGTTTGATAGAGTTTGCCAGTGTCGCCCTGGAAAAAATCGACGCCATTCTCGGCACACAAGAGCAAGTCTCCAATCTCTCGGTAATTAATACCGTTGGTCAGGTACTGGCTACTGAAACTGACCTTAACCGCCTTTATAGCGTCATCCACCGGGAAGTCAGTCGTGTAATGGGTGATGTAGCCTTCTACATCGCCATATATTCACCCGAAACTCAAACAATACAAATTCCTTATTTATACGAGGACGGTAAGGTAGAACAACTAGACCCTATTCCGCTAGGTGAAGGGTTGACGTCTATCGTCATTCGCGAAAAGAAGCCTTTAATGCTTGTAGAGGACACTGAACACAAAGCCCTCGAACTAGGCGCAAAACAACACGGTAAACTTGCCAAATCCTGGCTAGGGGTGCCGCTTATGGTTGGTGGCGAAGTCATTGGTGTACTAAATGTCCAAGATACCAAATATGAAAATGCCTTCGACCACGATGACCTGATGTTGTTAAACACGTTGGCTCCCCAGGTAGCCATTGCTATCCGCAATGCCAGTCTCATTGCAGAAGCCCGCACACAAACAGAACGCGAACGTTTGTTATATGCTGCTACAGAAAAAGTTCGCGCCTCCCTTGATATTCAAACTATCCTGGATACAGCCTCACAGGAATTAAGTCGTCACTTAGGAGCACGTCGGGTGTCCATTAAACTCCATTCCCCCGAAATTTCAAGCGTCTCACCAGAACCCGATTCGGCAGATGAACTCCAGGAGGATATCGAATGACTTTTTGGTCGCGTCTGCAAGCCTTCTTTATCTCAGACTCATCCCAAGAGCGCTACGCCCTGGAAGAAATACGAGAGGCATTGCTAACCGTCATCCTGCGCGTCTCTTGCTTGCTGGGCATGCTAGCACTCCTCACCAATTTGCCATCTATACTTCAAAATAGGGTCTGGGGGTACCTTGCCACGTATACACTGGTAGAGGCCTGGCTAATTTTAATAGCCTTTACCAAGCGTGGGCCTTATCATTTGAGAGTTGTTAGTGTCATAGGGATATTATATGTGCTTGGCATCAGCGCTTCTTTACAATTTGCTACGGCTGGTGATGGTCGCATTTGGTTGATCGGCATGGTGGTCGTCGGCACCATCTTCTTAGGACTAGGTTTTGGTCTAGTTGCTACATTACTTAGTACCATGACACTGCTTTTCATCGGCGCTTTAATGGCGTACCAAATTATTCCCCCTCCCGTCTTTACAAAAGTCGGGTTGCCTGGAGAATTTACAACTTGGTTAACTACCAGTACCTCCTATTTGGTAATAAGCGCTGTGTTGGTAAGCAGCATCGCGGCATTGGTCAATACGCTAAGCCGTACATCAAAACAATATCAAAACATTGTGCTCAAACTAGAGGAAAAACGTCAAGAGGATCTAACATACACCACACAAATAGAACGTCGCCAGGAACAATTATACATAGCAGCAGAGATATCCGCCATATTAGGACGTGCTCCCAACTTGGATGCCCTACTGACAAACGTGGTGAACCTGTTGCGCGAACGCTTCCAGTTGTATTATTGTGGCGCCTTTCTAATAGACGAACAGGGGCTCTATGCCATCCTATACACAGGGACAGGAGAAGCCGGCCAAAAAATGCGTGCAGCCGGTCACAAACTCGCCGTTGGGGGTTCATCCATGATCGGTTGGTGTATTGCCAATCGTAAAGCACGTATAGCCCTGGATACTGGGGCAGAAGCAATTCGTTTTAACAACCCATTGCTACCATTGACTCGTTCTGAACTGGCACTACCCATTATGTTGGGAGACCAAGTATTGGGTGCATTGACCATCCAATCTGAACAGCCAAATGCTTTCGATCAAACAGATATCACCATTCTGGAAAACATTGCCAACTCACTGGCAACCGCCATCCATAATATCCGGTTAGTACAGCAATTACAACGCTCCCTGGAACAAGTACAACGTTTCAACCAACAATATTTAATGACTGCGTGGGAACGCAAAACCGCCCTGGGACAAAAATTGGAGCATGAATTGGAGAACCCACTGGCTGCCAATGTCATTTCTGAAGTTCGCACCATGCGCATTCCCTTGGCGCTACGCGGCGTCACCATTGGAGAAATTACCCTGGAAGGCGGCCAACCCTGGGATGAAAGCGATCAGGCCTTTGCCCAAGCCATTGCCACGCAAACTGCACAAGCACTAGAAAACGCGCGTTTGGTAAGCGAAACCTTACAGCAGGCTCAACGCGAAAAAGTCGTGACGGCTATTACCGAGCAAGTGCGTGCCAGTCTGGATATGGAAACCATTCTGCGCACCAGTGCAAGGGAAATCCAACGAGCCCTGCGCTTGCAGCGTGTGCGCATTCAGTTAGAAGATACCTCAAACCAGGAAATTCCCTGAGTTTACCAGGAGCAGATTACATGCGCTTAAGTCGTAAAATCATCATTCCAACTTTACTGTGGTTTGCTATTCTGCTCATCGCACTCATCGTTGGTCAAGGGTTCGCCATTGCAGCAGAAACTCGTGCCAATGAATCGCAAACACTCGATCACTTCCAGCAGATGTTTAATGATGAAATAGAAACGCGAAACAACACAGCCTTGGGGCTGGCAAACAGCATAGCAAGCAACCCCATTGTTGCCCAAGCATTCGCGCGTGGTGATAGTTACACGCTGCTGGCCCAAACCCGTCCGGTATACCAGAGGTTGCGCGCCAATTTCCCAATTGCAGAGTTTCAATTTTATCTACCTGATGGCAGTGCTTTTCTCGCCGTTCACCGCGATAAGCCAGGGCAAACCGCCGCCACATCTACATCGGTAGTCAATACTGCGATTGCCTCGCAACGCAGCGCTACTGGCCTGGAAATCGAGGAGGAAGGTCTGGCCATACGCGGGGTTGCCCCTGTATTTTACAACGATAACTTTGTCGGCGTGATAGAAATCGCCCTGGACATGAATATCGACATCCTGCAGAGCCTAAAAGATAGGTTAGGAACAGATTTTCAAATTCTGTTACTCAACGATGCCCTGATTGCCGCCGATGCACAATCCGCTAGCCACTTTCCCGGCCCTGTTCCGGCACTCAGTGGCTATGCAACCACCCTCAAGCAGCCCCTACCACCAGAGATAGATTTGTCATCTTTTTACGCAAACGTCCTGGGGGGCACATCTCAAACGACGTATATTCAAACGCTGGAAAGCCGTCAGGTGATGAGAGCAGCACCGTTACGAGACAATAACAATAGTGTCATCGGCGTTCTAGAAATCATCATGGACCGTTCTGACATCATCCAAATCCAAAATCAGCGTTTGACTCTCACGTTAGGGGCACTGATATTAACTACCGCCTTAGGGGGAATAGGCGCAGCCTATTTCGCCACCCGCACACTGGCGCCTATTGAAATCTTGCGTACGGCTGCGAAAAATATCGCGGCAGGAGAACTGGAGCAGCATATTGCCCTGGAAACCAATGACGAACTTGGCCTGCTTGCCATGGCATTCAATACCATGAGCACCCACATTAGACAGGTAATGGATACCCTGGAACACCGCGTGGCAGAACGCACACAAGAACTGGAAAAGCGCACTACCTACCTGCAGGCTACCGCTGAAGTTGCCCGGACTGCTGCCAGCCAAAGTGACCTCGACATCCTACTCAAGCGCGTGGCACTGCTCATTCACGAGCGCTTTCATACCTATCACACCGGCATCTTCCTACTCGATACAACCGGCGAATACGCTGTCTTGCAGGCTGCCGCTGGACAATCAAGCCATGAAATTCTAACCTCGGGCGTCACATTACGTGTTGGTGCCGAAGGTATTGTCGGACATGTAATCCAAACCGGGCTCCCCCGCATCGCTCGCGACATCGCCGATGATCCCTTCTATAAACCCAACCCCCTTTTGCCACAAACCCGCGCGGAAATCGTGCTGCCTCTTAAAGTCGGCAGCCGCATTTTGGGCGCATTGGATATGCAAAGCACCGATCCGGAGGCTTTTGGTTCGGACGAGTTACAAATTCTGCAAATCCTGGCCGACCAGATTGCTATCGCCATCGAAAACCTGCGCCTGATAGCAGAAAATCAAGCCGCGCTCGAAGCCAGCCGCCGCCTATACGGTGAGATTAGCCGCGCCGATTGGAAACGCCTGTTAGAGGCTCGCTTGCTGGGTTACGAGAGCGATGCCAGCGGTCTGCACAGGTTAGATGCCAGCCAGTTACCCCCACCGACCGCCGAGGGGCTGGACATTCCCATTCGGGTTCAAGAGCAAGTCATCGGCAGCATTCATGCAGAGAAAGCCCCTGCGGAATCCTGGTTACCAGAAGAACAAAAAATTCTATCCTCAATCAGCACACAAATTGCCTATGCCTTGGAAAGCGCCCGTTTGTTCAACGATTTGCAAGAACGTGCCCACCGTGAACAGATCATCACACAAATTATCAGCAGTATGCGTGAAACATTGGATGTTGATCTCATTTTACAAAACACCCTACAGGAAATAGGCCAAAATATACCTTTTAGCGCACTGGAAATCCGGTTGGGCACCCCACCAGAGACACCCACGGAAGAAAAAGCATGAAAAAACGTCTTGTTTCCATCAGGAAAATCGTTCAACAACAACCTGCCATTGTCCACATCGGTCAGGCTACACTGGGCGTGGCAATCGTCTTTTTCATCTACAATCTGATCACGGCAATACTTGATCCCGTCTGGCAACAGTGGACCTTCGTTGGGATCTCGGCACTCTTTTTATTGGCCTGCCTCATTGGAGCATCCTGGATACGGGCAAATCGGTTGCGGGCCGGCGGTTGGATTCTAATCATCGGCATGCTGTTTTTGGGCTCCTCGGCAGTAATGCTCTACACCGATATCGCCGTTTTAGCAGCCCTGATTGTCGCCATCTACACCTTGCTGCTTGCACCACTTACGCTGCCACGTCGCGAAGTCAATACGGCGATTGTATTCGGTTTAAGCGCTGGCAGTACGATTTACATTGCCGATTTTTTCATTACAACCTCCCGTACAGCGCCCATCTCGCCTGTTATTGCATGGAGTTTAGCCCTTATTTTGGTGCTGCTCTATGCGGTTTACCTGGTGCGGTTCTTTCCTAACCTCGACCTGCGCACCAAATACCTGCTCAGTACTTTGCTTGGGGTTGTGTTTGTCGTATTAGGATTGGTCACTTACTTTATCAATACCTCTACACAAAACTTAACCGCAGGCGTCCAGCAAAGTCTGAGTGCTGCAGCACAAGAAACAGCAAATGAAATCGATGACTTTATTGCCGGCACACTGCGTCTAGCACGCACGGCCTCCCGCTTGCCTACCATCCAGGATTTTGTTCTTCGGGAAGACAATACCACAGAACAACAATTGGCCATAACAACCCTGTTGGAAAATTTACGCAGTACAAACCCGGCTTTCATCCGCAGTTACACCCTGGTGGACATTCACGGAAAGGCGTTGGCCAGCATCCCTGCCAATGTCGAACGTAGTGCCTATATTGCAACGCTGGACACATCTTACGCCTTGCGCGCACAACTCGAAGAATCTTTCGTATCGCCCATAGAGACACCGCCTGATGGTCGCAGCACATTGGCCTTTGTCGTACAGATAAGCGATGAGCAAAACCAACCGATCGGTGCGATTATCATACGCTACAGCACGGACCTGCTGCAAAGTCTGGTCAGCGAGCATACCGGCGCTGGCGGCCCGGATTCTTTTGCCATCTTGATTGACAATAACCAGATCATTCTGGCCCACGGCGAAAATCCGCAGAATCGTTTGCAAACGCTCTCAGGCTTGACCGGTATCCCGGCCGCTGAACTACGCGACCTTGCCTTTCGCCGTACCACGCAATTAACGCTACACCCCAATGCTGCCGAGCCAGAATTCATTGCAATTCAAAACTTACAATCTCGCCCCTGGCAAGTGCTATTCGCGCAACCTCGCGAAGTTTTCCTGGCCCCCATACGTGCACAGGCCCGCACGGGCAGCATCATCTCTCTCGTCTTCTTGCTGGGAATCGCCATGCTCATCTTGACGTTCACCAACTACCTGGTACGCCCCTTACTAGACCTTACCCAGGTTGCAGAACAAATTTCTGCTGGGGACCTTACCGTCCGCGCTGCAGTACACACCAAAGACGAGGTAGGCATCCTTGCAAATGCGTTCAATCAAACCGTGACACAATTGCAGACGTTACTCACCAGCCTGGAATCTCAAGTGGCCGAACGCACACGTCAATTAGAAATGCGTGCCGAGTTACTCCGTTCCGGTTCTGAAGTAGCCGCCGCCGTAAGCAACATTCTAAATGCAGATACGCTCATCGCACAGGTTGTCAACTTTATCCAGGCACGCTTCCAACTTTACTATGTAGGTCTTTTCCTGGTGGACGCCAGTGGAGATTGGGCAGTATTACGGGCCGGCACCGGGCTGGCAGGCGAAAAAATGCTTGCTCGTGGGCACCGCATTCAAGTAGGCAGTGGCATGGTTGGATGGAGCATCTTACATGGAGAGCCACGTATTGCCCAAATTGCCGAAAGCGACGCGGTGCGCCTGACTGCGCCCGAACTACCAGAGACACGCTCTGAGGCCGCCTTGCCCTTACGCTCGCGCGGGCACATGCTAGGTGCACTCACCATTCAAAGCGATAAGCCGAATGCCTTTGATGAAGATACACTGACCATTCTGCAAATTATGGCAGATCAGATTGCCGTCGCATTGGATAACGCCCGCCTATTCGAGGAACGCGAACATGCCCTGCAGGCTGCTACACGCAGTTTCGGCGAATTTACCCTGAAGGCCTGGCGTGACCTGGTCGGCGGACGCCCCCGCTGGGGGTACCGCTATGCACAGGGTACCCTCTCCCCTTTAGATGATCAGTGGCCCCCCTTGCTCGAGCGTGCAGTTATTACCAAGCAACCTGTAGCCTCTCGTGACAAACATGGCCCAATCCTGGCCGTGCCACTTTTGTTACGCGGAACACCTATTGGCGCGCTGCAATTCCATAAGGCTCCGGACGCGTTAGATTGGTCTCCCAGCGAGATTCAGATACTCCAGGAACTGAGTGAACAAATGGCGTTGGCACTGGAAAATGCCCGCCAATACCAGGAAATCCAACAAGGTGCCTTTCAGGAAGAACTACGCGCTGAATTAGTCTCCCGGCTCCGTCAGCAAAGCGACCTGGAACACGTTCTAACCACCGCAGCAAACGAAATTTACACCACTTTGAATCTTGAAGAAGTGACTGTTCAGTTATTTGCCCCCAAAACTAACGGGAATTCTGCACATGAGTGAATTTCTAGCAAAAGAAACTTTTCTAATCCTGGCCAACATCCTTGTGTTGCTACCAGTCGTGCTGGGACTATACATTTTAGCGCTAGGGCCGCGCGAACGCGCCAATCAGGCGGTTGGCGGTTATGTACTGCTGTTGGCCATTGCCAATTTGGGTGAGACACTTGGTTTGCACGCCACTGGAGTGGCAAGCGCCCTGTTGCCCTTGCGCATCATCGCAGCCGTGGCTCCCACAACCGGTGTAGCCACCTTTTTCATTACCATTTATCTATTTCGGCCTAACCTTTTACGCGGCAAACACCGCCATTGGCGCATTCTCCTATGGGCGTTAATGATTTTACCCGCCATCCTGGTTTTGGCAGATATTGTCCTAAAGCAACAGATATACTTCACGCCCCCAACTACCTGGCAGCCAGGGGTAGTACGCAATGCTACCGTCTTTACCGCCACCCCATTGGGCACATTGATCCGCATTACATATGCATCTGTTATCCAAATTGCAGTCCTTATCCTGTTAATCTGGCTGATATGGCGCGCCAACCTGACACCCCGATCACGCAACCTGGCCTGGACATTGCTTGGTTTACAGATTTTTGCCGGGTTGGCCCATACGCTGGCCCTAGCCATACCCTGGTTCGATAGATCATGGGCTACGCTCATCACGGACTCATTGTACGCGCTGATATATGCTGCGGTTGCCTATCGTCAGGAATTAGTTGGGAGCGCTGTGCGTCGTGTCCGTATGCAAGCATTGCTCAGCAGTCTCATCCTGGTTATCGTGCTGCCCGTGATTGTTTTTCTCGCCCTATCGGCAAATAGTTTGGTTTATAGACTCAATCGTATCAATGCCGACACCCGCCTGCAAGACCTGGGCAACTTGACCGCCACCCAGGTAGAGCAGTGGCTAAACTTCAACGTAGCAGCACTGCACGGCCTGGCAGAGCAGGAAGAGATTCGCAGTCTTGACCCTGGGCGTCAAAAACCGTTGTTGCGCACGATGGATCTTTCCCATGATTACATGTACCTGGTGAGCACCACCGATGTCCTGGGGCGCAACATCGCCCGCAGTGACGATGCGACATCCAAAGATTACAGCGACCGCCTGTGGTTCCAAAACGCCCTGCGCGGCCAATCGCCATCGCTACAGGTTCTCATTGGGCGCACCTCTCGCAAACCGGCATTGGTTGTCGCCACCCCCATTCGCAATGCTGCAGACAACATCATTGGGGTGATTATGTTTGCCAGTACGCTGGACGACTTGACACAAACCGTACTCAACGCCCGTATCGGAGAAAACGGCTATGCCTATCTGGTCGATCAAAGTGGTACCCTGTTGGCACACCCCAACATGCTCAATGCCGAACTGACCCAACTTGAGGACTATTCCAAAGAAGCACCGGTCGCCACCTTCCGGCAAAGCCGCGAGCCTACTTGGCTCACCTACACCGATGCCAACGGTATCACCTGGCGGGCTTACGTTGCTCCCCTTGAAAATGGCTGGGGGCTCGTTATCCAACAGCCAGAAAGCGAGATTCTCGCTCCTGCACGGGTATTTAGCAATCTATCCATCGGCGTAGTGGTGCTTATGAGCATTATGTTATTTGCGCTGGTTTGGGCTAGCATCCGCCAATTTGTTGCCCCGATAGAATCACTGACAGCCACTGCGCAGGCGATAGCCGCCGGGCATTTCGAGCAACGCGCCCCTGAGAGCAGCAAAGACGAACTGGGGACCCTGGGAGGCGCCCTCAATTTGATGGCCAACCGCCTGCAAGAGGCCATTCAAGATTTGGAAAAACGCGTTGCTGAACGCACCTTAGATTTAGAGCATCGCTCTGACCAGTTGCAAGCCATAGCCGAAATAAATAAAGCCATCAGTACTGTGCAAACGTTAGAAGCGCTGCTACCCCTGATTACACAGCGCATTAGTTGGCGCTTTGGCTTTTACCATGTGGGCATCTTCTTACTGGATGAACAGGGTGAATACGCCATCCTGCGGGCAGCCAATAGTACCGGCGGCCAACGTATGCTTGCCCGTCAACACCGCTTACGTGTTGGTATGCAGGGCTTGGTTGGCTATGCTGCTTTTACTCGCCGAACACGCATTGCTCGCGACGTTGGTTCGGATGCCGTACATTTTGATAATCCCGACTTGCCTGACACACGCTCCGAAGCCGCCTTCCCCTTGGTTATCGGTCAGCGCGTTTTGGGTGTCCTGGACGTACAGAGTACAAAACCAGACGCCTTCCAGGAGGATGACGTGGCCATCCTGCAATTGCTGGCAGATCAGGTCTCCATTGCCATTGAAAATGCCCGTCTGCTCGAGGAAAGCCGGCGTCTGGCAGAAGAACAACGTGCCACATTGGGGCAATTCGATCATCGTGCCTGGCAACGGCAGATGGAGGTATTGGCTTCTCCGACGGTGCGTCGTGATGTCACCGGGTTGCGTCTGCTGAAGGGTAACGGGACATCTCTCGAAGGGGAGATCCCCCCCGAGGGACGCGTAGACCCCCAAAATCCCCGTTTGTTCCACATCCCCCTCCGGGTGCGCGATTTAACCATCGGGAGTCTACAAGCCCGAAAACCCAGCGACCAGCATCCCTGGAGTCCAGGGGAAATCGCATTCTTACAAGTATTAAGCACAGAATTAGGGCAGGCACTGGATAGCGCTCGTCAGGCACAAGAAACCCGCTTGGGCGCCTGGCAACAGCAAATTACCATTGAGACAGCAGCCCAACTGCGTCAAAACCTGGACCTGGAAAACATCCTGCGTACTACCGTAACCCAAATTCAGCAAGCATTCAACTTGCCGGAAGTCCAGGTACAAATCGGCAATCTACCTGAGGACACGCATGACAAGGCTTGAGTTTTCATCTCCTAAGGCTTACACTGCTCGCCGTATTGGACAAATATTCACCTTTCTCTCGCTACTTCTCTTGAGTAGTAGTGTCTGGTTATTGCTAAGGGGTTATACAGGATGGCAGGTTCAGGGCGTATTGGTTGCGCTTATCTTAAACCTGATAGCCAGTCTATTCTGTGTACAGTCTAGCCTCAGCAGACGTTACGAAATTGGCATACATGTTTTACTGACGGGTATTTACCTGGTATCCATAACGGCCAGTTTGCTATTGGAAGATATCGGCTCAGCCATTGCGGTCGCGGTTGTTACTGTAGCACTGGCCACCGCAACCGCCACGCTACCTCAACGGCAAACAACGCCTATTTTCATTCTCTCTCTGGCGGTTGCGCTCTTTACCACGGCTATGGATATCGCCAAGGTTCCCTGGCGCCTATCTCTCCCAGGGATACAGGCATATACTTCCATAATTTCCATTGTAGCCACCATACTCTTTGGGTTGTTTTTGTTGCGCCAATTCCCACAATACCCGCTTACAAACAAATTATTGGTGGGCTTTATCGGCCTGTCCGTAATTACAAGCGTGGGACAAAGCACCCTTATGCTACGCAACTTAAGGCAGGTGGTAACTAACGGTACGCAACAGGCGCTGTTAGGCGTTGCGCAGCAAGTAAGTGCGGATATCGAACGTTATTTGGGCAATAATCTGGCAACCGTCCAGGCCGCTGCCAATGTCCCGTTGCTGGCCCAATACCTGCAAACACCCAAGGGCAACCGTCCGCTTACGCCGTTAGATGGCGATGTCAATCAGTTTTTGCGCAATCTGCGCGGCGCTGATTTGCAGAATATCTCCGGCTATATGCTGCTGGATGCGGATGGCAAAGTCGTCAAAGATACGACCGGTTACATGTATCCCTACTCCGCCAATACAACCTTCGACCAACGTGATTTCTTCACTCAACCGCGAGACACAGGCATGGCTTATATCTCCCGACCACAATTCAGCATTAAACCCAACCCGGCTACGCCTTACTTGTATTTATCGGCCCCTATTGTAAACCCACGCAATGGCGACTTTCTAGGTGTGATTGCCGCCCGCTACCGGACAGATGCCTTGCAAACACGCATTGAAGCCTTCAACGACCGTTTGGGTGGGCATTCCTTTGCTGCCCTGTATGCCCCACTGGAAGACAACTACATTCACCTGGCCCACGGTACTCGCCCCGAACTGGCATTGGCACTGCTCGGCCCAGAGGATCCCACTCACCTGGTATCTTTCCAAAATCGCGGCTATCTCTCCCTGCAATATATGCAGGTCATGAGCATAGAATCCCCCGATTTGCTCACGGCCATCGCCAACGCAGATGAGGCCTCATTCTTCACCGCCCCGGAGGACTACGCCCCCCTAGTAGACCTGGACAGCAATCTAGTAGATGAGACCTACCGGGCTGTAGCATTGCCTCTGGAAAGTATCAACTGGAAGGTGGCTTACTACCAATTGGAAACCTCCTTCTTTAGCGCCCTAATATCTCAGGTACGAAACAATCAATTTGTAGGCTTGATTACCATCGTTCTGGCGACGATAGGCGCCATTTTGTTTACCCAAGTTATCAACCGCCCAATTAACCGCCTTGCTCAGGTGGCGCAAACCTTGAGCACAGGCGACTTAACCGCGCGCGCAGACATTTCGAGCGAAGACGAAATCGGCCAGTTGGCAGAGACCTTTAACCAGATGGCCGAGCAGTTGAGCACAACGCTCAACAGTATGGAGCAACAAATCGCAGAGCGCACCGCGGACTTCGAACGCCGCAACGCACAAATTCATGCGGCCGCCGAAGTGGGGCGTATTGCGAACCAAATTCGTGACCCGGATCGTCTGTTGCCTCAAGTGGCCGAGTTAATCAGTGAACGCTTTGGTTTCTACCACGTTGGTATTTTCTTGTTGGATGCACGCGGCGAGCATGCTGTTTTGCAAGCCAGCAACAGTCTGGGCGGTCAGCGCATGTTGGCACGTGGGCACAAACTAAAAGTCGGGCAAGTCGGTATTGTCGGCTACGTTACTGCACAACGCCAACCCCGCATTGCCCTAGACGTTGGTGAAGACGCGGTGTTCTTCAATAATCCAGACCTGCCCAATACCCGTTCTGAAATGGCCATTCCACTGATAACGGGCGAAGAAGTGTTGGGCGCGCTGGATGTACAGAGCACGCAGCCCAATGCTTTCAGCCAAGAAGATGTTGAAGTGATGCAATTACTGGCCGATCAGATTGCCATCGCCATCAGTAACGCCCAACTATTTGCCCGCAACAAACAAGCGCTGGAAGACATCCGGCGAGCCTACGGCGAGGTCACCCAACGTGCCTGGCTTAACTTACTCACCAGCCGTCATGCACTTGCTTATGCTCAAATTCAGGATAAAACACTGCCTGTTGAACCACTGTGGGACGAAGTCAGTCAACAGGCATTACAAGAAAAACGTCCTATCGCCAGCGACGTCCCAGACGAAAACGGTCGTTTTCGTCTGACCCTGCCTGTGTACAGCAGCGAGGTACCTCTCGGCACAATCACTGCTTTCAAAGAGGGGACTTCCTGGCTGGAAGCCGAAATCGAACTGCTGGGCAACATTGTTCGGGAACTTGGGATAACGCTTGAAAGTTCACGCCTGTTCGAAGAAGGACAGCGCCGCGCACAACTGGAACGTGCCAGCACTCAAGTTGTCACCCATCTGCGCGAGACACTGGACGTTCAAGCCATCTTACGTACCGCGGCCGAAGAAATTCGCCGTTCATTGAAACTACCTGAAGTGAGCATACGCCTGACGCCAGAGGCTGCCCATGATGAAAATGGAGACACCCAGGATGTTTAAGGCCAAACGAGCATTACTCCTATTCATTTTGCTGGGGATGTTTGCTGTCAGCGCGTGTCACAGCACAGTGGATGGGACGAATGCGTCCCTGCAAAAAATTCGCTTGCAACTAAACTGGACCCATGGGACAGAGTTTGCAGGCTACTATCAGGCCATTGAGCAGGGATATTATCAGGCATACAACCTAGATGTCGAACTCGTTGAAGGCGGTCTGACAGACAACGGATATATTGACCCAACACAAGCGCTCCAAAACGGTACCAGCGATTTCGCCATTTTGACTTTTGCAGAGTACCAAAGTCTAGCGGAAAACACCGCCACCGATAAAACGCGACATCCGGTAGTCGTTATGGGATTATTCCAGATTTCCCCTGTGGTGCTGTTTTCGCTCGCAGAAAGCGGCATCCAAACGCTACCGGACATCGCCGGGCGACGTGTGGCCATTATCTCCGAGCCCTGGGCCAAGGTTGTTTACCAGGCACTGAAAAATGTTGGCCTATCCAGGCAGGATATCCGTGAAGTACATCTGGACTCTCCAGATATGAGAGACTTTTTCGAGCAACGCGTAGATGTTTGGACAGGATATGTCATCGATGAAGTTGTGGAAGCACAAGTCGGAGGCCACCGCGTCAACCTGATTTTCCCGGCGGATTATGGCGCGAACACCTACGAAGGGTTGCTGGTCACTACCCAAAGTTACGCTGAAAGCCACCCCGAAGTGGTCCAAGCCGTGGTACAGGCCTCTTTGCAAGGTTGGCGTCAGGCGTTAAGCGAGCCACGCGATACCGCCAGTTTGCTGGAACGCTGGAATCCACACCATAACCGCCTATATTATGAACTGGGGCTGGACTATCTGCGCCCGTTGGTAGATACCGGCAGTGTCCCCTTGGGCTGGATTGACATCGGCCGTTGGCAACAAGCCATGGGAACCATGGGCGCCAATCTAAAGATAGATATTGACATGCGCTATGTGGAAAGTGCGCACACGCAGGAGTAGAGATACTCAATGACAATTCCTCAATCATCCACCACCAAAACCCAGAAGCGTCTCCAACGCCGAGGTTACATTTTGCGACGCGTCATGCTGTATGGCGCCATTATCTTGGGCCTAAATGCTGTCAGTTATATTCCGGCTTACCTGAACCTGCGAGCCTGGCAAATATTGGCCAACATGGGTTTAACACTGTTTGAAGCAGTGTGTGCCCTCATCGCCTATCTTGCCTTTCGACAGGGGAACCAACGCCGCGCCTTATCATTTACCATCGTTGCATTTCTCGGTCTGCCGCTCACCGAATGGTTCCTTGGTTTTAACCTGAGCATTCTGGTTGCCTCAAGCCTGGCTGTACTTATAATAAGCATGGCAATCTGGTCAGATATCTGGTATGCCTGGATGTCGGTGAGCGCGTTGTATCTGGCTTATGCCTTCTTCATCCCAACGTTATCTCCTCTTCCACCGCTTTCTCCAGATCAGGCTGCTTACTTAAATACATCTGATTGGATCTCAGCGATTGCATTCGCAGGGTTTATGCTCTACGAAGGCTCACGCATCCTGCCTACCACAAGCATTCGTAATCGCTTATTGCTAATTTCCATTAACCTGGCCTTCCTCCCCGCCCTAATCATCACTATTGTGTTTACGACAACAACGATCAACCATACCCATACCCAGGTATTCAACCAGTTGTCTTCGGTAGCCCAGTTGAAGCGCAATCAAATCAATCTATGGCAAAACGCACTCCAAAATTATTTGCAGGCACTCAACGCAGATACAACCATTCAAGAGGCCTACAGCACCCTGGTTGCTCCCCGCACCGCGGAAAACGACAAGCAAGCAGCCTATGCCAGATTACAACAACGCCTGAAAGACCAACTTGCAGGCAGCCAATACTTTGATGAACTGTTTCTGGTGAATTTGTCTGGGCAAGTGCTGGTCTCCACTACACCTCAACGCGAGCAACAAATCATAACAACAACGACATTTTTCACTTTGGGCCTGATAGAACCATCCATTCAGCCCCCCACCTACGACCCGACAACCAATGCGCTTTCCATCATTTTTTCTCGCCCACTTTCAGATAGCAATGGAAAGACGATTGGCCTATTGGCCGGGCGTGCAAATATCAACGTACTAAATAACATCATGCAAGAACGCACCGGCCTGGGAGAAAGCGGTGAGACATATGTGGTCGGGTTAAATCGGGCTTTACTTACTGAGACTCGTACCCCCTTACCACTAACCGGCAGCCGCTACGTTCGTACCGAAGGGATTAACCTGGCCATTCAATCCAAAGCCGACGGGCAAAGCCGTTACGAAAACTACGCAGGCGAATTCGTCTACGGCGTTTACAGATGGCTGCCAGACTTACAGGTTGCACTAATAGCCGAGCAAAGTACAACCGAAGCACAAAGCGGTGTTTTTCGTGCGTTGCTCACATCTGGTGGGGTAGCATTTGCCGCTATATTGGTTGCTATTGTGACAGCCTTGGTGCTTACCAACAGCATTAGCCGCCCCTTACAACAGTTGGGTGAAACGGCCAGCCGCATTGCCCAAGGCAACCTGGAAATCCAGGCCCAGGTAACCGGAGAAGATGAGGTTAGTCTTTTGGCTCAAGCCTTCAATGCAATGACCGCTCGCCTGCGCAATACCATCTCCGGTCTGGAAGGCACAGTGGAAGAACGCACGCGTGAACTCCAACGACGCTCTCGGCAATTGGAAATCGTGGCGCAAATCAGCAATATTATTGTCTCTATCCGCGATACCAATACATTGTTAGAACGTGTTACTCATCTTATCAGTAAAGAACTTGGGTTTTACCATATTGGCATCTTCTTGCTGGACGAAGATAAACAGTATGCCGTACTGCGTGCCGCCAACAGCGAAGGCGGACAGCGAATGTTGGCCCGCGGCCATAAATTACGCGTCGGACAGATGGGCATTGTGGGTTATGTCGCTGACAGTCGCCAGGCACGCATCGCGCTGGACGTCGGTGAAGATGCGGCTTTTTTCAACAATCCCGATTTACCAGAAACCCGCTCCGAAATCGCTTTGCCCCTACTGGCTGGACAAAGGCTATTAGGGGTTCTGGATGTACAAAGTAAACAACCTAACGCCTTCACAGAAGAAGATGTGCGCATCTTACAACTACTCGCAGACCAATTAGCCGTTACAATTGAAAATGCGGAGTTGTTCACCCAGAGTCAACAGGCACTAGAAGAAGCCCAACGCGCTTATGGCACGCTCAGCCGCAACGCCTGGCAAAAATTATTACAAGGGGTGCTACGCGGAGGGTACACCAGTAACAGTAGCGGCCTGCAAACCATTAAAAATCCAGAAGTCCTGCCAACTGCCGCCCGCCAGGCGGTTAAAAAACATTCCCTGGCAGTAGTGGAGCAGGCAGACGGACAACACATTGCCATTCCCATTCAAATTCGCGGATTGACCATCGGTACCCTTGAAACTTTCAAGCCTCGAGAGGCTGGGCGTTGGGCTCAAGAGGAACTGGAGACCTTACAAGCCATCACAGACGAGTTGAGCCGTGCCTTGGACGGTGCCCGGTTATACACTGAAACTCAATTACGTGCTGAAAATGAGCGTCGTCTAAGCCGCATTGCCGGCGAGGTGCGTAGCAGCCTTGATATTGCAGACGTATTACAAACCGCAGTCCGCCAAATTCAAGAAGCCTTCACACTGGCCGAAGTCGAGATCCGTATGGAAAACCCGGACGAGGAGTACTCGTAATGGTTCGTTTGCGTTCCCTTTTCAAACCACCTGAATACAAAGAGCCACAGCAGCATTACGCTGCCATTTACCTGCACTATTTGTTATTGATTGGCATTATAGTAGATGCCGTCTTCCTGCTGGCGCTACCCGCACTGCAATTTCCAAACCAGGGTTTTGTTTTAAGCAGTCTGGGAAGCATGCTGATTGTTATCTTACTTGCATTTGGCTTATTGCACACCCGACATCTGCAAAGCGCCAGCCTGTGGGTGCTTTCAGTCGTATGGATTGCCTTTACCGTTTCCGCGTGGGCCGAAGGCGGCATTGAAATTCCCAATACCGCCGGTTATCTGGTTTTTATTATGATGAGCGGTATCATCTTCGGCAGTACAGGTAGTGCATTGGCAACAGGTATAAGTGTGATCACCACGCTGGCTATCTTGTCGGCCGAAAATAACGGATTGATAAGTTTTTCACCCGAAATACTTACTCCCATCTCAGCGTGGAGCACTTACCTGATTTTTTTCCTGCTGACAGGCAGCGGTATGTTCATCTACCATAATGGTCTGGCGAATGCCCTAAAGGAATTAAGGGAAAGCCATACTGCCCTGGAAACCCGCGAACAAGCATTACAAGCCCTGCAAGCCGAACTAGAAGCAAGCATAGAAGCCCGCACGGCGGATTTGAAAAAGCAAACAACCCTGTTGCAAGACATTTTACGGGTATCGCGAGCACTCGCTGCCCAAGATACCCTGGAGAAACTGTTGATTGATGCAACCGAACGCGTTCAAGAGTATTTTGGATACTATCACGTTGGGATTTATCTCCTCGATCCAGAAGGTGAATATGTAACGCTACGTGCCGCAAGCGGCACCGGTAGGCAGGAACTCATCAAGGCCGGGCATCGCTTGAGGGTAGGCAGCGAGGGGATCATCGGTTTGGTAGCCCAAACTGGTCGGGCACGGGTTGCCTTGGATACCCGCGCCGACCCATTTTTCATCAGGCTGCCCGAATTACCGGCTACACGCTCTGAGGCTGCTTTGCCCCTGCATATTGGCACACAATTGCTGGGTGTTCTGGATATTGAAAGCGACCTACCGAATGCCTTTAGCGATGAGGACATCGAGGTGCTCCAACTACTGGCAGACCAGATTGCTACCACATTAGAAAATGCCCAACTGCGCGAGGAAAGCCAGAACGCCCTGCGGCGTGCAGAAAAGGCTTATGCCCAAATCAGCGCACAATCCTGGCGCCAGTATCAGCGCCGCGCACCCTGGACTGGCTTTCTCGGCCAGGGGAAGCGGATTATCCCATTGCAAACCCTAAGCCAACTCCCCGATGAGATTCGCACCGCTATCAGCGAAGGCCGAGTGTACCTCGAAAACGATATCGCCTATCTGCCCGTTCGAGTACGTGAGCACACCATCGCTCACTTGCGTTTGCGCAAAAAGGAAAACACGCCCTGGCAAGATAACGAATTGGCCTGGATGCAAACCGTCAGCGACCAGATTGCCCAAGCATTGGAAAGCGCCCGTCTCTACCAGGAAGCACAGCAACGGGCTACTCGCGAACAACTGCTGAGCATCTCCACTGCCCGAATGCGTGAAACGCTTGACTTACAAAGCGTATTGCAAACCGCGGTACGGGAATTGCGCCAGGCACTGGGTCTGGCAGAGGCCGAAGTCCGACTGGTGCCCCTCGAGCGCGCGGCACCCGGCAATGGAAAAGCACCCGAAACCACACCTCAGGAGTGAAATTCATGATGTTAAAACGAATACAAACTTTTTTCGCTCCCCCCGTTTACAACGACCCGGAAACCAACCGGCAGGCGCGCTTTACTACTTACATCTTATACGTGCTGTATGCCGTCGCGCTGTTTGCTATTCTTTTGACACCCTTCGGCATTACCCGCCCTCAAATCATTATTCCTATCGGGCTGCTACTTGTACTAACCGGTTTGCTCGCGCGTCGTTTGATCTATCACAAGCGGGTAAAGGCAGGGAGTATCCTCATCACAACGGTGGTCTGGCTGATTCTAACTTATTCCCATATTCAGAACGGCGGGTTGCGCAGCAGTAGCATTCCAACCTATGTGCTGGTCATTATCATCGCCAGTTTGGTATTGCAAAGATGGGAACGCTTATTCTTTCTCTTTGCCAGTGTGGGAGCCATGGTTGCCTTTGCCTGGCTGGAAAATAATGGCCTCTACACATTTCCCCCAAATGATAATAACACCTTTGGCGTGATTCTTTCCATGACCATCACGCTGGTTGCGGCCATCGCACTCATCCAAATCGCCGTTCGCGATTTGCACAGTGCTATTACAACGCTACAGGACAGTCAACGCCGTCTACAAGAAAGCAACCAAGACCTTCAAGCCAACCGCGCTTTATTACAAAGCCGCTCCCAAGAGTTGGAGCGCCGCACGCGTGGTTTGGAAAACCGCACCCGCCAGTTGGAAACCATTGCTGAGTTAACCCAGGACATAGCCGAACTCAATGACCTGGATGAAATTTTGCAGCAAGCCGTGCACTTAATTAGCGAGCGGTTTGGCTTTTACCACGTGGGCATCTTTTTGCTAAACGCCGAGGGCGATTATGCTGTACTGCGTGCCGCCAATAGCGAAGGCGGCCGTAAAATGCTTGCCCGGCAACACCGGCTCAAAGTTGGTGCACAAGGCATCGTCGGGGATGTCGCAGCAACACGCAAAGCACGTATTGCCCTGGACGTTGGTCGCGACGCGACACACTTCAAAAACCCAGACTTGCCCCACACTCGCTCCGAAGTAGCGCTCCCCATGGTTTCCGGCGGCGATTTGTTGGGCGTACTTGATATTCAAAGTATCCAACAGAATGCTTTTCAGAGTGAAGATGTGGAAATTCTGCAAATTTTGGCCAGCCAGTTGGGCGTTGCCATTCGTAACGCCCGTCTGTTCCGCGAAAATCAGCAAACACTTCAAGCAGTGCAACGGGCTTACGCCGAAGGCACCCGGCAAGCATGGGCACAATTTCTACGCACACAAAACATACGCGGCTACCTATGTGACGAACTGGATCTCGTCAATCCTGTCAGCGAAGATTGGCCACCCGAACTCCAACAAGCGTTAGTGGAGGGGCGCACTGTGCAACCCAATGAGCACACGTTAGCCGTTCCGGTGGCTGTTCGCGGTCAAACCATCGCTGTCGTACGACTGCGTAAATCTAAGGATACCCCCCCCTGGAATGCAGAGGAACGCTCGCTTGCAAACACCCTGGTGGAACAAATGGGGCTGGCTCTCGATAGTGCCCGCTTATACACCGCTACCCAGCGCCGCGCGGAGCGCGAACGGTTGACAGCAGAAATCGTCAATCGCATCCGGGCCAGCAACGATCCACAAACCATCTTGCAAACCGCAGTTCAGGAATTGCAGCATGCCTTGAATGTTTCCAAGGCGCAAGTGCTCATGCAAGCCAACCAGGATCAAGAAACGCCGTCATAAAACACGGGAGCACCTTATGACCCATATTATTGCCGTAGCAAACGAAAAAGGCGGTGTAGCCAAAACGACCACCTGCCTGACACTCGGCGGCGCGTTGGTCGAAAATGGATACGAAGTTCTCTTAGTGGATCTGGACGCTCAGGCGAACCTGACGTTAGGTATCGGGTTGCAACCAACAGCCATGCGGCGTACCATTGCAGATGTGCTTCTCAACGCTAGCACGGCCTTGAGCGCCAGCCGAGAGACCGATTTCCCTGGGTTGGATATCATCCCCGCCAACCAAGAGATGATTACCGCCGAGCGCTTCTTGCCTATCCGACAAAATTACCATCATATCCTGCGCCAGGCGTTACATGCCATATCCTTATATGATTTCATCTTGCTCGATTGCCCGCCATCTTTGGGCGCGGTTACCAGTAATGCGCTGATGGCAGCCGAACACCTCATCATTCCCACCCAAGCCGAGTATTTTTCTGCTTACGCCCTGCGCAACATTCTGCAACTGATGCGCCAAATTCAGCAGAAAGGTAACGAAACTTTAGATTACCGTATTCTGATTACCATGCTAGATTTACGCAACCGCATTCACCGCACCATCGAAAAACAAATCCGCACCCGCTTCGGCGAAAAAGTCTATCAGACTGCTATTCAAATTGACACCAAATTACGCGAGAGTACCGTGGCTGGTGTACCGGTAACACATTTTTCTAAGACCAGCCGCAGCGCCGAACAATACCGGGTTTTGGCTCAGGAGTTGATAACACATGTCGAAAAAACAAAAACGATTGCGTAACCGTCTCGAAACCCTATTTACCGGTATGGAGGACGTTCCTCCCACCGGCGACCATGCTACGCCGGAAGAATCACCGCGCGGCTGGCGCTGGAAGGCCGATGCCCAGGGACGCTACATCGCCTGCAGTCCGCAATGCACCGATTTAACGGGTTACTCTGTAGAAGAATGGATTGGCCAGCCGTTGACTTTCGCGTTGAACGCAGAAGATGCGCAGCGCCTGGAAGCCGCGCTGACTGCTGGCACCTTCCCACTGGAAATTGACGTTGAATTACACCATCGTGATGGGCACGTCATCCCGGCCATGATAACAATCATGCACGCCACAACCGAAGGAGACGCCCCTGGCGGCTATCAGGGGTTTACGCAATGCCAACAACTTGCCCCCTCATTCCCGAGATTCAAAGCACAACAGGCTGACTCCTATCCAACCGGTACTGCATCCCCCCGTCAAATTCCCCAGGGAATTTTGGTAGAACAAGATAAAATCTCATCTGCCAAAGACCCGCTCACACCCGCCGCCCGGGAAAGTCTGCAACGCAGACAAGTCGTTGCCTTACCTCCCCAATTGCCCGAAAGGCCGGCCGCACTGGCTGCACCGATCGAATTACAAGATCAACTTGGTGTCGTCGAGTTAGTGGACGAAAATCCTGAGCGCGTATGGAATGAGGATGAAACGCAACTGGTTGCCCAGGTTGTTGACCAACTCTCACTGGCACTTGAAAACGCCACCCTATTCCAACAAGTACAGCAAAGCCTGCAAGAAACCGAAGCGCTATACAATATTGTGCGCGTGGCCGGGCAAACCCTGGACTTGGAAAGTGCCTTGAACGAGGTACTGGAACGCGTCCTACAATTTACCCAACTGGATGCAGCCATTATCACCCTAGAAAACCCCAGAGGGGAGGAATTGTACCTTGCTGCACGACGCGGCCTGCCCGATAAATTCGTTACCCAAATGCAGGCTGCCTATCCCAACCTGAAAGGCACACTATGCGAACTCACCTACTACACTACCGGTCAGACACTGCGCATCTCCAATCTGGCAAACGATTCGCGCGGTAATGCCGCCGTACTCAATCAACATGGCTGGCATTCCTACCTGGGTGTGCCACTCATCTCCAAGGGACGTTGCATTGGCACACTGTGCACCTTCAACCGCACCGTGGGAGCCGTTGATCATGTCAACATCGCCATCCTCGAAGCAGCAGCCCAGCAAATGGGTGTGGCTGTAGAAAACGCCACCCTATTCCAGGAAACACAGCATCGCGCACTGGTAGAAAGCATCCTCAGCGAGATTGTTACCGAACTCAACCGCCAGGAGGACCCTAAAGAAGCCCTCCCTAAAATCTGGGAAACCTTAAAACGCGTTTTACCTATTGATGTGACCACCCTGGCATTGGTCACGGATGCCGCCCACCTGAGCATCTATAGCATCGCTATCAAACCAGGAGATAAACTTTTCGTCGAACCGGGGGCTATGCTGCCTTACGAAGGGACTGCCGTTGGGTGGGCAGTACGTCAGG
>DAOTZN010000142.1:0-6901 GCA_034434095.1 Anaerolineales bacterium
TCGTGAAACGGTTGGAGCACCTTGGTTTTCAGGTTTCACTCCAACAAATGCCAGCCCCTCTCGCTGCCTAGTTTATTTTCAGAGCAGATACTGCCAGATAACGCAAAAGGCGGTACGTTTCGCGTACCGCCTTTTACACAAGGTTTGGCTAAATATCTTGCGCCAATTGCGCTTTCTCTTGAAAGTAATCGTGCATAACCAATTGCAAGATGTCTAAGGCTTCGATAACGCGTTGATCGCGCAGCGTATAGCGCACATAAGCACCTTCACGTTGTGCCAACACCAGCCCACGTTCCCGCAGGTGACGCAGATGACGAGATACCGTGGGTTGCGGTACTTCTAATTCCTTGCTCAAATCCTTGACTGTATGCGAATCTTCAGCCAGGGTGTACAAGATCATAATGCGAATGGGGTCGGCTAGCCCACTGCAGATATGGGCATGAAACTGATGGATTTCTTCTTTCGCTGGACTGGTCATGGCGTTATCCTTCAGCCACCAGGGGCGGCAATGGTTGGATTAGGTGGACAGGCGGGGGAAAGCCCGTCCACCATGCTCGTTTATCCGCAACCGCCGGTGCTGGGGCCTTTCTTGCGTTGGACTTTGATCTTGGGTTCGTATTCCAGTTCCCATTCGTGGGGGAAGGGGTTAGCGGCTTCCCATTGATCGCCTAGGGCCGCGGAGAAGGTGTAGTCCGGGCGGTCATCGTTGGGCTGTGCGGTGGGCGTGGGCTGGATACCCTCTTCTTCCGCCCCAAAGATAGAAACCCACTCGTTGATGCCGCCCTCCAAAATGTACACGTTGGGGACGCTCATCCCCTGGAGTATCTTCCAGGCTTCGGTGGCGGCGGCTTCGTCGTTGCTCATCACAACAACCACGGTTTGCCCAATGGCGGGGTTGAGCAACAGTTCTTTGGCGGTTTCCGGCACATCGCTCATTTTTATATTTTGTGCGCCGTGGATGTGGAACAGGTTGTAATCGGCCTCGGCGCGCACATCCAACATGATGACCGGCAGGGTGTCATCGGCCAGAGCGTTGAGCAACTCGCCGGGGTGGATTTGCACGGCGCGGGATTCGAGCAGCGGCTCTTTTTCAGGGGCGATGGTTTGCCAACGTTGTTCAGGCGTGGGGTCACCCATCGCAAATACCACCAGACTGAGTGCCAGCGGGGCGAACCAGGCGATCTGGCGGAGGCGCCCTTTGGGGGTTTCTTTGTGGGTCACATAGGCTTCCAGGCGTTCCATCACAGTGAAGAAGACCAACGCCAACAGCGCTACCAGGAGCATGGCTGTGCCGGTGGAGATGTGGAAGACATCCATCAGGGTGACGCGCCCGTAGTAACTGCCAAAGTAGAAATTGCTGAAGAAGCGTTCACTCTCGCTGAAGAGCCAACTGCCAACCAAACCGCCCAGCACAAAGACGATGGCGTCTATTTTGAGGGTGGAAGCAGCAACAATGGACGTGCCCGGGCAGAAACCACCCAGGATGAAGCCCACGCCCATGATGCGCCCGCCAACGATGCCCGGCCACAGGTAGGTGGGCGGCACCCAAATCGAGTTATAGTCCAGCAATCCCAGGCGCACGCTCAGGAAGATCAACCCCATGGCCACCACGATGGCGGTGAAGAAGACCTTGACGACGCGCGAATCACGGAAATAGAACTGCCCGGCCAGGATGGTAGATTTGTTGAAGCCGGACATTTCCAGCGCATAACCAAAACCAAAGCCAATCAGAAGGAAGATAAGGTAGGTGCCGGGCTTCCCAAACAAGCCGAGGAGATCAAGTGGAAAAGGAGCCATACTGTCCTCCAGAAAAATCAAAGTTCACATTGCGCCAGTTGAGCCTACAGCCACAACTTGCGCACGAAGTAGGCCAGCGCCCAGGCGCCGGCGAAGATAGCAAAGACAACCGTCCAACTGCCGGCGGAAAGTACGGCCCCGCCACTTAGCCCCTGGCCAGATGTACAGCCGCGCGCCATGCGCGCTCCGTAGGTGAAAAATATGCCACCCAAAAATGCCATTACCAGGCGCAAACGGTTAGAAATATGCGGCCCTTTGTTGATTTCCCATTTGAAGCGGCCGTGAATCACCCCCGAAATGAGCCCACCCAGGATAGAGCCGAGCGTGATCATCGGCAAGGTGGCGTCCAATGGGTTGGTGTTTCCGCCGGCCCAGTGCAGCAAGTCGGGAATACGGTCCACGTGCTGCGGGGCGACCAGGTCTACCAGGAAGGCCGCCAGGCGGCCGATGGTACCGGAGGCCCCCAGCCCGCTGCCGGTGATGAACAACGACGCGAACAGGACCAACCCCATGACGATGCCGCCCAGGTAGGGGTTGCTGTAGGGCTTTGAGGGACGGTTGAAGAGATTCTTCAGGCTGAACTTCTTTTGCGTTTCATTTACAGTGGTCATACGAGTATCCTCCTGAGGGTAGTTTGCTGGCTCCCTCTGGGGTAGGTATTCCCTGGGGAACGGGACCCCCTGAAAGGGCGTCTCGTTCCCCAGCCGAAGGGTCAGGGTTGTTCTGGGGTGTAGACTTCCACATCTTCCCAACCGGTAATCATGGCCTCGATATCGGTAAAAATGGTGGGGCCGGTGGTGGTCAGGTATACATGCGCCACGATGAAGGTCGCCAGCAGCCAGGCAATCAGGCTGTGGAAAGGCGCCAACCAGCGCAGGCCGCCCAATGCGGCCGCGATGTTCGGCCATCTCTGCGCGCCCCACATCACGATGCCGGTGATGACCTGCAGCGGCAACAGTACGTTGAGCAGCCCAAAGTAGGTGGCTTGCTGCAAGGGGTTGAGTTTCTTGCCGGGTGTTTTCTCAAAGGGGTGCGGTTCCCCGCGGAAGATACCCTTGAGGTAGAAGGTCGCTTGCATCATGGCCTGGTCGAAGAAGCCGCGTGGCCGGGGGATGAACTGTTTGATTTCGCCACTGGCCAGGTGGTAGAAGAAGGCCAAAGCGGCGTTAATCACCAGGATGGCGGCCAGCACGTTGTGGATAACCACCATGTAGCGGAAGTTGAAAGCGCCAAACATATCCGGTCGATGAATAACCAGCCCGGTGAGTAGCAGGATGAAAATGGCCGCCATTTGCAACCAGTGCCAAAAGCGTTCGTACACGGTGTACATGTAGACTTTTTTGGTGTGAGATACTTCTTTTGGTCGGCGGCGGGCAGCCAGGAAGCGCATGGTGGCATGCCCGAAGATTCCCAGCAGGGTAGCAAGGAAGACCAGCGCGCCCAGCCAATCCAGCCACGAAATGCGACTGTTGCCGAAGATGTACAATCCCTCAGCCTGGGGGTCAGGGGTGAAGACCAACGCGCCGTTAGCGTCACTTTGCAGTGTGCCCTGTGGCATGACATTGGTTTCAGCAAAGTGAGGCGTGGCACCGACAGGGGTGTACTCGGCAACTTGCAGCCCGGCAGTCAGGCGGGAGTCCTGGTGATGGCAGGTCGTGCAGTCGTTGACGGCCCATTCGCCGCGCGCCACGTTGTGATTGACGCTGTAAGGCTGAATCAACCCTTCGATGTGAACGTTCTTGAGCCCCAGCGCGCTCAAGCGGTTGGCGATAATCTGTTCTTTCTGGTCACTGTCAATGCGTAGTTCGGTGTCGTCCAGATTGCCATCGCTGTTGGCATCGAAAGCCGCCAGCACGTCCGAGGCGTAGGTGTCGCCGTCAAACCAGGCAGCCTGTAAGTCCACGATGCGCACCGGGCGCTGGTTGCCGTTGGCGTCTTCGTACATCCAGTACCAGGTGGTAATCAGGTTGTAGGGCGCCAATTTGGTTCCGCCGTCGATGTTTTCTCGAGGCAGAAGCACAGGTTGATAGCCGGTAACCAGGGTGGTCACGGTATCACTGGTGCCGCTACCGCCGGCAATGCCGCGGTAAATCTTACGTGGTTGCCCGTCGCTGGTCAGCACCGTCCAATCGTATTGTTCGATAGCGGGTGCATAGAGTTGCGGAATGTGGCAAGATTCGCAGGCCAGGGTGCTCATGTGCTTGTCGATATAAGGCAGCCAGTTTTGGTGAGCACTGGTAGCGTCGTGACAGGATTCGCAGCGTCGCATGGTGCCTTTGAGTTCGGGCGCAACGCTGTACTGAGCGCTCTCGCCGCGCGCAAAGTTGTGGTCTGGCTTGGTCAGGTAGGCGCTGATATCCAGCCGCCGCGGGTCGAACGTCAGGTGCGAGGGTTCTTCATCTTTCAGGACGTAAACCGGATTGTTCAGCGAGAAGTGACAATCGGTGCAGGCCAGTTGCCGTTCGGCGTGTATGTCCCAGGAGCGGGAAAGGCTGGCCTTATCGGCGATGTTCATACCGGATTCGGAAATTTTTTGTGGGGAAATAACCTGTCCGGTAGTGGCCGTCTGCGGGTTGGCGAGCGAAAGGTCGGTGATGACTAAGGCAGTATTGTGCCGGTCGGCAACGCCGTGGCAGATAGCGCAGTTTTCGTTCGTGGCCTTTTGGACGAAGACCTGATCGAGGTTCAGTTGCCCGTTTTCGTCGAATGCCGCCGGGTTCCACTGCCAACCGTCGGCGGTGGATTGCACCAGCCCGCTGGCTTGCAACGTAGCCGTGTTTGCCCAGGCGAACTGTCCATTCTGGATGGCCGTCTGGCGGGCGGCGACATCGGGCTGGGCCATGTGGCACAGGAAGCAGTTCATCTCGATGACGCCAGATTTCTCCCAGTCCCAGGGTTGGAGGCTGCCGTCTGGGGTGAGCAACGCGCTTTCGGGGTTGGTCGCGCTTGGAGCAAGGTTGGTGAGGGGGGTGCCCTCCCGCGAAGTCATGGCCGGGGCGCCGCCGACATGCCGCAAGCCCAGAGTCATCAACCACTCGGGGGTGCTCAAATCCAGGCGCTCATCGCCGGGCTGGGAGAGATAACGATAGGTCAGCGGGTTCCACTTGCCGAATGCTCCCGAACTGGCATCCAACCCCTCGGTGGGCTGGTAATCGCTCAACCCCAGGTCGGTGTGGAAACTATGGCTGGCAATGTACTCCGTATCGTGGCACTGGCCGCAAGTGGTCATGGTAGAGAGTGGTTTGCCATTTTCGAGCACATTTTGCCCTTCGGCATCCAGCAACATAAAGGTTGGGTGTGGGCTGGTATCGGGGGGTGTGGGCGCTGTGGCCGGCTTTTCGTAGGCCGCGACGCTGAAACGCAGGGCAAGGAGGCCAGCCAGCACCAGGAATAAGCCAAGGAACAGGCGGGGGAGTGTTTTCTTTGTCATCATGTCGTTCTCCACATTATCGGGCATCCGAACGTCCGCCCCAGTCAATGGGGTCGCCGTTGTACCCTAGGGCCAGCCAATCCAGGCGGCCATCCGGACCGTGACAATCGTTGCATTGCAGGGCGTCCTGAGCCGGGGCGACCATGTGCGTCTGGGGGTAGAACATTTCGGTCGGCGTCCAACCATATTGGCCGCTGTAAGGTAATCCCAGGCGTTCTTCCGCCAAGCGGAAGGCTTTGTCCCAGTCAAAATCGTGCCAGTAACCGCCTTCACCCGCCGTGATGGGGGTGAGCAGATAGCCATTGACCGGGTCATAGGGCTGGATGGTTTCCATAACCTTAAAGGGGAAGATTTTAGCCTGTGGATCGTTGATATCGCCGGCGGGTTTGTTGATGTACGTTACCCCATCGGGGTTGACCGGATCCCCGATGATGTAGCGATAGGCGTTGTTGCCGTTGAACCACAGGTAGGTGGGCATGGTGTTGCGTTCGTAAATGAACTCGCCCTTGATTTTCAGGTAGGTGTAGTGATCGTCGCCGCGGTCTTCACCGGCCTGCGACCAGTCCCAGTACGTTTTGGTTGGGTCTTTGCGGGCGGTTTGCGGGATGTGGCAGGTTTGGCAAGCCACGCTGGTGAGGTGGGAGTTCAGGCGTTCGTCATTATGCGGCGGTGTGACGTGGCAATCGGTGCATTGCACTTGCTCTTGTGGGTCAATGGTGTAGTTATCGCCCAGCAAGCGCCCTTTGATCTGGTGTTCGGTGGTGCGATGGCAATCGGTGCACAACAGGTCGTACTTACCCATGTGCACGTCTAACTGTTCGCCGGGGTGATACAGGCTTTCGTCCAGATCGCCATGTTTGACGCCGTTGCCGCCGCCACCGTTGAAGTGACAGCCGCCGCAGTTGTCGCGCGTGGGAATGCCCACGCTCTGCGCTGTGGCGAGTAAATCCACACCGTCGGCCGGGTTGCCGAAGTCGCCTTTGGCATACGCGCTTTTGTCCGCGTGGCATACCAGGCAGTCGATGTTCTCCTGCGCGTCGAAGTCATAACCCTTGGGTGGGTATTGATCCCAGTTGTAGCCGATGTGGCAAGTCATGCACTTGGATTCGTTGCCGGCCGTGCTGATGCAGAAGTTGTTTATTTGGTTGAACTTGCCGATGGTGACCGGCTCATCGCGCCAGGGAACCTGCACCGGTTCACTTTGCCACATCCAGTGGGTGGTGTGCATGACCTGCTCAGCAGCCTCGGGGTGACACTCCAGGCAGGCACGCGTCACATCCTGCGGGGTGTCGAGCGGCCCCTGAATGATGGATGTGTGGTCGGTGTGTGTGGGATGCTGGGGCAGATAGTCATAGGGATTGGTAGAAGGCGTGTTGTCCTTAGGCCAGAAAGCAGCCACAGGGACAACAACCACCAATAAGGTGACTACTAGTCCCACAAGCCAAACAGGAATTTTTTTCATAGGGTAACCATCTCCTCAAAAATGATGTACGCTTATGCGCTTATACGAATAAGCACCTTTGCCCAAAAGATAACAAGTATATGCTCTGTTAGCCAGTGCACAGTGTCACATAAACTTATGACAAAAGTCGCCATGAACTCTGTTCACCACCAAGCATGAAAATGTGCTATAACCTGAGCACTCGGCTAACACAGAGGTCGTTTAGTAACTGG